>JBAQDW010000146.1:0-26896 GCA_049286445.1 Rhodoferax sp. | reverse complement strand
CCTTTTCTCTGCCCGTCAAGTCATAAAGAAGGCCATGGCGTAAACCACCGGTGGCGTGTACCACCTCATCAATCTGCAACAAATCGAAGAGCGCTCGCACGATGCTCAGGCCGCCACCCATGATGGGACGACGGTCATCTTTCATGCCGGGTAAACGCAGTCGGTCTGCACTTTGGGCGCTGAGTAGTTTGCCTAAAAGCCAATCCAAGCCGTCGCGGGTGATCGCGCCAGCAGGCCAACCCGAGGCGGTCAGTAAGTCGCCCACGGCATTCACCGTGCCCGCCGATCCGTAAGCGACGTCCCAGGTGTCGCGCCGGTAAACGTTCAGCGCCTCATCCAGCACGGCTTTGGCTGCAATTTCGGCCATTTGAAACGCGTGTGTTGTGAATTGTTGGTCGTGGAAATAGCGGGTCGACCAAGCAATGCTGCCCACGCGATAGGACTCCATGACCTTGGGTGAGTGGCCCTGACCCAAGATCAGCTCAGTAGAGCGTCCCCCAATGTCAATCACCAAGCGCCGCTGGTCACTTTGCGGCAATGCCTCTGCGACACCAAGATAAATCAAGCGGGCTTCTTCACGGCCAGAAATAATATTGATGGGAAAACCGAGCGCTTCATTGGCACGGCCGAGAAATTCATCTCGATTGCGTGCCTCACGCAGGGTTTGTGTGGCCACTGCCCTCACTTGGCTCGCTCCAAATCCAGCCAAGCGCTCCCCAAACCGGGCCAAACAGTCCCAGCCGCGCTGCATGGCTTCTGGAGTGAGGTTGCGATCGTCATCGAGGCCCCCTCCTTGACGAACAGTCTCTTTCAGGTATTCAGTACGGTAAAACTGTCCATGATCAACATGGCCAATTTCAAGCCGGAAGCTGTTTGATCCCAAGTCAACCGCCGCCAAGCGAGTTCCATTTGTCATTTGTGTTGGTACCTGTATTACATCTAACAGCATAGCATTGGTGAACGGGATATCCGCCGGTTGTCGATCGTCATCCAATCAAGCGACCGTCTGATGTGATCATGCTTTGTGTCACGTAATTGCTGGTGCGTCGCCTGTCCTGAAAGCTGACTTGAAATCCGCCTAAGTCGATATTGGCGCGCCTGCGAAAGGCGGCTAAAGCCGTTTGTCGGCTGAGAGTGCCGTCGATTCGATTCAGTATTTGGGCGGTGTATTGGGCTGAGATATAGCCAGCGAGACTTTGTGGTGTTGGTGGTTCGTCGAAAAATCGGACTAGCGCCTCTCGATAAGATTTGACGATGGATGCCGGCGAATTAACCATTGGGACCACTTGGGTTGCCATGACAGGAGTCCTTTTGGTGGCGCCCATTTGCAGCATTGTGTTGAGATTGACATTGGCGAGTGCCACGACATAGTGGCGCTGCGCTTGTTGGTCGGCACCACCTAGAAACTGAACCAGCTCCGGCGTTCCGCCCACGAACAATAAAATATGAGGGGTGTCGGCGGGCAATTTTTGGCCTACGGAGGCCAGGTCTTGCGTCAAATTGACTGATTTAAGTTTAATTCCTAAGGCGGCGCATGCATTCTCAACATCGCGTTGGTGTTGTCTATGCTCGCGCTGGGACGCGTAAACCACCCCAATTTCAGGGACGCCCATGGTGGACAGTGACTTCAACGCTTGTGCGATTTGGTCCTGACGGGAGGCGAAGATCGGAAATGTGACGTCATCTACGGGCAAGTCTGAACTCTGAAGCCAGGGAGCCACATGTGCGATCTCCAGCCTTTCTCTTTGCATCAGACCGATCAATTGAACGGTTGCCCGGTCCCCGGCGGTGCCGGATACCGCAATGCATTCCGCAGCGTTTTTGATGGACGCAACGGCCAATTGCATGCTTGCAGCCGTTCCGTCAACATCCAGTGTCACGTGTTGCACGGGGCGACCTTTGATGCCTCCTTTGAGGTTGATGTCGCGCCATGCTGCCCGTGAACCAATCAGAAAGTCTCGTGAAACATCGAGCTGGTCGGGACTGTTGTCCACAATTTGGGCCACCATCAATGCATCTGGGGCATTAACGGCTTTTCTACCCTGCGCCCAGATAGGTGCCGCGGCGCTGGCAGCCAGGCCGATTGCACCGCGCAGCAGGGTACGACGGCTTTCGTTGTTCAAACGGGTCATATATTTTCTTTTATTAATTTTTGGCCGGGGCAGACCATGCGTTGACCGTGATGGACCGTTTTAAGAAATGACCAACTTCGACAGGGTGGTCCAACACACGGACCATCATTTGTGCTGTTAATACACGGTTGGAACCAAAATCTCTTCGGCAACGGCCTGCCGGACATAGTTGTCGTGGCGTTCGCGCGGGGGAAGAATGATGGCGGGGTGCTCGGTTTCGCCATAAGGTATTTGTCCCAGCAGATGATGAATGCAGTTCAGCCGGGCTTTTTTCTTGTCCACAGCTTGGACAACCCACCAAGGGGCCTCGGGAATATGGGTGCGCTCGAGCATGACCTCTTTGGCTTTCGTGTAGTCCTCCCAGCGGCGCCGGGACTCTAAGTCCATCGGGCTGAGCTTCCATTGCTTGAGTGGGTCGTGAATACGACCCATAAAACGCAGGTGTTGCTCTTCGTCTGAGATGGAAAACCAATATTTAATTAACTGAATGCCGGAGCGGACCAGCATTTTTTCAAATTCAGGGACAGATCTAAAGAACTCCTCGTATTGATCGTCCGTGCAAAATCCCATGACCCGCTCCACACCGGCCCGGTTGTACCAACTTCGGTCAAACAGAACGATTTCGCCCGCGCCGGGCAGATGGGACACGTAGCGCTGGAAATACCATTGGCTCTGTTCGCGCGTATTGGGGGCGGGAAGTGCCGCGACGCGGCACACCCGGGGGTTTAACCGCTGGGTAATGCGCTTAATCACACCTCCTTTGCCAGCCGCATCTCGACCCTCAAAGAGCACAACCACCTTGTGGCCTGTTTTGACCACCCAGTCCTGGAGTTTGACTAACTCGGCTTGCATTCGAAAGAGTTCCCTAAAGTACTGCTGGCGCATGCTTCGGTACTGACTTGATTGGAACTCTGCGGGGCTGAGGGTCAGCTCGTCGAGGTTGCGGTCCTCAAATTCCTGTTCTAGTTCTTCCTCGTAGGCATCTGCCAAATCTTGCGCCAGTCGGGCGCCATAGTCTTCGTCGTGAATTGAACTCACCGTGTACTCCTTCTATAGGTGCATGGAAGCGGTGAGCGTAGTCAGCATTCATGTCAATTTAATGACACTTTTATGCGTCTTTTGTCAATGCGGGACAGACTTACCCGCAGGGTGTGCAGTGTCACATGGTTGTCATATCAGCGTCTTATAGTTAACACCGCAACCGAGATAACCCTTCCTCCAACTTCTAAGGTCCTTCGATGAAAATCAGTTTCAAAATGTCTTTGATCAATTTGGCGGGTGTCGCCTTGATCACATCCGCTGGTGTAGCAAGTGCTCAGCAGATCACGGGTGCTGGTGCCAGTTTCCCAGCGCCTGTCTATTCCAAGTGGGCTGCTGACTACAACAAAGCGACGGGTGTTCGGGTGAATTACCAGTCTGTCGGCTCCGGCGCTGGCATCAAGCAAATTGACTCTGGTACGGTAGATTTCGGTGCTTCCGACATGCCTCAGACCGACGAGGTATTGGCTAAGAAAGGGCAGATGCAGTTCCCTACCGTGATCGGCGGCACTGTGCCCGTGATCAACGTCAAGGGTATTGCTCCAGGCCAAATGAAACTCGACGGCCAAGTACTGGGCGATATTTATTTGGGGAAAATCACAAAATGGAATGATCCCGCCATCGCGGCTTTGAACCCAGGCTTGGCTTTGCCAGACGCCGCCATTGCACCGGTGCGCCGCGCGGATGGTTCAGGTACCACGTTCAACTTTACGAACTACTTGAGCCGTGTTCACCCGGAGTGGAAGGCTAAAGTGGGCGAGGGCACAGCAGTGAACTGGCCAGTCGGCGCGGGTGGCAAGGGCAATGAAGGCGTTGCTGCTTTCGTGAATCGCCTGCCTAACTCGATCGGTTATGTCGAGTATTCCTATGTCAAGCAGAACAAAATGACCTATACCCTTTTGAAAAATCGGGATGGCATGTTCGTGTCGCCAGACGATGAATCTTTCAAGGCCGCCGCTGCGGGCGCGGATTGGTCCAAGTCTTTCTATCAGTTGATTACTGATCAGCCTGGCAAGAATGCTTGGCCTATCACTACGGCTACCTTCATTTTGATGAGTCTCAAGCAAACCAAGCCTGAAAATGCGACTGAGACGTTCAAGTTTTTCACTTGGGCCTTCAAAAGTGGTGACAAGGTCGCGGCTGACTTGGACTATGTGCCAATGCCAGACAGCGTGGTGAGTGTGATTGAGAAAGCCTGGGGTCAGATCAAAGATGAATCTGGCAAGCCAGTGGCATTGAAGTAAGCCTTTGGCGCTGGATTTGCTTCGTCTTTGGAGTCAAAAGTGTCCACTACACTTCCGGCCAATGAAATGCCCTTATCTCTGTCTGCAAGATCGTCCGGACCTGTCATGACTCCCTCCTCTCCTCTGAAAGCGGCCCGATCCGGGCCCATGGCGGACCGAATTTTTGGCTGGCTGGCCAAAGGTGCGGCCCTGTTCACGCTGTGTGTGTTGATCGCCATTCTGGTGTCTTTAACCAGCAGCGCTTGGCCGGCCATCGAGAAATACGGTCTTGGCTTTTTGACCAGCACGACCTGGGACCCCGTGCAAGAGGAGTTTGGTGGACTGGTGATGATTTATGGCACGTTGGCGACCTCGTTCATTGCCCTGGTGATCGCAGTCCCGGTGAGTTTTGGTATCGCGCTGTTCTTGACAGAGTTGTCACCCGCCTGGCTGAAGCGCCCCTTGGGCACTGCGATTGAGTTGCTGGCGGCCATTCCGTCCATTGTGTATGGCATGTGGGGCTTGCTGGTGTTCGGTCCGTTGTTGGCCACTTATGTCCAGCAACCGCTGCAAGCGCTGTTTTCGGATGCGCCCTACCTGGGCGCGTTTGTGTCGGGTCCGCCGGTCGGTATTGGCATTTTGTCCGCTGGCATTATTCTGGCCATCATGATCATTCCGTTCATCGCTGCGGTGATGCGGGACGTTTTTGAGGTGACACCTACCCTGTTGAAAGAGTCCGCCTATGGTTTGGGCGCCACCACGTGGGAGGTGGTGTCCAAGGTGGTGCTGCCTTACACCAAGGCGGGTGTGATCGGCGGCATCATGCTGGGCCTGGGGCGCGCCATTGGCGAGACGATGGCGGTGACTTTTGTGATTGGTAATTTCAACCAGCTCGACTCGTTAAGCCTGTTCCAAGCGGCCAACAGCATTACCTCTGCCTTGGCCAATGAATTCGCCGAAGCGGGCGCAGGCCTGCACCAAGCGGCACTGATGTACCTGGGGTTGGTGCTCTTCTTTATTACCTTTGTGATTCTGACCCTGTCCAAGCTGTTGCTTGCACAACTGAAGAAGAAAGAGGGGGCTAAATCATGACCACCAGTGAACGCTTGCACCAAGCGGCTGCTTTGGAGCGAGACCGCCAAGCCAATTACGCCAGGCGCAAGTTTGTCAACCGGGTGGCTTTGACGTTGTCTTTGCTGGCCATGGCCTTTGGTTTGTTCTGGCTGTTTTGGATTTTGTTCGAGACCCTTCGTTTAGGGCTCAGTGGTCTGACCATGGACACGTTGACTGAAATGACGCCGCCGCCAAACGATGCCGGCGGTCTGGCGAACGCCATTTACGGCTCGTTTTTGATGGTGGCGCTGGCAACGTTCGTCGGCACGCCCATTGGCATCATGGCGGGCATTTATTTGGCGGAATTTGACAGCAAAGGGTGGCTGGCCAGCGTGACCCGCTTCGTCAATGACATTTTGCTGTCTGCGCCGTCGATCGTTATCGGCTTGTTTGTTTACGCGGTGGTGGTGTCTCGTTTCAACTCATTTTCTGGCTATGCAGGCATTGTGGCGCTGGCGTTGATCGTGATTCCGGTGGTGATTCGCACGACCGAGAACATGCTGCAACTGGTGCCGCCCGGACTGCGCGAAGCGGCCTATGCGCTGGGTGCGCCGAAGTGGAAAGTGGTTTTAAGCATCACGCTGCGGGCGGCCCGATCTGGCGTGGTCACCGGTGTACTTTTGGGTGTGGCGCGGATCGCCGGTGAAACGGCCCCACTGCTGTTCACGGCGTTGAGTAACCAGTTTTGGACCTCAAGTTTGAGTGAGCCGATGGCCAGCCTGCCGGTGACCATCTTCAAATTCGCGATGAGTCCTTACGAAAACTGGCAAAAACTGGCGTGGGCGGGTGTCTTGCTGATCACGATGGCGGTGCTGGGATTGAATATCTTGGCGCGCGTGTTGACCCGGAACAAGAACTAGGCTGCCCATCGGCAAAAACAAGAGAAATGGCAAATATGATCACTGCGGCGACGCCACGAGAAGAACGCACCAAGCTATCAGTCAAGAACCTTGACTTCTATTACGGCAAGTTCCATGCGCTCAAAAACATCAATCTCGAGATTCCTGAGAACAAGGTCACCGCTTTCATCGGCCCTTCCGGCTGCGGAAAGTCAACGCTGCTGCGCATTTTTAACCGGATGTTTGAGCTGTACCCTGAGCAACGGGCGGTAGGCGAGGTGCTGTTGGATGGGGAAAACCTGTTGACCAGCAAGAAAGACGTGGCTTTGCTGCGGGCCAAGGTCGGCATGGTGTTTCAAAAACCCACGCCGTTTCCGATGTCGATTTACGACAACATTGCTTTTGGCGTCAAGCTGTTCGAGTCGCTCAACACGACCGACATGGAGGAGCGTGTGGAGTGGGCTCTGCGCAAAGCCGCTTTATGGACTGAGGTCAAGGACAAGTTGCACCAGAGCGGCTCAAGCTTGTCGGGTGGGCAACAGCAGCGTCTGTGCATTGCGCGCGGCATTGCCATCAAGCCTGAAGTTTTGTTGCTTGACGAGCCGTGCTCTGCACTCGACCCGATCTCCACGGCGAAGGTGGAGGAGTTGATCACCGAGCTGAAGAGTGATTACACGGTTGTGATCGTGACACACAACATGCAGCAGGCGGCCCGCTGCAGCGATTACACCGCTTACATGTATTTGGGCGATTTGATGGAATTTGGCTCAACCGAGCAGATGTTTTTCAAACCGACCCGCAAAGAGACTGAAGACTACATTACTGGCCGTTTTGGTTAAGGAGACTGATATGCCTGAAAAACATCTTTCCACCCAGTTTGACAGCGAGTTGAGCGCTGTTTCCGGACGTGTCATGGAGCTGGGGGGCTTGGTAGAGTCCCAAATTCGCCAAGCGATTTACGCCTTGTCGCAGTTCAGCTTGGAGGTGGCCAATCAAGTCACCGCCGATGAGGCGCGGGTTAACGCCATGGAAGTTGACATTGACCGGGAACTGTCCAGCATCATCGCCAGAAGACAACCCACTGCACGTGACCTGCGCCTGCTGATTGCGATTTCCAAGACCACGGCCAATTTGGAGCGCGTGGGTGATGAGGCTGAAAAAATTGCGCGCATGGTGCGCTCCATCATTAACAGTGGTGCCCCGCGCTCGCTGCCTTCATTGGAGTTACGCGTGGCGGCGGACATGGCCTCTGGGTTGTTGCGCAAGGCGCTGGATGCTTTTGCCCGGTTGGACACCGCAGCGGCCGTTTCTATCCTTAAAGAAGACGATCTGATTGACAAGGAGTTTGATGGCTTCGTGCGCAAGCTGATCACTTACATGATGGAAGACCCGCGCATGATTTCCCCAAGCCTTGACCTGCTGTTTTTGGCCAAAGCCATTGAGCGCATTGGGGACCACTCCAAGAACATCGCAGAGTTCATTATTTACGTGGTTAAAGGCGCTGATGTGCGCCACACGTCCATGGCAGAGATTGAGTCAGTTCTTAAATGAGGCCGCAGACTCGGGTGTTGATTGTGGAGGACGAGCCGGCGATTGCTGAGTTAATTGCCGTCAATCTGCGTCACAACGGGTTTCTCCCCATTTCGACCATGGACAGCCTCTCGGCGCAAATCGAGTTGGATGCGGTGCTTCCCGATGTCATTTTGTTGGATTGGATGCTGCCCGGTGAAAGTGGCCTGGTCCTCGCCAAACGCTGGCGGGAAAACCAACGCACCAAAGCGGTGCCCATCATCATGCTGACTGCGCGAGGGGATGAGCAAGACCGCGTTTCAGGTTTGGATGCTGGCGCAGATGACTACATTGCCAAGCCTTTTTCAGTCAAAGAACTGTTGGCCCGTGTGCGCGCGGTGTTGCGTCGCAGAGCACCTGAACAAGGGGACGGCATTGTGGCCGTCGGTGCGCTTTCGCTGAATGCCTCAACCTACCGGGTGAGCTTTGGCGACGAGGCGTTGAAACTTGGCCCCACAGAATTCAAGTTGCTCCATTACCTGATGACGCATGCCGAGCGGGTTCACAGCCGCGCGCAGTTGCTGGACCAAGTGTGGGGGGACCATGTTTTCATTGAGGAGCGAACGGTGGACGTTCATGTCAAGCGACTGCGCGAGGCGCTTGGCGCCTCGGCCAGTCCAATGGTGGAGACCGTGCGGGGTGCCGGTTACCGCATCACCTCGCAGACCACTCCCTGGGTGACGCCCCAGAACCGCGCTTGATGTTGACGTTTTTTGCAATGGCAATGATGTTCGGGCTGGCTTAAGCATGGTTTGGCGGGTTTTCACGTTTTTGGTTTTTCAAGCGGTTGGCGCCGCTGCGGGGTGGTCTCAGTTGGGCTCGCAGCGTCCTGCGTTGGGTGCCTTGGTAGGTGTGGTGGGTGGCGGCTTGGTTTGGTTGCTGATTGACGTGTCGCGTGGGGCGCGTTTGCTGCGCTGGTTGCGCCTGGGTGCAAGCTCCGAAGTGGCGATGCGCACCGGCATGTGGGGTGAGTTGTCTGACCGTGTCAGGCGGCTCGTTCGCAACCGCGAGCAGTTAACGCTCGAAAGCCAAGGCCGCTTGCAGGACTTTTTAGCGGCTTTTCAGGCGTCTCCCAATGGCGTTGTCATGCTGGATTCAGAGGGGCAAATTGAATGGTTCAATCAAATTGCCACTGCACATTTTGGTTTGGACGCTGACCGGGACCGGCTGCAGCATTTTGGTAATTTGGTGCGTGACCCCGGCTTTGCCAGCTATTTTTCCAGTCAAAACTATTCGACTGAATTGCTCATGCCAGGACGGCAAAGCACCCCCTTCAGACCAGTTCAATTGTCCGTGCAGCTTCACCCGTATGGCGAGAGGCGTCTGTTGCTGTTGTCCAGGGACGTGACGGCGGTGCAGCAGGCTGAGGCAATGCAGCGAGACTTTGTTGCCAACGTTTCGCATGAAATACGCACACCGCTGACCGTGCTTTGCGGTTTTGTGGAAACCTTGAAAACGTTGTCCTTGAATGACGAGGAGCGGGTTCGCTACTTGGCCTTGATGGCGCTTCAGGCCGAGCGCATGCAGACCTTGGTCAGCGACTTGTTGACCTTGTCCCGACTGGAAGGCAGCCCGCCACCCGGTGGCGCTGAGTGGATTGAGGGGGTCGGTTTGATGGATGAGCTGGAGCAGGAGGGACGCAGTCTGTCTGCGGCGCTACATGGCGCTCCCGACTGTATGCATCACCTAGTCTTTGAGCGACCCATTTTGCATGCGGTGGCGGGCGCGCCCAATGAATTAAGAAGCGCCATGAGCAATTTGGTTGGCAATGCGATCCGTTACACCCCGGCAGGCGGGACGATACGGGTCCGGTTCGATGGGCTTCCTGACGGGAAAGGTGTATTTTCTGTGACGGACAGTGGCCCGGGAATCGCCGAGGAGCATCTTCCTCGGCTGACAGAACGCTTTTATCGCGTGGACCGAAGCCGTTCACGCGACACCGGGGGAACAGGGTTGGGCCTTGCCATTGTGAAGCACGTGGCCCAGCGCCACGGCGCAGAGTTAAAGATCGAGAGCAAGCTGGGCGCCGGATCAAGCTTCAGTATTTTTTTTCCAGCCAGTCGAATCAGGCACCCACCGAAATCGGCGCTATAGAACATTGGCGCTACAGAGGATTGGCGCTTTTGCGTCGAAACACCGTGAGGTCCTCGTCTCGGTCGGCGGGGTGGCGCAGGGCGCTGTGGTAAGTCCACTCGTCCCGGTCAACCGCCCCTGAGAGGGTCGGCATCGCGTCTTTGTCAACGATCAACCAGGGGCACTGTGCTTCTTTGGAAGCGGGTACCACGTTTAACTTGCCGTGGAATCGAAAGGCGGCCACTTGACTGCGACTCAGCCCATGGACTTGCACACAAGTGGGTTGTTGCTGCATGACGATCAGGGTTCGGCGCACCAACGGAGCGTAACTGCGGGCATAGTCCAGCAGGGGCAGCCACAGTGTCATCAACAGCAACCAACTCAACGCCGCCCCGCCCGCAGGCAGCACCAGGCTTTTCCATATGGCCGCACGGTGGCGACCCACCCGCCACTTCACCAACCAGAGCCAAGCCAGTGTCGCTGCAACGGCAATCCCAAACGCGGTGATTGAAAAGCTGCTCTCAAAGCCGGGTGCCAGGCGCACCACGTTGGCAGCAGGTTGGCGAGGAAAACCGGTTTGCATGGAAATCCAGACAATCCAGATGATGAGTGCGCAGCCAGAGAAAAAGAGCAGGGTGAACCAATCGACCAGCGCTGCCACACTGCGCCGCAGCGTGGGCAGTGCAAATGCAGCCAGTGCCGCCAGAGCGGGTAAAGCCAACAGCAAGGAGCGGTCCGCGGAAGCCGTCGTTACGGTCGCTCCCATGGCGGTGATCACAAACAGCAAAGGAAGCGATAGGTGGCGGCTTGGCACGCCTTTTCGGGCGCGTTGACGGCGCCAGCGCCACAAGGTCCATAGGGCCAGCGGCCCCGCAGGCCATGTGAACCAAAGAAAGAGGCGTCCCAAGCTGCGCCACTCTTCCCAACTCGCATGGGGCAAATGAATGCGCCAACGCCACAGGCCCAGGTAAGTCACCAGTGCAATGGTCAGTCCCGTGATCAATGAAAGTGCAAGCGCCTCCAAGCGCTTGCCTGGTTGTTGTTCATACCCTTCAGTGCGGTCCAGCAAATGAACCAGTGCGCCGCCAAATCCCAGCACGCACGCCATGGCCGGCGCGCCTGATAGCGCCAGCCCCAACAGCCCCGTAGTCCCCGCCACGGCAGAGGCCACGGTTCGGTACGGCAGTGCAGCCAACGCATAGAAAAGCAGTGCCGTAAAACACAGTTGCGCCAGTGCGGGCGTGGTCTCATGGGCCAACTGGGCCAAACCGAGGCAGGCGATCAAAGCGAGCAGGCCGCCATCTGCAATGGCGCGAGCGTAGTCTGCCGGCTTGGCCTCGCCACCAAACGCAAAAGCGACGGGCTGGGCTTTCGGGCTTCGAGCGAGGTAGTAGGTGCCGTACCAAGTCGCAGCCATCGTCAACGCCAGCATCAAACCAAAAGGAATGCGAGCCGCAAAATCAGGGGCCAGCCAGGAAGGTGCCCATTGCATGGCCCATGCACCTAACCAGTAAGGCAACAGCGCATCAATTTCCGGAGGTACCCCCATGAGTTTGGGTGAGAACCAGTGGCCAGACCCACCGGCTAGCTCCGCCATGTACCCGAAAGCCGTCATGTCGGCGCTTTTCCAGGGGACCCGGCCAACATAGCCCGGAAGAACGTAGGCAATGGTAAACAACAGCAAAGCAATCCGTGGCAAACGGTTCACTGCGCCTTGGGCAACGATAGCAGGGGTAGGCTGGTTCACGCGGGAGTGCAACTCAATAAAATCAGAACTTGCATGCTAATTCCAATTCCATATCAATGGGATCTGTTGTTGCTTCGCCTTGCCGTGCGTCTGCACTGTCTGCGGCTTCGCGCCTAAGCGCCTATCGATCTGAAAATGGAATAACTGGGTGCAAACGCGTTTGGCGTCAATAAAAAAGGCAGCGCGGTTGCCCGAGCTGCCTTTTTTGCGAAAGCGCTGGCCGTTTATTCGGCAGCGGCTTCCACAGTGGCCGTAGCCGTGGCTTTGCCCTTGCCAAAACGGTTGCGGAAACGCTCCACACGTCCACCCATGTTGTCCACAGATTTCTGTGTACCCGTGTAGAACGGGTGGGACTCGCTGGTGGTTTCCAGCTTGATCAGGGGCAGCTCGCGGCCATCTTCCATTTTGATCATCTCGCGGGTGTTGGCGCAAGAACGGGTGACGAATTTGAATCCATTGGACATGTCCTGGAAGCAAATTTCGCGGTAATTGGGGTGGATGCCTTCTTTCATATCTTCTCCATCAGTTGCGCTAGCCGCGTCAGCCCTTGTGGTCGCCTGGCGCAACCTTTGCACCAGACACGCCCACAATACAAAGCTGTATCGTACTTGTCGCGAAAACCCTAGATTATAGCGGTAGCGTGATCAGCCGCCCCGACGCATTTGGTCAAAGAACTCGCTGTTGGTTTTGGTGGCACGCATTTGCTTGAGCACCATCTCCATCGACTCGACTTCGTCCATGTTGTACAAAAACTGACGCAAAATGCGCGTTTTTTGCAAAATATCAGGGGCCAAGAGCAATTCTTCACGGCGCGTGCCACTGCGGTTCAGTTGAATGGACGGGAACACACGTTTCTCGTACAAGCGGCGATCCAAATGGATTTCGCTGTTGCCGGTCCCTTTGAATTCTTCAAAGATCACCTCGTCCATGCGGCTTCCGGTGTCAACCAGGGCGGTGGCGATGATGGTCAATGAGCCGCCTTCTTCCACGTTGCGCGCTGCACCCAGAAAACGCTTGGGCCGTTGCAATGCGTTAGAGTCCACACCACCGGTCAAGACTTTGCCAGACGACGGCACCACGTTGTTGTATGCGCGGGCCAAACGGGTGATTGAGTCCAACAAAATGACCACGTCTTTTTTCAACTCAACCAAGCGCTTGGCGCGCTCAATCACCATCTCGGCCACATGCACGTGGCGGGCGGCGGGCTCATCGAAGGTGGAGGCAATGACCTCGCCTTTGACGGTGCGCTGCATCTCGGTCACCTCTTCAGGGCGCTCGTCGATCAGCAGGACCATCATGTGGCTGTCGGGGTAGTTGGCGGAAATGGCGTGGGCGATGTGCTGCATCATCACGGTTTTACCGCTCTTGGGCGGTGCCACCAGCAAGGCACGCTGGCCTTTGCCAATGGGTGCAATGATGTCAATCACTCGGCCGGTGATGTTCTCTTCGCTCTTGTTGTCTTGCTCAAGGCGCATCTGCACTTTGGGAAACAAGGGCGTCAAGTTCTCGAACATGACCTTGTGTTTGTTGCTCTCGGGCGAGTCGCCGTTGACTTTGTCGAGCTTGTTCAAAGCAAAGTAGCGCTCACCGTCTTTGGGTGTGCGCACTTCGCCTTCAATCATGTCGCCGGTGTGCAGGTTAAAGCGACGCACCTGGCTGGGGCTGATGTAGATGTCGTCCGTGCTGGCGGTGTAGCTCGTGTCGGGACTGCGCAAAAAGCCAAACCCGTCGGGCAAAATTTCCAGCACACCATCCGCAATGATTTGCTCGCCGGTACGAGCGCGCTTCTTGATGATGGCAAACATGAGCTCTTGCTTGCGCATGCGGCCCGTGTTTTCGATCTCAAGTTCTTCAGCCTGCTTGAGTACTTCGGACACGTGCAGTGCCTTGAGTTCGTTTAAGTGCATGGATTGGCCCAAATGGGTGTTGACAAAATACGGGGGAGTGTGAGGTAAGGCGGCGGTAGCCTCAGCCTCGTGGCATTAACCTGGAAGTCGAACCGGCTCGGGGTGAGAGCCAGTGAACAGATTTAATTATGACAGGAAAAAAAACGCCTCGGCAAGGTGCCAAGGCGGGAGGGTTGAATCAAGCGAATGCCGCTTAAACCAGATGCTGGTCCACAAAAGCGATCATTTGTGACTTGGTCATGGCACCGACTTTGGTGGCAGCGAGTTGACCGTCTTTGAACAGCATCAAAGTGGGAATGCCGCGAATGCCAAACTTGGCTGGGATGTCGCGGTTTTCATCGACATTCATTTTGGCGATTTGCAACTTGCCGCTGTAGGCGGTGGCCACTTCGTCCAAGATGGGGGCAATCATCTTGCAGGGACCGCACCACTCTGCCCAGTAGTCCACCAGCACGGGCTGGGCAGATTGCAGAACATCGGCTTCAAAAGACGCATCGGAAACATGTTTGATTAATTCGCTGGCCATGAGGAAATCCTTGTTGGTGATCGGTACAAATAGAGTGGGGAAATTGTGACAGAAACCAACCCATGCCAGCAATGCCCCGTGGGCTATGACTGAATTAGCCAAAAGTCATCACGCCAACGGGCCGCGGTGATTGGCCTGGCGTGTTGTGTCGAAAGAGTCGCTGCATGCCCTCGTAAAATGGATCTGATTTGCTATAAATAGTGAAGCACCACTTGTTGCCTAATCGAGACGCCGCGACGGCCGGTTGCGGGCTCGGCCGTGTGGTTAGCCGTGTAATTAACCGCCCAGAGGGTCTGAGTGGACGTGCGGACGGGCTGAACCGACGTGATGAAATTTGAAAAAGTGTAGGTTGTGAGAAAAGAATATTCCATGAAAAAAGTGATTGTGGTGGGGGGCGGCCCTGCGGGGCTGATGGCTGCCAATGTATTGTTGGCAGCGGGGCTGGAGGTGCATGTGTATGACGCCATGCCCTCGGTGGGGCGCAAGTTTTTGTTGGCTGGCAAAGGGGGGCTGAACCTGACGCACTCCGAGCCAATGGCTATTTTTTCCTCCCGCTACGCAGAGCGGCGTCAACACCTTGAAACCTGGCTCAAGGGTTTCGACAACGCACAGGTTCGAGTCTGGGCACAGGGGTTGGGCGTGGAAACCTTTGTGGGCAGCTCCGGGCGGGTTTTCCCTGCGGACATGAAAGCGGCCCCTTTATTGCGGGCTTGGCTGCACCGCCTGCGCCACCCCGCCACCGGTTGCGGGGTGCAGTTTCACATGCGACACCGTTGGACGGGTTGGGCCACCGACGCCGCCGGTGCAGTGGCTGGCACCCGCTTGAATTTCGACAGCCCCACGGGGCCGGTTCAGGTCCAGGCCGATGCCGTGGTGCTGGCGTTGGGCGGCGGCAGTTGGGCCCGCTTGGGTTCTGACGGGGCTTGGGTGCCGTGGTTGCAAGCGGCGGGCGTATCCGTGGCGCCTTTGCGACCCAGCAACTGTGGTTTTGACGCGGTGGTGTTGCCGCCTGTTCAGGCAGAGGGCGGCGCGATGCCGGCGCAAGAGGTTGCGGCTTCACAGCCGCGCGGTTGGAGCGAGCACTTTCGCACGCGCTTTGCAGGCCAGCCCTTCAAATCGGTGGCGATCAGTGTCACCCCCTCTCAAGGCCAAATTTTTCAGCGCCGGGGTGAGTTTGTGGCCACGGCCACGGGCGTGGAAGGCAGCCTGATTTACGCCGCCTCGCAGGTGTTGCGCGACGAGATCCAGGCGCGGGGCCACGCCACGTTTCACCTCGACTTGCTGCCCGATTTTTCGGCTGAACGCGTGCTGGCGGAGGTGTCCCACCCGCGTGGCACCCGTTCCTTGTCCAGCCACTTGAAAAGTCGTTTGCGCCTGGAAGGCATCAAAATGGCCATCTTGCATGAACTGTTGAGCAAGACGCAGATCAACGACTCGGCACAATTGGCCGCAGCCATCAAAGCCTTGCCGATTCAGCTCGTGGCGACCCGACCCCTGGACGAAGCCATCAGCACCGCAGGGGGTGTATTGCTTGAGGTGACTGACCAGAACCTGATGCTGGCGCAGTTGCCCGGCGTGTTCTGCGCTGGTGAAATGCTCGACTGGGAAGCCCCCACCGGCGGTTATTTGCTTACCGCTTGCTTTGCCAGTGGCCGGGCAGCGGGTGAAGGGGTTATTAGGCATTTAGGCCTCTAGCCCATATGCACCCTGCGCAAGGCGCTCTTTTTTTAATAGTGGTTTATGAACACAACGAGGCGCGAGCCCATGCATTTGTCCCCTGGCTTTCGCGTGCGCTCTTCCGGGTTGACGACCCCTTGATACAGGATTTGTGTAATGCCCACCCAACGCGTTGAATTTCTGAGTAGGCAAGGCGAGTGGCTCGCGGGCAGGCTTGACACGCCAGAGGCCGCGCCGCGCGCGTGGGCTGTGTTTGCCCATTGTTTCACTTGCTCCAAAGACTCCAAGGCCGCCACCTACATTGCGCGCGCTCTGGCTGACGCTGGTTTTGGCGTCTTGCGGTTTGATTTCACCGGCTTGGGCGGCAGTGACGGTGATTTTGCGAACACGCACTTCACCTCCAATGTGGACGATTTGGTGGCTGCGGCTGACTGGTTGCGCCAGACCCAAGGCGCACCCGCCTTGCTGATCGGTCACTCCTTGGGGGGTGCCGCGGTGCTGGCTGCCGCCAGCCAGGTGGCTGATTGCCGGGCCGTGGCAACGCTGGGCGCGCCGTTCGATCCGGCGCATGTGACGCACCAGTTTGGCGACGGTTTGGCCGTGATTGACGAGCACGGCGAAGCCACGGTGCAACTGGCGGGGCGGCCGTTCAAGATCAAGCAGGCTTTTATTGACGACTTGACGGGTCAGCCGCAGACCGCGCGCATTCGTCAATTGCGTCGGCCTTTGATGGTGCTGCATTCGCCTGAGGACGGCGTGGTGTCTGTGGATAACGCCCGTCAGATTTTTGAGACGGCTGTGCACCCCAAGTCGTTCATCGCGCTGGACGGGGCCGATCATCTCTTGACTCAGGTGGAAGATGCTCAATTTGCTGCGGGCTTGATCGCGGCTTGGTCACAGCGCTATTTGTCGGGGATTTGACGCCCACGGCAAGCTGCTAGGCAGTGCCGACCCGCACACAGTTGCGCCCCTCGCTTTTGGCGCTGTACAAGGCCTTGTCCGCTCGCCCCACCAAGTCTTGGGGGCTCGACGCTCCGGTGGGGGTGTCCAAGGCGACGCCAAAGCTGGCGGTAAACCGGATGGTCTGGCCGTCAAATTCCACGTGCAGGTGTTGAATGGCCGCACGCAGATCTTGGGCCAATTTAATCGAGTTTGCGAGCGTGGCGTTCACCCGCAGCAGCACAAACTCTTCTCCCCCATACCGTGCCACCACATCTTCACCGCGCAGCTCTTGGGCTTGCAAGAGCTCCCCAACGGCACGCAAGCATTCGTCACCTGCAGGGTGGCCGTAGGTGTCGTTGATGGCTTTGAAGTGATCAATGTCAAACATAATCACCGCCAATGAGGTGTTCAAGCGCGTGGCGCGGCGGTGCTCGGCATGCAACGCCTGGTCAAAAAAAGTGCGGTTGTGAATTTGCGTCAGCCCGTCTGTGGTCGACAGGTGTTGCAAGCGGGCATTGGCAATTTGCAGCTTTTCAAGCGTCTGGTTCAGATCATTGGTGCGCTCGGTGACCCGTTTTTCAAGTTCCACATTGGCTTGCTCTTGTGATGCGATGAGGGCGGTTTGGGAGGCTCGGGCCGCTCGCTCGCTTTCCAACGCGTCGGCCTGCGCCGCCAGTCGCAAAGAACGGTCGGCGTTGATGCGGTCTGCCAACGTCAGTGACAGCAGGACGACCAGCATCAGAATGCCAAATTGCGGCGCGTTGATGGTCCAAAACGCCGAGGGCAAAAGCCCAAATTTTTCCGCACTCAATACGCCTTGGCTCAACAACATGGCGGTCCAGGCCAGACAGTAGAATCGCGCAAATTTGGCCCCCGTCCACCAGCGCCAGTAACCCAAAATCAGCGCCGACAGGGTAATGGGAAACACAACCAAAGCGCCAATTCTCACAGTCCACGAGTAAGGTACAAAAAAACTTGCAACGAATAAAACACCACATCCCACCGCCATTGCGTTTAACAGCCGATACGCCCGTGGCGCGCCAAGCCGGAGTTTTA
This sequence comes from Rhodoferax sp., assembly GCA_049286445.1. Taxonomy (GTDB): domain Bacteria; phylum Pseudomonadota; class Gammaproteobacteria; order Burkholderiales; family Burkholderiaceae_C; genus Rhodoferax. The sequence continues at coordinate 9,054 of JBAQDW010000146.1, read as the reverse complement.
GAAAGCTGTTGGCAAACAGGCAGGTGAAAAAACCGGTGCTGGCAATGAAGGGCGAGATGGCGTAACTGTTCCAGTGCGTCGCGTTGGGCCACAGGTAGGCAAAGGCATAGCCCGACAGGCTCAAATGGAACAAGAGGTAGCTGGCCGTGAACGCAATGAAGTAGAGGTAACTGAGGTCGCGAATCGAAAAAAACAAAAACAGGTTGTAAACCACCATGCTCAAGAGCACGCCAACAAAGGCGCCTTCGAGCAAGTTGTTGTCAATGGCGGTGGCGTGAAAGGCCAGTGGCTCCCATAAGCGCAGCGTGGCCTCTACCGTGCCGGTTGAGGCGATGCGCAGGTAAATTTCATTGGTCCCGGGCGACAAGGTCAACGGCATCACAAAGTGAGGGTGGCGCACGGGTCGCAGTGCAAAAGCTTGCGCGTCGCCCAGCGCGTAGGTGGTCTGGATTTTTCCGTTCACCAAGTGGTAGAACTTGACGTCATCGAGAAAGGCAATGGGCAGTTCAATCAAGCGGTCCAAGGGGCGCTCGGTCACGTTATGGAGCTGAAAGCGAAACCAGTGCGCATCAGGGGTAAAGCCAAAGTTGGGGGCGCTGCGCCGAATGCTTTGCCACCCCGACTGCGCTTGCATAACCTGGTCCAGCGTCAATGCCTGACTGGCGTCAATGAGCACACCCATGCGGGTGTCAATGTCAAGGCGCTCAGCACTGCGGGCTGACAGAGCAAAAGCGGGAAAAGTATCCGCTGGCGCGCTTTGCGCGAACAGGGCAGAACCATTCAGCACCGCCAAAAGAAAGACCAGCAGTGCGCGAGCGAGGGAGTGGGTGAGCACAATTGCCTTTCTCAAGAAGTGTCCATGGTAGGCGCAGTGGTCGTCGATGGCGGTGAAAGGTGGACCCCTGCCGCCCCGGCGCTCAGCGCCACGCGGTGAACTAGATCACTCCATCAAACATCATCACATCCACTTCATCACCCACCGCAACATTGTCTTGGTCGTGGTGCAGCACGATCAGGCCATTGGCTTGCACCATGGAGCTGAGCACACCAGAGCCCTGGCTGCCGGTGGTTTTGACCGACAGAGCACCTTGCGCGTCCGTGCTGACCCGCCCGCGTTGGTATTCTGTGCGGCCCGGTTTTTTGCGAATAGCCTCTGCGCTGCGCGCTTTCAACAGCGGCAACGGTTGCGCGGTCGCCCCCATCATTTGGCGCAGGGCCGGGCGAACAAAAGCCAGAAAGGTGACCATGACCGCCACCGGGTTGCCCGGCAGCCCAAACAAAATGGCGGTGCCGGTGCTGCGCAATTGGCTGTCCATGGCGTAGTCGGCCTGCGTGGAGACAAACGGACTGGCGGCCAATTTTTCTCTGAAAATTTGACCTGCTGCCATCGGCCGGCCCGGGCGCATCGCGATTTTCCAGAAGGCCATATCACCTAGTTTATTCATGATGGCTTTGGTGAAGTCGGCTTCGCCCACGCTCACTCCGCCGCTGGTAATGATGACGTCAGAACGCTCCGCCGCACTCACAAACGCGGCCTCCAGTGCGTCAGGCTCGTCGGCCACCACGCCCAAGTCCAGCACCTCGCAGCCCAGGCGGCTGAGCAGTCCGAACACGGTGTAACGGTTGCTGTCAAACACCGTGCCCTCACGAGGCGTTTCACCCAAGCTCACAAGCTCGTTGCCCGTCGAAAAGTAGGCCACCCGAAGTTTGCGCAGCACGGTGATTTTTTCAAGCCCCAAACTGGCCACTAGCCCTAGTGCAGCGGGCGTGAGAAGCTCTCCTTTTTGTAGCGCAGATTGACCTTCCATCAGATCTTCACCTCGCTTGCGACGGTTGTCGCCCGTGCGCAGCAAGCCCGCTGGAACCGTGATGCAGCCTTTGCCGAGGTCGGTGAGGCTGTCGGTGACAAACTCTTGCGGCACCACGGTGTCCAAGCCCTCGGGCATGAGGGCGCCGGTCATGATCTTCACGCAGTCGCCTGCATTGACCGCACCTTGCCACGCTTTGCCTGCCAATGCCGTGCCCACCACCTGCAAAACCAGGGGCTCGGTGGCGCACAACTGCGCACCCTGAAACGCATAGCCGTCCATGGCTGAGTTGTCGTGGGGTGGCACGCTGATGGGCGAGGTGATGTCCTGCGCCAACACGCGCCCCAGCGCTTCGAAAATGCCCACCTCTTCCACGTCGGTCACCGGGGCGACCAATTGGCTCAGAAAGGTATTGACCGTGCTGACATTCAGCGCCTGGGGGTCGTAGCCCGCCAATTCGGCGGCAATATCGTCAATGGTTTTCATGCGCAAGGGGCCTCAAGTTGTCGCAAATCCGCCAGGGTGTTGGCGTTGGCAAAGGCCTGCGGATCGTCGGCGGGGGTGTTAAACGGGACGATGACGGTCTGATGCGACGCCGTCCAGGTGTCAATTTTTCTCCCTCCTTCTTGCGTGAACGTCACCAGGCTCTCCAGCAGGCCCACGCGCATCAGGCAAAACACGGGTTGCGCGCGCACGGTCGTTTGGCCGTGCCGATCGACCTCAGGTGCGCCGGCCATGGCAATGTCGGCATGGTTTGCCACCAGAGCCTCAGCCAGGCGAGGCACCAAGTCCAGTGGCAACAGCGGTGAATCGCAGGGCACGGTGACCAAGTAGGGGGTTTGGCAGTGTTGCAAGCCGGTCAAAAAGCCGGCCAGCGGGCCGGCGTAGTCTGCCAGACCATCGGGCCACACGGCCGCGCCAAACGACTCGTAGATGGACAGGTTGCGGTTGGCATTGATTAACACCGTGCCCACGCCGCCGCCCTGTTGCAAGCGCTTGAAGGCGTGCAGGGCCAAGGGCGTGCCGTTGAAGAGTTGAAGCCCTTTGTCCACGCCACCCATGCGGGACCCGCGCCCGCCCGCCAGAATCAGGCCGGTGATGTCGAGGGGGTTGATCACATCAGCCTCCGATGTAACTCATTTCAACGCGCCGCTGGCCCAGCCCCGTGTCAGGTGCCATGGCACTTCTTGATTCGGAGTAATTGTCGGTGCGACCCTGCCAAATGTGCGCCACGGCCGAGGTTAAATCCTCGTCCGACGGGGTGGCGCGAACCAAGGCGCGCAAGTCGTAACCCTGGGAGGCAAAGAGGCACAAATACAGTTTTCCTTCGGTGGACAGACGAGCCCGGTTGCAGTCGCCACAAAACGCTTGGGTGACGCTGCTGATGACGCCAATCTCCCCCGCGCCCTTGTCGTGCTGGCCGTTGGCGTTGGCATAGCCCCAGCGTTCGGCGGTTTCACCGGGGTGGGAGGGGTCGAGTTGGACCAAAGGCAGTTTGGCGTGAATCAACTGCACCACTTCGGCCGAAGGCATCACCTCGTTCATGCGCCAACCGTTGGTGGCACCCACGTCCATGTACTCAATGAAGCGCAGCACAATGCCTGTGCCTTTGAAGTGTCTGGCCATGGGCAAAATCTCGTGCTCATTGGTGCCGCGCTTGACGACCATATTGATTTTGATCGGCCCCAAGCCGGCGGCTTGCGCCGCCTCAATGCCAGCCAGCACGTCCTTTACAGGAAAATCCACGTCATTCATGCGGCGAAAAACGGCGTCGTCCAGCCCGTCCAGGCTCACCGTTACGCGCTGAAGTCCGGCAGCTTTCAAGGCACGGGCTTTGCGGGCCAGCAAGGAGCCGTTGGTGGTCAGGGTCAAATCCAGCGGGTGGCCTTCGACGGTGCGCAGGGCCGAGAGCTGTTCAACCAGGGACTCGATGTTTTTTCGTAACAGGGGCTCGCCGCCCGTGAGTCGAATTTTTTGCACGCCATGGGCCACAAACACCCGCGCCATGCGCGTGATTTCCTCAAACGACAGCAGCGCGGAGTGGGGCAGGTAGGCGTAGTCCTTGTCAAAGACTTCTTTGGGCATGCAATAGTTGCATCGAAAGTTACACCGGTCGGTCACGCTGATGCGCAAATCTCGCAGGGCGCGCTGCCGGGTGTCCGTGAGCAGGCCCGTGGCCGTCAGCCGTTCCCCGCTCGAAAAGGCCGCTGCGGGCGAGGGCAAGGGGCGAGACCGCTGATCAAGCAGAGGGACCACGCGATGAGGTTGACGTTCAGTCATGAAAATGGGGTACCTGTGTCCGGGAGTGAAATATGATTTTGGCACGTTTTGCGACGGGTCTCGTAGCCCATAATGACCACCGGTTTTCAGTAGGTAAAACAGGGGTCACCACCAATGAAACTTGAAGAATTGCTCGCCTCCAGCGGGCCGTTGCCCAGCATCCCAAAGGTGATTGCCTTGCTGCTCAACGAATTGGGCCGGGACGAGCCCAATTTGCGAAAAATCACGCAAATGATCAATACTGACCCGGTGCTGACCACGCGCTTGCTGAGGTTGGCAAATTCGGCTCAGTTTCATCTGGCAACCCAGATCGGCAGCGTGTCTGAGGCCTTGGCGTTGCTGGGTTTTCGGCAAGTCCACTCACTGGCCACGGTCGCGGCAGTGGCGGGTGCTTTCAAGGGCGTGCAGGGCATGGACATGAATGCCTTTTGGCGCTATAGCTTGAATGTGGCGCGGTTGACGCGTTCGCTGGCGGGTCTGGCGCGGCAAAACCAGTCGGCAGCCTTCACCGCGGGTTTGATTCACGCCACGGGGGAACTGGTTTTGCGCTTGGCCCTGCCGGTTGTGATGACGACGTTGGACTCCGTCGCGCCCCCGCTTGGGCTGAAGCGCGCCGCTGCAGAACACCAACTGCTGGGTTACAGCTTTGCGCAAGTGGGCGCAGGCTTTGCCCGGCAGTGGCATTTTCCGCCGGCCATCGTGGACGCACTTGAGCACCAGAGCGCGCCTTTTGACAATGGCGTGTACGAGCCCTTGGCCGGCGTTTTGCACTTGGCGGTATGGCGCGCGCGGGCGCATGAAGATCGGCTGAACGAGCAGCGCCTGATCGGCCATTTTCCTGACCGCGTGGCGCTGGCCTTGTCGCTGGACCGCGACATGGTGTTTGGTGAAGACCCCAAGGAGTGGAGTTCGCAAGCCGACGTGGACGTGTTGATGTGAGCTTTACCGCGTCAGCACGGCGGGGCCAATGTCTTGGAAGGGGCCCAGGGGATTGTTGGTGATCTCGACCTCGTTGACACGAGGCTGACCACTCCACGAGCGATAAACCACCATCTCATTGACCAGCAAAACCAAACCATTAAACCGCCAGCCGGTTGTTTCTTGGCGTCTGGAGAAGTTGGTGAAATCCGCAAAAAAGTTGCCTGTGCGGTTTTTTGAGATTCGGGCGGCTGTAACCTCCCAACCGCGACAGGCATCGCGCGCCTCCAGGCAGGCCACGACGCCGGCATCGAGGTCGCTGCGTTGAATGAGTCCGCTGGGCACAAAGCGGCGCACGATGTCAGCGTGGGTCAGGATGACCGTGTTGGGGTAGTCGGGTGGGGCGATGCCCAGTTTTTTCAATTCGGCGACATCACTCTTCATTGGCACCAGCCCTTCAAACGTCGCTTGGGCTTGCTCAAAGCTTTCAAATGGCGACGATTCGCTTTTGGCGCTGGGCAGCAGGGACGAACAGCCGCCCAACAACAGGGTCAGCAGGCTGACGGTGAGAACAGGTTTGAAAAAGGTCATGTTGGCACCGGTGGGTTAGGGTTAATGCGTTGCATTGTGAAGGCCTGCTGCAGGGTGTCAATTGACAGCCGTCAAATTTCAATGGTAGGGGGGTGGATGACTTAGCCAATTTGCGAAAGTGGTGGGGCGAGGCAGCTTCTCTGCATCAGAAGGCGCAGTGACCCGCGTCTGTCGGAGCCACCGGAGCGTCCCCTCTCGAAGAATTTAGAGAAAAACGCCCCCAGCCCTTGCGGTACTTGCGCCGCAAGCTATCAAAATAGAAGCAAAAAACCCGCCGAAGCGGGTTGCATTTTAGAGCTTCCGACCGAAATCAGCCGCCATGTATCTTCATCATCAGCGGCACGATCAGCAGCGCCACGATGTTGATGATTTTGATCAAGGGGTTAATGGCCGGGCCTGCAGTGTCTTTGTACGGGTCGCCCACGGTGTCGCCCGTGACGGCGGCCTTGTGGGTCTCAGACCCTTTGCCGCCGTGGTGGCCGTCTTCAATGTATTTCTTGGCGTTGTCCCACGCGCCGCCTCCGGTGCACATGGAGATGGCGACAAACAAGCCGGTCACGATGGTCCCCATGAGCAGGCCACCCAACGCGGCGGGGCCCAGAACCAAGCCCACCAGAATCGGCACCACGACAGGCAGTAGTGAAGGAATCATCATTTCGCGAATGGCGGCGGTGGTCAGCATGTCCACGGCTCTGCCATATTCGGGCTTGGCCGTGCCTTCCATGATGCCGGGAATCTCCCGGAACTGGCGGCGCACTTCCACCACCACCGCCCCAGCCGCGCGGCCCACCGCCTCCATCGCCATGGCACCAAACAGGTAGGGAATCAAGCCGCCAATGAACAAACCAATGATGACCATGGGGTTGCTCAAATCGAAGCTGATGACCTTGCCGTAGGCTTCCAGTTTGTGGGTGTAGTCGGCAAACAGCACCAGTGCGGCCAGCCCGGCCGAGCCAATGGCGTAGCCTTTGGTGACGGCTTTGGTGGTGTTGCCCACGGCGTCCAGCGGGTCGGTGATGTCGCGCACGCTGGCGGGCATCTCCGCCATCTCGGCAATGCCACCAGCGTTGTCGGTAATGGGGCCATAGGCGTCCAGCGCCACCACAATGCCGGCCATGCTCAGCATCGACGTGGCCGCAATGGCAATGCCGTACAGGCCGGCCAAAGTGAAAGCCGTCCAAATGGCCATACACACAAAGATCACCGGCCAGGCCGTGGAGCGCATGGAGACGCCCAAGCCCGCAATGATGTTGGTGCCGTGGCCCGTGGTGGACGCTTGGGCAATGTGTTTGACGGGCGGGTACTGCGTGCCGGTGTAGTACTCGGTCACCCACACCAAGGCACCGGTCAAAATCAAGCCCACGGCGCACGCACCAAACAGACTCCCCGCGCTGATGACGTGGCCATCGGTGAGGGTCACGGTGGCGGGGAACATGCTTTGGGTGACAAAGTAAAACGCCAGCAACGACAGCACGCCGGCAATGGCCAAGCCTTTGTAGAGCGCCGGCATCACGTTCTTCATGCCGGGTGAGGCTTTGACAAAGAAGCAGCCAATGATGGAGGCCACAATCGACACCGCGCCGAGTGCCAGAGGGTATAAAACGGCGCTGGCCCCCGCGCTGCTTGCGAGAAGCGCTCCCAAAACCATAGTGGCAATCAGGGTCACTGCGTAAGTTTCAAACAGGTCAGCGGCCATGCCGGCACAGTCGCCCACGTTGTCGCCCACGTTGTCGGCAATCACGGCCGGGTTGCGCGGGTCATCCTCAGGAATGCCCGCCTCGACCTTGCCCACCAAATCAGCGCCCACGTCAGCACCCTTGGTGAAAATACCGCCGCCCAGTCGGGCAAAGATGGAGATCAGGGAGGAGCCAAAGGCAAAGCCGATCAGCGGGTTGAGCTTGGCAGCCGTGACCGCACCGTCAGGTACCAAAAACCAATAAAACCCGGTGACCCCCAGCAGCCCCAGGCCCACCACCAGCATGCCGGTGATGGCGCCACCGCGAAACGCCACATCCAGCGCGGGTCCAATGCCCTTGGTGGCCGCCTGCGCGGTGCGCACGTTGGCGCGCACCGACACGTTCATGCCAATGAAGCCGCACGCGCCTGAGAGCACCGCACCCACCACAAAGCCGAGCGCGCTGGTGGCGTCCAGAAAAAGCCCGATGAGAATGGCCAGCACCACGCCCACAATGGCAATGGATTTGTACTGTCGTGCCAAATAGGCGGCCGCACCGGTTTGAATGGCGGCGGCAATCTCTTGCATTCGCGCATTGCCCGCGTCTTGGGAAAGAATCCAGCTTCGGGCCCAGACCCCGTAGCCCACGGCAATGAAGCCGCAGATAAGCGCCAAAATGAGCGCCGAGTTGCCTGTCATAGGTGTCACTCCTGTTGTTGTCTCGCGAGGTAGTGGTGCAACGCATGCGGCACCACCGCTGCGTTGCTTCCTCGCAAAAACATCAAGCCACACATGATGCAGGCGATTGGCCAACCGATTCACTGTACCGTGAAAAATCAAAAATGCGGCCACCCGCCGGTGGTGAATGGGCCAATTCAGGGTTTATCCTAGGCCACGCGCGGGGTGAGAATTGACGCTGCGGCACTGCAAATGACACTTCAGCCGGCGCGCTGGCGCTGTGATTTGGAAGCGTGCCGTAAGTGAGGTCGGTAAAATCGGGCGTGATTCTTAATTGCCCTTGACCTAACTTCACTCAAAAAAACACCATGTCTCTTGATAACGTCACCCCTGGAAACAATGTCCCCGAGTCATTCAACGTGATCATCGAAATCCCGATGAACGCTGACCCGGTGAAGTACGAAGTAGACAAGGCCACCAGCGCCATCTTTGTGGACCGCTTCATGAGCACGTCCATGCATTACCCCACCAACTACGGTTATGTGCCCAGGACCATTTCAGGCGACGGCGACCCCGTCGATGTGCTGGTGATCACCCCCGTGCCCTTGATTCCTGGTGTGGTGGTGACTTGCCGCGCGATTGGTATCTTGAAGATGACGGACGAGGCTGGTGAAGACGGCAAGGTACTGGCCGTGCCTATCGACAAAATTTTGTCGATTTACTCGCACTGGAAAAAGCCGGAAGACATGAACCCCATTCGCCTGAAAACCATTGCCCACTTCTTTGAGCATTACAAAGACCTGGAACCCAACAAATGGGTCAAGGTCGAAGGCTGGGAGGGCCCTGAAGCGGCGCACAAAGAAATTTTGGATGGCATTGCCAATTACCAGAAAGACGGTAAAAAATAAGAACCTTTTAGGCTCCTCGCCCCCGCTGCACCTGCGGGAGCAGCTATCAAAAAGGAAGCGCCTGCTGTGGGACCACGGCAGGCGCTTTTTTGCTGTTCTGATTCAGCGTTTGGGGTCGGGGAAGATCAGGCCGTGCAGCCCGCGTTTGCGCTCAAACGGTTTCCACTGACCTTCGGGCTGAGCCAAACGGTCGGCC
>JBAQDW010000145.1:0-4628 GCA_049286445.1 Rhodoferax sp. | reverse complement strand
CAACAGCCCTATGTGGCCGCGTGTTGGAAGTGGTTGAGTTCACCGTGAGCCGCCAACCTTCAAAGTGAACGCGGGCAGCATCAGTGTCGTCCCACACTCACGCGGTTCCCGGCAAGTTTGAATGTTGGCGTCTGCGCGTGAACGCCACCCCAGACAAAGCGTTGGCCACATACGGTTGTTGAGCTCCCCTTTCCGCCCCGGCGGGGGTGGAGAGGGGTTGGGGGAGAGGGGGGGAATGAACAAGACCTTGAAGTTACTGCAACGTGGTTCCGCAAGGCCTTTGAATGACTTTTGGGCCGCTAGCCCTTGCCAGACCTGCGCAAGAAGCTATCGAAAATGTAGCAATTCTTGCGCTGCATCCCCCCACTTCCGGGGTGTTGACCCAACGGCACCCCACTTCATCGTGGTGGTCACGTTAGAAGTCAAGCGGGACGAGGCCTGTATGCCTGCCCTCACCTTGCTGCACGAGAAAGTCGGACAAGCGACGCGGCGGGGCGCTGCGCCGGAGAAGACCGGTCAACCCATTACTCGCTGCAAACACCACCCACTCACCAACAGGGCCAAAGCCAAGGTCAGCCGGTCGTTGCGCAGCGGTGCTGTCGCCCCGGCGGACGTGGCTTGCGCTGTCGCGACCTTTTGGGCGCGGACGTTGGCGTCGCTCCCCTTTTAAGCCAAAGCGGGTGCCAGCGCCAGACTTTGTTGAAAAGCGCGGCCGACCTGCGCCACCTGACCGGCGCGCTCCAGGTTCTGTGCCGGCAGCAACATCAACCAACTCGCCACGCCGCCCAGGCCTGCTTCATGGACCAAGCGCTCAACGCCTTGGGGGGCAAACGCCACACCGATAACGATGCAGCGCAGCTCACGCCGGATTCAAAAAAATGGCAATTCATTCATTGAATTGCCATTGGCTTGCAGATTTACATGGCACGCCAGAAGATGTAGTCGGCGGTGTAGCCCACGACCAGGCTCTGGCCCACGTTCTCGCTGAAGCAGGCCGCCTTGGGTGCAATGCCGCCCTGGGTGTTGACACGCTGGATGTAGCTCACGCCTTGCATCATTCCCTGGCCCATGGCGGGGTTGGCTTTGACCAGTTGCAGGGGAATGTTGTCTGCGCCGTGGGGGGCAACGGCGAGTTGGGTCGCGGTGATCTTGGAGCCGTCATTGCTTTCCCAGGTTGCGGGTGGGCCGTAGTACTTGCCCACGCGCTGGCCACTTCGATCTTTCAGGCCGGCATCCGGGCCAACAAATACCCATTCAAATTGACCCGCCATGTCTTTCTTGGCGCGGCACTGGTAGGTGATGTCACCGGCGGCACGGGTCTCCAAAGCCACGCGGTGACCGGCGGGCACTTGCATAGCGGTAGGTAAAGCAGCTTGTGAATAGGGGGCCATCTTGCCGGGGCCGGACGCGGCGCAGGCGCTCAAAACAGCCACGGCGAGCAGCGTCAATGGGGTTCGCAATTTCATAAAGTTCTCCTGGTGCAAGGGGGGTGAATCAATTCAGGGGGCCAGACTTGTTCGTCTGACACCCTGAATACGCAGGCCGCTTGCCACTGGATTCAACTTAACCCTTAAAAAAGTCAGGCATTTCAACCCTGCATCCAGAACACTGTTCAGCACGTATTCAGGACACCCCAACCCCGAATTCACTTTGCGAGTCGTTTATGTATGTTTTACACCTCTAGCCCATATGGATACTGCGCAAGCAGCTATCAATTTAGAAGCAGTTGCGTCGCGCCTGCCCATCGCGTGGTTTCGGCGGTTCACCGACACCCTGCGGCACAACGCCTTTCAGGAATCAAAGACAATGCCGAGATGAACCTTGAATCCAACGACGCCGACATGATCCAGCTGCTGGACCGAATAGCCCTGCAAGACGCTGCCGCCCTCAAAGCCTTGTACGAGCTGTGCTCCTCCAAGCTCTTTGGCTTGGCGGTGCGCGTGGTGAGCAACCGCGAATGGGCCGAAGACGTGCTGCAAGAGTCTTTCCTCAGCATCTGGCGTGGCGCAGGCGACTACCGCGCCTCGCTCAGCCCGCCCATGGCCTGGATGGGGCTGATCGTGCGCAGCCGGGGACTGGATTTTTTGCGTCGGCGAGCATCGCAGCGCACGCACCTCACCCAGGAAATTGACGAAGTCATGGCCGACACGCTGGCACTGGATGCGCCCTCCCCCATGGACACCGCCCAAGCCAGCGAACAGGCCTGGGCGCTGCACCAGTGCCTCGTCAAGCTAGAAAACCGCCAGCGTGAAGTAGTGAGCCTGGCCTATGTGCGCGACTTAAGCCACAGCGAACTCGCGCTGCAGCTCAAGCTGCCCTTGGGCACGGTCAAAACCTGGATTCGGCGCGGGCTGGAACAGCTGCGCGTGTGCATGGCGCGTTTTGCGTAAAGGCCCGCCATGAACTTGCTTAACAACCCCGACCTGCTGGACCATCTGGCCAGCACCTACGCGCTGGGCACGCTGCGCGGTGGCGCCCGGCGCCGGTTTGAGACCCTGGCCCGCGAACAAGCCCCCGTGCGGGCGGCGGCGCTGATCTGGCAAACACGCCTGGCCAGCATGAACGAGTTGCAGCCCCAAAGCGTGCCCGACGCTGCCGTGTGGACCCGCATTGACAACCTGGTGCAGGGCGAGCAACAAGCCCAAGCCATGCAAGCCACCCGCGAATCGGCCCGCCAAAATGAGCCGCCCGTTCTCACCGGCTGGCTTCGCAGCCTGCTGCTATGGCGGGGTGCGGCAGCAGCGGGTGCCCTGGCAACCGCCTTTGTGGTGGTCACCGGACTGAACCTGCGCGACCAAATGGGCGGTGAAATTCAGCAACTGCAAGCCAAATTGCAGGCCACGCCGCAAATTGATTACGTGGCGGTGTTGGCCGACGGCCAATCGGCTGCCTCCATGCTGGTCACGTTTGACCCCAAAAACAACAAGCTCACGCTGCAGCGCGTGGGCGGCTACCAAGAGGCCGACGACCGCTCCTTGCAACTCTGGGCGCTGCCGCCCACCGGTGGACCCAGGTCACTCGGTGTGCTGGGGCGCGACAAGCTTCTGCGCCTCACCGCTGGCGAAGCTGACGTGCGCGAGGTGCCCGCCTTGGCAATCAGTCTGGAGCCCAAAGGCGGCGTTCCCAGCGCGGGGGGCCCGACGGGGCCAGTGCTGTTCTCGGGGGCGTTGATTCAGAAAATGCTGTGAACGAGGTGGGGGCTTGTGATTGGCCAATGTGCCTCCACCCTTTTGTTTTACCTTTGAAAATAATTGGACTCCATGACTTCATCGACGCCAACGCTTCACATTGACATCGTCTCCGACGTCGTTTGCCCTTGGTGCATCATTGGCTACAAGCAACTGACGCAGGCCTTGGCGGCAACCGGCACACCCCATGAAATTCATTGGCACCCGTTTGAGCTGAACCCCGCCATGCCGCCTGAGGGTCAAAACCTGCGCGAGCACGTGGCTGAAAAATACGGCTCCACGCCCGCAGAGTCCGAGGAGAGCCGGCTCAGAATGACGGCCATCGGCGCCGAGCTGGGCATCGACTTTCAGTTTGCCCCGGACATGCGCATGCACAACACCTTCAATGTGCATCAGTTGCTGCATTGGGCTGACCCGCAAGGCCGCCAGAACGATCTCAAACAAGCGCTGTTTGTGGCGCACTTTACCCACCGCCGCAACCTGTCAGACACCACTGTGCTGGCGGATATTGCAGCGGAAATTGGCTTGGACCGCACCGAGGCCTTGGCTGTGTTGGCCGACCAGCGCTTTGCCGCCGACGTACGCGCGGCTGAAAAGCACTGGGTGGAACAAGGGATTCGCGGCGTGCCGGCGGTCATTTTCAACCACCGTCATTGGGTGAGTGGTGCCCAAGGGGTAGAAAATTTCACGACCATTCTGAATCAACTGGGCCAGACGAAATCCTAGTCACGCGCACACCATGCATTGAGGCGGTGGGGCACACGCCAGCCTCCCTCTCTCCCCTTTTGCACGCCAACACCCCACCCGGTCGGCATCCACACTCAAAGAAGGAAACCAGCACCATGTCTGACACAACGAACTACACGCCCCCCACCGTCTGGACCTGGGACGCCCAAAGCGGCGGCCAGTGGACCCACATCAATCGCCCGATTGCAGGGCCCACCCACGAAGCCACCCTGCCGCGTGGAAAGCACCCGCTGCAGCTGCATTCATTGGGCACGCCCAATGGCCAAAAAGTCACCATCCTGCTGGAGGAGTTGTTGGCGCTGGGCGTGACCGGCGCAGAGTACGACGCGCACCTGATTCGAATCGGCGAGGGCCAGCAGTTCTCTTCGGGTTTTGTGGCGATCAACCCCAACTCCAAAATTCCGGCGCTGCTGGACACGGACACCGGTAGCCGCGTGTTTGAGAGCGGTGCCATTCTTTTGTACTTGGCAGAGAAGTTTGGCCACTTCTTACCCAAAGAGCAGGCTAAACGCACCGAGGTGATGAACTGGCTTTTTTGGCTGCAAGGTGCAGCACCCTACCTGGGTGGCGGGTTTGGGCATTTTTATGCCTACGCGCCCGAAAAGTTTGAGTACCCCATCAACCGCTTCACCATGGAAGTCAAACGCCAAATGGACGTGCTGGACCGAGAGCTGGCCGAGCACCGTTACTTGG
>JBAQDW010000144.1:0-5931 GCA_049286445.1 Rhodoferax sp. | reverse complement strand
GCGGATATAGCCAATGCGTTGACCTTGCAAGGTGCCTCCAAAGGTAAAAGTGTCAGGATGAAATCTATTACCCTTGGCGGCTTGTGTCAATAAATACAAACTACAACTCTATTCTGACGTGCTTTGCGCCAAGCATCTGACATCAGGTTAGGGTATAGCTTAACCGGACACCTCGGCCTCTGTGCCTTTACTGCTTTTCGGTACAACCGTCAAGAACAGGCAGAGCGCTCCGATAGTTATCGCCACATCAGCGAGGTTGAAGGCGGGCCAGTGCGCAAGTCGCCAATGGAAGTCAAGGAAATCAACAACCTGTCCACGCAGCACACGATCCGCGACATTGCCCAGCGCACCGCCGAGGATCAGGCTGTATCCCATCGCTTCGAGACGGGGCAATTGCTGGCACAGCATGCGTCCCAGCCAAGCAGACACGACCAGGCCCAGCGTGATGAAAAAGTAACGTTGCCAGCCGCCAGCGTTCGCCAGAAAGCTGAATGCCGCGCCGGGATTCAGGACATGGACGAAGTTGAAGAAGGGCGTGACTTCGACCTGTTCACCGTAGGCAAACGTGCGGGTGATGGCGAACTTTGCGAGCTGATCGGTCATGACAGCACTGGCGGCCACTGCGAACCAGACCCAAGTCGATGTGCGGCGAGCCGATTGCCACACAGGGACGGCCAGCGGCATCAGCCACCCGGCGAGCGCCGTGCAACTCAATCCAAGTACCCACCCCGCCAGCACATCGGCAGGAAAGTGCATTCCGGCTGCGATGCGTGACCAACCGACCAATGCGGCGTACAACACCAAGCCGATGCGGCCACGACGGCCTATCAAAGGCCAGAGCGCGCCGACCACCAGCGCGGCATAGGTGGCATGCCCGCTGGGCAGGCTGTAGTGTCGTTCGATGCCCCCGATAACGCGCACCATGTCGCCAAAAACGGCAGGCGGGCGTGGAAAGTCGATCCATAGCTTCAAGATGGTGGCGACGAGAAATGCCAACGCAAAGGCCACGCTAAAGACTCTGAGTCTGTACCGGATGGCATCGGCCCGCGTTGGGTCAGGTGCCGACTTTGACCATCCCCACATCGCCAAGAGCATCAGTGGTGCAGTCCAGTAGTTGCCTATCACAAGGTTGAAGAACGATGCCAGCGGTTCCAGCGCTGCAGGTGTGCTCATGTTGATGGCTTGGAACAACGCGATGTTCAGACCACCCCAGTCGTAGAGAAAGAATTTCCAGCTCATTTGCGCAACAGCCTCAAGCCATTGCCAACGACGAGCAAGCTGGCCCCCATATCAGCAAACACCGCCATCCACATGGTCGCTTGACCCGTGAAGGTCAGTACCAGAAATACTGCCTTGATGCCAAGGGCCAGCACAATGTTTTGCATCAGCACCTGCGCCGTCGCACGCGACAGGCGCACGAAGGTCGGAATCTTGCGCAGGTTGTCGTCCATCAGGGCCACGTCGGCGGTCTCGATTGCGGTATCTGTGCCAGCCGCTCCCATTGCAAAGCCGATGTCCGCACGCGCCAAGGCCGGGGCATCGTTGATGCCATCACCGACCATGCCAACCTTGCCGCTTCGGGCCAGTTGCTCCACTTCGCGCAATTTGTCATCTGGGAGTAGGTTGCCTTGCGCACGGTCGATTCCGGCTTGTGCGGCAATGGCCTGTGCCGTATGGGGGTTGTCGCCGGTCAGCATCATGGTGTTGATGCCCAGTGCGTGCAGCTCGGCGATGGCGGTCCTGCTGCTGTCCTTGATGGTGTCCGCTACGGCGAATAAGGCATGTACCGCCTTTGCGCCTACCAACATCACGACGGTCTTGCCAGCGGTTTCCAGCGCAGCGATGCGCTGCTCCAGCTCTGGTGTGCACTGCCCCAGCTCTTCGAGCATCCGGTGGTTGCCCAGATGGTAGGTCGCACCGTTGATTTGGCCTTGCACACCCCGACCGGGCAGCGCGTTGAATTCGGCCACGTCGAGCAAGGCAACCCCGTCCGTCTGCGCGGCCTGTGCCACCGCCTTGGATACAGGATGGTCCGAGCGGGCCGCCAGACTGGCAGCGATGCTGCGGCTGTCCGAGGCGAGTGCATTGCCCCATGTGACAAAGTCGGTCTGTGCGGGCTTGCCGTGCGTGATCGTGCCGGTCTTGTCCAGAGCCAGCCAGCGCAGCTTGCGGCCTTCTTCCAGATAGACGCCACCTTTGATGAGAATGCCGTGGCGGGCGGCGGCGGCCAGGCCGCTGACGATGCTGACCGGTGTAGAGATCACCAGTGCGCACGGGCAGGCGACCACCAGCAGAACCAATGCACGGTAGATCCAGTCGAGCCATGCCGCACCCATGAACAGCGGCGGCAACAACGCGACGGCGATGGCAACGCCGAATACAACGGGGGTGTACCAGCGGGCGAACTGATCGACAAAACGCTGAGTCGGCGCACGACTACCTTGCGCAGCCTCTACCGCGTGAATGATCCGGGCCAAAGTGGAGTTGTTGGCCAAGGCGGTGACGCGGTACTCGAACGAGCCGGATTCGTTGATCGTGCCAGCGAACACCGAATCACCGGGGGATTTTTCGACCGGGAGGCTTTCACCCGTGATCGGGGCTTGGTTGACGGCAGAGCGGCCTTCCAGCACCTCACCATCAAGGGCGATGCGCTCACCTGGTTTGACCCGGACGCGGGCGCCGATGGTGATTTGCTTGGCGCCCACCTCGCGCCATGTGCCGTCAGCCTGCTGTACCGTGGCCTGTTCCGGGGTCAGGTCGAGCAGGCCACGGATAGCGTTACGAGCGCGATCCAGCGATTTGGCTTCGATTACCTCGGCCAGCGCGAACAGTACCATCACCATTGCCGCTTCGGGCCAGTGGCCGATCAACATGGCACCCGTGACCGCAATCGACATGAGGGCGTTCATATTGAGATTACGGTTCTTGAGCGCAATCCACCCCTTCTTGTAGGTGGAGAGGCCACCCGTGAAGACCGCGACAAGCGCCAGAACGACAACCGACCAGTGATTGCCGTTGTGGAGCCAGTAGACCGCCTCGGCCGCCGATGCAGTGACCAAGGAGATGCCCAGCGGCCACCAGTTGGTCGGCGTGGTCACAGGGGCGGCGGATGGAGATGCGACCTCTGCCGTGTCCACGACCTGCGCCTCGAATCCAAGCGCTTGCAGTGCCACGAGCACGTCTGGCAGAACCTGGTTCGCATGGCGTACCGACAGCGTGCGCTGCATCAGGTTGAAATCGAGATCAGCAACACCGGCCACGGTGCCGAGCTTGTTGCGGATCAACGTCTCTTCGGTCGGGCAATCCATCTTGGCAATGGACAGCTTGGTCGTCTGCTCGGCCGACGCCTGATCCATGCGCACAGCTTGCATGCCGATGGCCTTCAGCGCCTGCTCGACGGGAGACAACGAAGGCAATTCGTGTTGCACGGCCAAGGTACGTTGCATCAGGTTGAATTCAAGACCCGCCACCCCCGCCAGACCGGCCAGTTTGCTTCGGATCAGCGCCTCTTCGGTCGGGCAATCCATGTTCTCGATGCGGTACACCGCTTGAGCCGATCCGGTTGCCAGCGGGGCCGGTGCCGTGGGTTGGATGATCGGCTCAGTCGTGCAGCCACACACCTTTGAAGCGCATTCGCTCATGAGTAACTCCTGAAAATCTTCTATTCAGCCTCCATTAAAATCTCTATAGTCACTATAGAGTCAAGTGATAATTGGAGATTGATGCATGGAAATCAGAATTGGCGACCTCGCCAAGCGCTCTGGGTGCGAGGTCGTGACCATCCGCTACTACGAGAAGGAAGGGCTACTGCCGAAGCCAGCGCGAAGCGGTGGCAACTTCCGGCTGTACGGTGAGGCGCACATTGAGCGCTTGCAATTCATCCGTCATTGCCGTTCGCTCGACATGACGTTGAGCGAGATTCGCGCATTGCTGGGTCTGCGAGACAACCCGATGCAGGACTGTGGGGAGGTCAACACGCTGCTGGAGGCCCATATTCAACAGGTGGAAATGCGTGTGTCCGCGCTGTTGCAGTTAAAACGGCACTTGGTTGATTTGCGCGAGAAGTGTTCTGGCTCTCGATCTGTAGAGGCGTGCGGCATTTTGCAAGGGTTGGGCAATTGCAATTGCCATGGTGAAAGTGCCACGAACAGTCAAACATCTGGGTAAGTAAGGGCTTAGCGTGCTTTATTTTCCGTTTTCTGAGGCGACCCCATCAAGCTCACTCGCTCGGGTTCCCACACCTACGCTCAGCTCGTGGAGTCCTTTCGCGACGAGAATGGTAAGCCTCGACAGCGGACAGTTGCCACCATTGGGCGTGTCGATGAATCTGATGGAGCCGTTGATTCTTTGCTCAAGGGTCTATTGCGTGCGCGCGGCAAGTCAACGGACCTGACAGCCGCGCCGCAGGTGGAGTTTGAATCGGCCTTGGCGCTTGGTGATGTCTGGGCGCTCGATCAACTTTGGAGAGAACTCGGCTTTGACAGCCTTGGCGGCGTGTTTCGTAAAGCCCGCTACACCACGCCGGTTGAACACGCTTTGCGCGTGATGGTCTTCAACCGATTGTGCGACCCTGAATCCAAACTCGGTGTGCTGCGCTGGCTGGAGACGGTCAGCATTGCGCAGGTGGATACTGCCAGCCTGACGCACCAGCAACTCCTGCGCAGCATGGATGCGCTTATGGACCACCAGGATGCTGTAGACGATGTTGTGGCTGGGTTATTACGTCCGCTGATTGATCAGGATTTGTCGCTCGTCTTCTATGACCTCACCACCATCCGCGCGGCCGGCCTGACTGAGCAAACCGATGACGTGCGGAAATACGGGATGTCCAAGTCCGGACTGATTGAGCGCCAGTTCATGCTGGGTGTGGTGCAGACTGCAGAAGGACTGCCGATTTATCACGAAGTATTTGATGGCAACCAGTCGGAGTCCCCCACGTTGTTGCCCACCCTTAAAAAGGTGCTTGCGCGCTTTGCCCAGATCAAGCGTCTGATCGTGGTGGCTGATCGGGGATTGCTCTCGCTGGACAACGTCGACGAGTTGCGCAAAGTGATGCTGCCCAGCGGTCAGGCACTGGAGTTCATTCTGGCGGTGCCGGGCCGAAGGTATGGCGAATTTTCAAAAACCCTCAAGGAATTCCAAAGCAAAGTGACTGACGCCCAGGAGGAGGTCATAGACGAGACCCGTTGGAACGAATTGCGTCTGGTGATTGCCCACAACCCAGAACAAGCACGAGAGCAAACGAAACTGCGCCGTGAACGCATAGCCGCAATTCTGGCCAAAGCCAACCAATGGGCCGGCAAACTCGATGGGCAAGATGCCGGCGACGTCAACCGGGGCAGAAAGCTCTCCGACAGCGGCGCCAAAGCGCGTCTGTATCGGGAGGTGAGTGAGGAGCACTTAGCACGCATCATCAAGGTGGACTTGAAGACAGAGCTGTTTAGCTACGCCATTGATGAAGCCGCACAAGCCCAGGCTGAACTTATGGATGGCAAGCTGCTACTGGTTACCAATGTGCCAGACCAGGCGCCCGTGGAGCTTGTGAAGCGATACAAATCTCTGGCCGATATTGAGCGGGGATTCAGGGTGCTCAAGTCAGAGATTGAGATTGCGCCTGTGCACCACCGCCTACCGCAAAGAATCCGTGCACACGCTTTTGTGTGCTTTATCGCGCTGATTGTTTACCGGGTGATGCGTCAGCGCCTGAAACTTGCCAAGAGCGACCTATCACCGGAAAAGGCATTGGCCCAACTGCGCCGGATTCAGCGCCACAGCGTGAGCATCAACGCCTCGCCCCCCATCGCTGGAATATCCACCGTCAACGATTTGCAGTCCAAAGTATTCGCAGCACTGAAGACTAAAAAACCAACCCAGGACACCCAAATGAGCCTGCTGTAGTGGCAAAATTTTAGCCAACCCTATATAAATCGC
>JBAQDW010000143.1:0-2611 GCA_049286445.1 Rhodoferax sp. | reverse complement strand
TACCAGTACGGCAAAAATCGCGGTGTGACGGATGTGCAAAGTGAGCAGTCGCGCCCCATCGTCGAATACACCTGGGGCAAGATTTACAACCCCAGAGGGGCCAATGCCTGCTCCCACATGCCCCGTTTTGGCCAAGCTGGCTTGCTGGACGAGGCCCAGATGAAGGACCTGATGGCCCTGCTGCTGGACCCCAAGTCGCCCGTGAACCAATAACCCTGCCAAGACCCCCCGGCCATGAACCTTTCCAAACGTGAATTTATCCAGCTGCTGGGCGCCGCCTCCGTGGCCGGTTTGCAGCTGAACCGCTTTGCGCATGCTGACACCGCGACGGCGCAAAAAGGGCTGTACGACATCGCGCCGTTTGGCAACGTGTCGCTGCTGCACATGACAGACTGCCACGCGCAGCTCATGCCGATTCACTTTCGGGAACCCAGTGTGAACATGGGCGTGGGGGCCATGCAAGGCCAACTGCCGCATTTGGTGGGTGAGCACCTGCTCAAGGCGGCAGGTATTCGGCCTGGCACGGCGCAAGCCCACGCGTTCACCTACATCGACTTTGCCAACGCCGCGCGCCGGTACGGCAAGGTCGGTGGCTTTGCGCACCTGGCCACGTTGGTCAAGCAACTCAAGGGCAGCCGCCCGGGTGCCTTGCTGCTGGATGGCGGGGACACCTGGCAAGGTTCGGCCACGTCGTTATGGACCAACGCGCAAGACATGGTCGATGCCTCCAAGCTCTTGGGCGTGGATGTCATGACCGGGCACTGGGAATTCACCTATGGCATGGAGCGCGTCAAAGAAATTGTCGACAAAGACTTTGCCGGCTCAATAGAGTTTCTTGCGCAGAACGTCAAAACCAATGATTTTGGCGACCCGGTCTTCAAGCCCTACACCTTGCGTCAAATCAACGGCGTGTCGGTCGCCATTATTGGCCAGGCCTTTCCCTACACCCCCATTGCCAACCCCCGCTACATGGTCGCGGACTGGACGTTTGGCATTCAGGACGACAACCTGCAAAAAATGGTGGACGAGGTGCGCGCCAAAGGGGCCAAGCTGGTCGTGGTGCTGTCGCACAACGGCATGGATGTGGACTTGAAAATGGCCTCGCGCGTACGCGGCATTGATGCCATTTTTGGCGGCCACACCCATGACGGCGTGCCCATCGCTGTACCGGTAACCAATGCCGGCGGCAAGACGTTGGTTACCAACGCCGGCAGCAATGGCAAGTTTCTGGCCGTGATGGACTTTGAAGTGACCAGCAGTGGTGTGAGCGATTTCCGCTACCGCCTGTTGCCCGTGTTTTCAAACCAAATTCCAGCCGACCCCGCCATGACGGCGCTGATTGAAAAAATTCGCCTGCCCTACGCCAGCCAACTGGCCGAAAAGCTGGCAGTGACCGACGGCTTGTTGTACCGGCGCGGCAACTTCAACGGCAGCTGGGACCAGCTGGTGTGCGATGCCTTGATGGAGGTGCAGGGCGCTGACATCGCCTTGAGCCCCGGCTTTCGCTGGGGCACCACGCTGCTGCCCGGCGACACGATTACCCGTGAGTTGATGATGGACCAGTTGGCTATTACCTACCCGTATGCGACGCTGACCCCGATGACGGGCGAGGCCATCAAGACCATTTTGGAAGACGTGGCTGACAACCTGTTCAACCCCGACCCCTATTACCAGCAAGGGGGCGACATGGTGCGTGTGGGCGGACTGTCCTACACCTGCGAGCCGGCGCAGTCCATGGGGCAGCGCATTTCCCGGCTGACGGTGGCGGGCCAACCGCTGGAAGCGTCTAAAACGTACAAGGTGGCTGGCTGGGCACCCGTGGCCGAGGCGGCGCGCACGGCACCGGGGAGCAAACCGATTTGGGACGTGGTGGAGACGTGGCTCAAGGCCCAACCCGATGGCCATGTGAAAGCCCGCACGGTCAACGCCCCCACGCTGCTGGGCGTGGCCGGTAACCCTGGCATTGCCTGACGCGGATGGACCGGCGTATCTTGTTTCATACCAAGGAGATTCACATGAAATTGTTCAAACTATGGGCCCTCATCTGCGCGCTGCTGCTCTCTGGCCTGGCTTGGAGCCAGGACAAAGTGGTCTACCACGTCAGTGAAACCGAGATGCAGGCTTTGTCAGCGCTGCGCAGTGTGCGCAACCACCTCGACACGGACCCCAGCGCCAAGATCGTGGTGGTGGCCATTGGCAACGGCGTTGATTTCCTGATGGAAGGTGCGAAGGACCGCAATGGCAGCGACTTTGTGGGCCCGGTGTCCGCCTTGCTTGCCCGTGGCGTGCGGTTTGAAGTGTGCGAACTCACATTGAGGTTGCGTGACATGAAGCGTGACCAGTTCATTCAAGAAGCCGAGTTCACCACCTCGGGTGTCGTGCGGATGACCAAGCTGCAGTTGCAGGGACACGCCTACATCCGGCCCTAGCGACTCTCCCTTTCAAAGTCTGGTATGCCACTTTCACTGCTAGAACGCTACGTCGAGTTCCTCGGAGAGGGGCATGCCCTGGCGGTCACGGGCTTGGTGGTGGGCTCTTTCTTTGGCTTTTTGGCACAACGGTCCCGGTTTTGCCTGCGCTCGGCCGTAATTGAGTTCTCGCGCAGCCATGG
>JBAQDW010000142.1:0-6573 GCA_049286445.1 Rhodoferax sp. | reverse complement strand
TGAATCTGTTTTTCTCATGAAAGACGCAGTCAAAAACCCACAAGCAAAGGCCAAGCGATGGAGATGTGGCAACTGATCAGGGATACCGTCGTCTCCGAGTTCTCTGACATCCCAGACATCACTCAGGTGACCGTGATTACCTTGCGCCTGATGGTGGCGGCGACTCTGGGCGGTCTGCTGGGGTATGAGCGAGAACAAAAGGGCAAAGCGGCGGGCTTGCGCACACACATGCTGGTTGCCCTTGGCGCCGCACTCTTTGTCCTGATTCCACAACAAGCCGGTGCGTCAGTGGCTGATTTAAGCCGGATTTTGCAAGGCCTGGTTGCTGGCGTCGGATTTCTTGGTGCGGGCGCCATCATCACAGGCAGCCAAAAAATGGAAGCCAAGGGGTTGACCACTGCGGCGAGCATATGGCTCACGGCTGCGATTGGTGTTGCAGCGGGCATGGGCCGCGAAGCAACAGCCGTTCTGAGTGCCCTCCTGGCCTGGAGCATCTTGTATGTGATACCGAAGGTTGAACGGTTATTTGAAAAACGAGACAGGCCAGCCCCACCAGAGCCCAAGTAGAGCCGCGCAACTGAGCAAGAAGAACGGGGAGACACGCCAGAAGTCGTGTCCACCCGTGTTCAACCGAGATTTTTCATTGGGCGCATCTATTGCCTTAAATTCGGGTCACACTCTCTCTATGCAAACGACCCCCACCTCATGGACCCAGCGACTTAGCGGTTGGCAGGTCAACGCACTCGTGATCGCGTTCACCCTCATCTTGACGAGTGGGGTGGCGGTGGTGGTCGAGCTATTGATTTTTGGCCAACTCAGCGTTCGCACCCTACCGGTTGCCACCGTCTCCGGGCTGGTCATTGCGACCCTGGTGGCCAGTGCGACGCACTTTTTTCGCTCGCGCGCGGTCAATCAGCACCGACGCGATTTGGAAGCTGGCGTTGAGCACGCACAGGGCAACTTGGCGCTGGCGGTGGACACCGCGCAAATGCTGCTGTGGGAGATTGATCTGACAACGGGCGCTTTGGACTTCGTCCAAGAGCACCTCCGCTGGCTTGGAATGAGTCCCCACATCGAGGCCCACTCGCTGAGCGCCTGGCTGACTTTGATGCACCCTGATGACGTGGCTCCTTTCATGCAACGCTTTCTGGCGTCAAAACCCGTGGATTCACCTGACTTTGAGATGGATTACCGCCTACCGAATGAGCAGGATGGATGGAACTGGGTCCATACGCGGGGCCGGGTCACGCAGCGCAACGCCTTGGGCGAACCTCAACGGGGCATTGGCGGCAGCATCAATATCACCCAACGCAAAAGAGCCCAGGAGGCGCTGCAGGAGCATGAATTTTTGCTCAGCGAATTACAACGCGTTGGACACATCGGATCGTATGTGCTGGACCTGGAAACAGACAGCTGGACAAGCTCCCCCGTTTTGGACCAGATATTTGGCATTGAGGCCGCTACTGAAAAAACCATCGCGAGTTGGAACACCATCGTGCACCCCGATGACCGCCCCCTGTTGCTCCACTATTTTCTCCACGAAGTCATTGAATCGCGCCAACCCTTCAACCGGGAGTACCGAATCGTGCGGGGCAGCGATGGTGCCACCCGCTGGGTATGGGGCCGAGGGGAATTGAGCCTCAACTTTGGGGGCGCTCCCACCAAAATGATGGGGACCATTCAGGACATCACCGAGCGCAAGAATGCAGAGGCGGCGTTGCGGGGGAAGGAGCGCTATCTCCATGCCATTTTGAATGCGGCAGGTGACCCCATTTTCGTCAAGGATGCGCAAAGCCAGATTCTTCTCGTCAACGATGCTTTCGTCAGTCTGTTTGAAGCGGACCGGAAAGATTTGCTCGGCAAGACGCTGGCTGAGCGGGTCGATCCGAGAGAGCAGGAGCATTTTTTGCGCATTGACCGGCAGGTCATCCGTGACGGGCACGAGTGCACCCTTGAGGAGACGCTGACCCTTGCGGGAAAAGCCCCTCGAACCATTCTCACCAAGAAATCACGCTACACCGATGACCAAGGCACGCACTTTCTGGTCGGCGTGATTCACGACATCACTGAACGCAAGCAGCTTGAAGTTCGCCAAAAACTCGCTGCCAGCGTCTTCACGCATGCCCGCGAGGGCATCACCATCACCGACCCGAGCGGCAACATCATCGACGTCAACGACATGTTCACGCAAATCACCGGCTACAGCCGGGAGGAAGTGCTGGGCAAAAACCCCCGAATTCTGCAGTCGGGTCGGCAAGGCAAGGCGTTTTATGAGGCCTTATGGCATGAACTCACCACCCAAGGCCACTGGAGCGGCGAAGTCTGGAACCGGCGCAAAAATGGGGAGGTGTATGCGGAAATTCTCACCATCAGCGCCGTGCGGGACGACGCGGGGACCACCCTGCACTACGTGGCCCTGTTCTCCGACGTCACGGCCATCAAAGCGCACCAGAACGAGCTGGAGCGCATGGCCCACTTCGACACCTTGACCGGTTTGCCCAACCGGCTGCTGCTGCGCGACCGCCTGCAACAGGCCATTGGCCAGTGTCTGCGTCGTGACCAAGGGCTGGCCGTGGTCTTCCTCGACTTGGACAACATCAAAGCGATCAACGACACCCATGGTCACGAAGCCGGTGATGCGGTGCTGATCTCGGTCTCTCAAACCATGCAGGACGTCTTGCGTGAGGGCGACACCTTGGCCCGCATCGGCGGCGACGAGTTTGTGGCGATCCTGGTCGATCTGGACCAGAGCAGGGACTGCATCACGGTGATCGAGCGCCTGCTGGTCGCCGCCGCCACGGTGATCAAGCTTCCTGCCCGCACCGACCAAGCGAGTCCGCAGTCAGAGCACAGCGTGCGCGTGTCCGCCAGCATTGGCGTGACGCTTTACCCGCAGGACGATGTGGATGCCGATGTTTTGCTGCGCCATGCCGACCAGGCCATGTACCTGGCCAAACAGGCCGGGAAAAACCGCTACCACTTGTTTGATATTGCCAACGATGCAGCGATTCAAAGCCGCCATGAAGACCTGAAGCGCATCAGTGAAGCACTGGCCCAAGGGGAATTCGTCTTGTACTACCAGCCCAAGGTCAATATGCGCGCCGGCACCGTGATTGGGGCCGAGGCCCTGATTCGCTGGCAGCACCCCGAGCGCGGACTGTTGCCTCCAGGGGTGTTCTTGCCCACCATTGAAGACCACCCCCTCAGCGTGGAGGTGGGTGAATGGGTCATTGCGGGTGCGCTGACTCAGATGAGCGCCTGGCAAGCCCAGGGGCTGGACTTGACCGTGAGCGTCAATATTGGTGCGCTGCAATTGCAGCAGCCCAACTTTCCTGAGCGACTGCAGGCCATCTTGGCCGCGCACCCGGATGCAGCGCCGCAGCGCCTGCAGCTTGAAATTCTGGAAACCAGTGCCTTGGACGACATCGAAAGTGTCATGGCCGTGATGCACGCTTGCCTCGCCTTGGGGGTGACGTTCGCGCTGGACGACTTTGGCACGGGTTATTCGTCGCTGACCTACCTCAAGCATCTGCCGACTGAGACACTGAAGATCGACCAAAGCTTTATTCGCAACATGACAAACAGCGCCGACGACCTCGCCATCGTCGAGGGGGTGATCGGGCTGGCGGAGGTGTTCCAGCGCCAGGTGATTGCCGAAGGCGTCGAGACCCAAGTGCTGGGCGACTTGCTGCTAAGCATTCGCTGTGATCTGGCCCAGGGCTATGGCGTGGCGTGGCCGATGCCAGCGAAAGACATGCCGGGGTGGGCACGCCAATGGCAAATGGAAACCTCCTGGACGGCGTGATTCCCTGTTTCAGAGTGCGTGGACCTGGGGCGCCAAGCCGCAGACCGGGCAGACGCACGGCAAGGCGAAGCAACAACAGATCCTATGGGTATGGCGTTGGAATAAGCGGTTGCCCGTGGCTCGGCAGTGACCGTGTGGTGGTGCACCGGCCCCGCATTTCAGGGTTGCAACGCGCCCCTCAAAACGAGCACTGCGGGTGCCACGTCGGCTCGACTAACCCACCGTGGGCGGCAGCGCTTTGGTCCGGTTCGGTCCGTTCAGTTCAGTTCAGTTCAGTTCAGGTGATCGCAGGGCACACGTCATCAAGCGAGTGCGTTAGCTCATCGCGCTTTTGATTCACTCTGCGGCGCGCCCAGCTGGAAGCGCGGGTGCGCTGCGGCAAACGAGGGGTTCGCGAACAGACTTGCACCGACGGCGGCGGCGCGTGGAAATTCTGTCAGGTCAACGCCAAAACGCTCGACGCCAATCAAGTGACTGGCAAACGCCAAATCCGCAATGCTCAGCGCTTCGCCGTGACAGCGCGTGGCACCAGGCGCGAGTTGCGCTTCATACGCCGCCAAACCTTCACGAAACCAGTGGGCAGACCAGGCCCGCCCTGCCGCCTCGTTTGATCCGAACTGTTGGGCCAGCCTGGCTTGCACGCGGGGAACCACCAAAGGATGTGTGTCTGCCGCAGTGAGGAGGAACAGGGCACGCACTGTGGCGCGCCCTTCTGCATCTGCTGGCAGAAGCGGTGGGGTAGGTTTCCTCCAGCCACTCCAGGATGGCGAGACTTTGCGTGAGTGGCTGGCGCGTGCCGCCTGCCAAAGCAGGCACTGCCTTGGCAGGATTGAGCCTGTGAAACTCTGGCAAGTTGTGCTCACCCTTGCTCAAATCATGCGCGCATTCTTCGAACGCGACCCCCTTCAAATGAAGGGCAATGCGCACCCGGTAAGTTGCCAGAGACAGCCAAAAAGAATGGAGAATGAGCATAGGGATTGTGAAGGGGTCGCTTGTTGAAAATACCGGCCAAGGGCAGAGAAACCCGACAGGCGGTGCCTGAGGTCGTCAGTGGATGCCCATCCTATCGCAGTGCGCCGAGTGGCTTGCCCTTCACTTGGAGCACAACAACACAGCGGTGACGCGGTGGGCGTCTGCGCCACACAGAGGGCCAGAGACCTGAGTCAACTGCATCTGATACCCATTGGGGTATATTTGAACCCCTTCTGAATTCACCTCCCCCACTGCCGCCTCGGCGGCATCACCTGACAAGGCACGCCATGGATCTCTCGGTTCTTTTTGAAAAGTATTGGCCTGTGGCCGCTTTGGCGCTCTGGTTTGGCTACAAGTGGTGGAACTCCAAACGCGTGGTGGCCCTGCTGCCGCAGCTGAAAAAAAACGGTGCGCTCTTTGTGGACGTGCGCTCCGCCATGGAGTTTGCCAGCGGCAATGCGCCGGGCACCATCAACATTCCGCTTCCCGAGTTGGGGCGTCGCCTCACCGAGATTCCCAAGTCAGCGCCCGTGGTGCTCTGCTGCGCCAGCGGCACCCGCAGCGGCATGGCCAAAATGGTGTTGCTGAAAAACGGTTACCAAGACGTCTACAACGTGGGCACTTGGGGCAAGTTGATGAACTAAGCCCGGCACGGCACGCAAGGTGCGGATCGTTTCTGTCCTGGCAAGCTGCCTGCCGCAGTGGGGTAAGCTCTTTCAAACTCGCTGCGTCAGGGCGCCTCGATTGGACCCCTTGGGGCACGGCCTCTGCGAGGCGAACACTGGCCCTCATCACAAGGAAAAAACCATGGCGTTCACCGTTTGCTTGCACCGGGCTACCCATCAAAAGGGGGCAACATGAGCGCGTCGCCCATGCAAACCCCGGCTTTCTTCGACCAAGCCCCCACCATCGTCATGCAAGACGCCTTGGCCCAAATTTTGGGTGCAACGCAAGACGGCCTCATCGAATACCGCTACCTCGACGCGGTCAAGCTGGCCGGGCACTCTTGCCCGACCGTGGCCGGTGCTTGGTTAATGACACGCACCGCCCTGGCCCGTCTCTACCCAGGGCAAACGCCACGACGCGGCGAGGTGATGGTGGCCATGCGCGAGCCCCAAGAGGCAGGCGTGGTGGGGGTGATCGCCAGCGTGGCTGGACTGGTCACGGGGGCCGCAGGCAACGGCGGTTTTAATGGCTTGGCCGGTCGCTACACCCGGCGCAAGTTGCTGACTTTTGAAGTGCCCATGCGCGGCGAGATGCGCTTCACACGTCAGGACACCGGGCAAAGTGTTGAGGTATCGCACCACCCGGAAGCAGCGCCCCGGCCACCGGAATTGAGGCTACAAATGCAGGCGGCGCTGGCCCCTGAGTCAAACCGCGCTCAGCGCGACGCGTTTGCAATCACGTGGCAGGGCTGGGTGCGCGCGATGCTCATCGACCATGCGGACGATCCCGCGCTCATCCGCGTAGAAGACTGAACCCACAGCGTTTGACTGCGGCAACCATTGCGCACGCCGCCACCAAGCCACCGGCAGTTTGAACGCGGTAAGGCGCCAAGAATGCCTTGCGGTCAGCACGGGTTAGCACCTGCAAATTACTATCAAATTCATAGTTCCTTGCGCAGGCTGTGTATGGGCTAGAGCCCCATTTGGCATACAAAACGAATCAGCGGGTGAGCGTGACTTTCTTCAAGTCCGCCGGGGCATCAGCATTGAGCTGCATGCGCTCCGCCAGTTCGGCGCAGGCCAGTTGGGCCAAAAAGGCCAACACCGGGGTGCGGGCCCAGCGGTCTTGCG
>JBAQDW010000141.1:0-3572 GCA_049286445.1 Rhodoferax sp. | reverse complement strand
GTGACCGTGCCGGATTTGTCTGCTTCAATTTCATTGAGGATCTTCATGGCCTCAACAATGCAAATGGTCTCGCCCGCCTTGATTTCATCACCCACCTCGACGAAAGCCTTGGCGCCTGGCGACGAGGACCGGTAGAACGTGCCCACCATCGGTGACTTGACCATATGACCGCTGGCAACAGCCGGCTCGGCCACTTCAGCCACCGCTGCAGGTGGGTGACTCGGCATGGCGGGCGAAGGAGCCATCATCGCCATGTTTGGCGCGTAATGCTGGACCATGGACACACCGCCTTTCACAATGCGGACCTTGCCTTCAGCCTCGGTGATTTCCAGCTCTGACACGTTGGATTCAGACACCAAGTCAATCAACGTTTTCAACTTTCTCAGATCCATGAGGTTTCCAATGCAATTTTTATAACAACGAGGTAATTTACTCTAAATTACTATTAAATGCTGCTATCTTCTGTTATTTTATAAAAATTCAACGATGCACTCAGCATCTCACCCATTCGAACTTTAAGTTAATGCCGCCCACTGGCTCAGATCTTCGGGTGAAACCTGCCCGATTTTACGGTGCGCGACCTTGCCATCAGACCCCAGCACAACCGTGAACGGCAAGCCGCCACGTTGGTTGCCGAGCAATTTTCCTATCTCGATGCCGGGCACACCCGCCAGGGCCACCGGGAAACTCACAGGCGTTTTTGCCAGAAATCGATTGACCGGCGTCGCTTGGTCCACCGCCAGGCCCAGCACCTGCCAACCCCTCGCCGCATTTTCAGAATAGAAACGACTCAACATGGGAAGCTCTTCGACGCAAGGGGGGCACCAAGTCGCCCAAAAATTCAGCAACAGCGGCCGGCCCCGAAAACTACCCATGCCCAAACGAGGTCCTTCTTTTGGGAGGGCGAAGTCTAGCAGCCACAAGGCATCCTCGGCACTCGGGGCCACCTCACGAGGGGAATAAACCCACCAGGCAACACTTGCGCCGCTGAGCGCGGCCGCACCGGCTACGGAACCCAGTAACCAAGAGCGACGGGCGCTGGCGCCTTCACCTTGTTTATCAAGAGGGTCTTTCTGCGTCATATGTCTCCTTGCTCCTCTGGCGCCAACAAAGCTCTCACTGAAGCGGTGTCTCCGCGTGGGGTGCGGCCCTTGGCGTCTGGTCGGAGTGCGCCGCGCAAGTCATCCCAGTCATAGATCAGCAAATGAACGCCCACCTCTTCACTCAACTCAGGACACAAGGCATGCACACTCAGCGCCTCGACGGATTCACCGTGAAACCCTGTCACGGTGCGTGGAATATAGTCCACACGGTGATCAATCAACGCAATCTCCGCTGATTTGCAGTCATCACAAAACAATTGCAAGTAAATATCTGACAAACGGGTGGCAGAACCATGCCACACTGCCCCCCCTAAATAGGGCTTAAAGGCGGACATGCGTTCCATCCAGACCAAGGCTAAACGCCGCAAGGCCCTCAATTCACCCGGCTGGGTATCGGCGCAAAACAAGGCGATATAGGCCATAACTTCGTCCTCAACCTCTTCATTGGCAGGCAATGCAGTGCGCCCGGACAAGCCCATTTGCTTGACCGCACGTCGTTTGGCGGCACCAAAGTCAAGCCCTTCTTCGACCACCATGCGGGCCGCCACAGCGGCAATTTCAGATTTCAAACTCTCCATAGCGTTCTATTTTGCCTTTATTGCTGCCACCTAAAATCTGACCATGCATATTCACATACTCGGTATTTGCGGCACCTTCATGGGCGGTCTCGCGGCATTGGCACGCGAGGCAGGTCACAAAGTCACCGGCTGCGACACCGGCGTCTATCCGCCGATGAGCGACCAACTTCACGCCCTGGGTATCGACTTGGTGGAAGGCTTCAGCGCCGACCAACTGTCCTTGAGCCCCGATTTATTCGTGATCGGCAACGTGGTCAGCCGCAGCCGTCTGCCCGATGGCCGCGCCAAATTTCCCCTCATGGAGGCCATTTTGGATGCGGGCCTACCCTATACCAGCGGCCCCCAATGGCTGAGTGAGCATGTTTTGCAAGGTCGCCATGTGATCGCCATCGCCGGCACCCACGGCAAAACAACGACCACCGCCATGACCACTTGGATTTTGGAGCAGGCAGGTTGGCAGCCAGGGTTTTTGGTGGGCGGCGTCCCCATGAACTTTGGGGTTTCCGCGCGCCTGGGCCAAGGCAAAGCCTTTGTCATTGAAGCGGACGAATACGACACCGCCTTTTTCGACAAGCGCAGCAAGTTCGTGCATTACCGACCCCGCACCGCCGTTCTGAACAACCTGGAGTTTGACCACGCTGACATTTTTGATGACTTGGCCGCCATTGAACGCCAATTTCACCACCTGGTACGCACCGTGCCCGGGACCGGTCGCGTGGTCGTCAATGGCCTGGAGGACAGCCTGGCCCGCGTTCTGCACACCGGCTGCTGGAGCGAAGTGCGCAGTTTTGGTGCCACCGTGAGTGA
The DNA here is from genome assembly GCA_049286445.1 of Rhodoferax sp. Classification (GTDB taxonomy): domain Bacteria; phylum Pseudomonadota; class Gammaproteobacteria; order Burkholderiales; family Burkholderiaceae_C; genus Rhodoferax. Next base: position 1,084 of record JBAQDW010000141.1, on the reverse strand, counting down.
CTTCACATCGGTCGGCGAACCGCACGACTTTGACGTGTTGATGCACGGCAAAAAAGTGGGCCATGTGCAATGGGGACTGAGCGGGGTTCACAACCAACTCAATGCCTTGGCAGCGATCGCGGCGGCAGAACATGTGGGCGTATCGCCTGAGGTGGCAGGCCAGGCCTTGGGATCGTTTGAGAACGTAAAGCGGCGCATGGAGGTGCGTGGCACCGTGGCTGCGGAGGGCGGGCAGATCACGGTGATCGACGACTTTGCCCACCACCCCACCGCCATTCGAACCACGCTGGACGGCCTGAAACGCCGACTTCACGCCAACGAACGGATTTTGGCGGTGTTTGAGCCTCGCTCTAACACCATGAAGCTGGGCGCCATGAAAGCCCAATTGCCTTGGAGCCTGGAACAAGCCGACCTGGCCTTTTGCCACAGTGCCGGACTGGATTGGGACGCCACGCAGGCGCTTGGTCCCATGAGGGAACGCGCGGTGGTGTCTGACAACCTGGAGGCGTTGGTCGCCTTGATCACCGCGCAGGCGCGAGCGGGCGACTACATCGTTTGCATGAGCAACGGCGGCTTTGGTGGAATCCACCAAAAACTGCTTCGGGCGCTACAAAATAAAGAGTGACTCCCGCAAGTGGGACAAGGGCTACAGGCCAAAAGCCCTATAAAACCCGTCCCACCCCAAGGGCAGTCGCTTAACGCGCGCGACGCGCCTTCACGGCTTCGGACAAAACCTCCAGCGACGCCAGTGAATCGTCCCAGCCCAAACAGGCATCGGTGATGCTTTGGCCATAGTTCAGCGCGCTCGATTCGTCTTTGCCCGGCGTGAACTTCTGTGCGCCCGCCTTCAAATGGCTTTCCACCATCACGCCAAACACGCAAGTTGAGCCGCCCGCAATCTGAGCCGCAATATCGCGGGCCACTTCAAGCTGCTTTTCATGCTGCTTGCTGCTGTTAGCGTGGCTGCAATCCACCATCAGTGTCGCGGGCAGCTTGGCTTTTTCCAAGTCTTGGCACGCGGCGGCAACGCTGGCCGCGTCGTAATTGGGCGCTTTGCCACCGCGCAAAATCACATGGCAGTCGG
>JBAQDW010000140.1:0-4851 GCA_049286445.1 Rhodoferax sp. | reverse complement strand
GCACTGGACAAATCTGAACTGGCCAGCCGGGAGAAAAATCCAACACCACAAAAACGAACGACCATGCATTCTGTCGATACGCGGGCGACGGTGGAGGAAGATGTCGCGCAACTCTCCATGAGTACCTTGTCGTTTCAGGATTACGTACGAGAGCGAATGCTGCGCCGTCGGGCGGAGGCACTTGCGGGCCCAAGCGAGCCCCTCAACAAACCAGAGCAACCATCTCGCCCTGCCAAAATTGAAACGCGTCAGGCGCCGGAGCCTGTAGAGTTTCGACCTACTGCCAAACAAGCACCTCAACGCACGGGTTTGCCGACGCGCATTGCGCCCCAGCAGCCTTCTTTGCTTGCCCCTGCCATGCCTCAAGGGATTGTTGACGAACTTCATGCCATGAAGGCCTTGATTGAAGATCGCTTCAACACACTAACTTGGTTAGGCCAAACCCGTCAAAACCCGATTCATTCGAACCTGATGCTCAAAATGATTCGGGCCGGGTACTCCCCCACCCTGTCGCGGGCCATTATTGAGCGCATGCCCGAGGACATTGGTGCAGCAGAGTCTATGCGTTGGATCATGGGTATCCTCGAACACAACTTGAAAACCGATGCGGGCTCAGCCCTGATCCACGAAGAGGGCGGAATATTTGCTTTGGTTGGCGCAACGGGCGTAGGAAAAACGACCACGGCAGCCAAGCTGGCCGGTTTGTGTGCCCGCCTCCATGGTCCGAGCAGTGTGGGGCTCATCACGCTGGACACGTACCGTGTAGGTGCCCACGAGCAACTTCGCACCTACGGTCGCATGCTGGGCGTGGTGGCGCATTTGGCGCATGACCGCGCGGCTTTGCAGGACCTGCTGGGCCTGCTCTCCAACAAGAAAATGGTTTTGGTAGATACCACCGGGCTGGCGCCCAGCGACCCCCGCAAACGGGACATGTTGGAGGTGCTTGATTTACCCAAGGTCAACCGCCTGCTGGTTCTCAATGCGGGGGGTCACGGAGACACGATTGACGACGTGGTGTCGTCCTTTAAATCAAGCGGAATTCAACAGGCTATCCTGTCCAAAATTGATGAAGCCGCCAAGATTGGACCGGCGCTAGATGCAGTCATTCGCCACCAACTGCTGCTGCGAGGCGTCACCATGGGGCAAAAGGTTCCCGAAGACTGGGAGTCCGCCGATGCAGCCAAATTGGTTCGACTGTCCATGCGAGCACCCACCAAGTCTGCGTTTGATCCGAAGCCAGCAGATTTAAGTTTCTTCTTCACGCAGCCCGCTTCCACCACTCAGGCAGGGCAGTTTGGTGTTTGATTCCAGCGTCAACCAAGGGGCCGGACTGCAGCAAATCGGGCTACAGCTGACGCCACGTGTCATTGCCATGGCCAGCCACGGCAACCAGCAAGGGGAATTGCCTTTGCTGTGGAGTCTGTGCTCCACACTGGTGGAACTGGGCTACTCGGTTGCCGTCTTGGATGCACACACCTCAGAATCCGCAGACAACCTCGGTCTGGAGCAGTTGCTGGCAGGTGCCCATTGGCCCTATGACCGGCTCAGCGAATCCAACACATGGTCCGTGATCCCTGCCGCACACGGGCTGCGCAACTTAGCAGCCCGTTTGTCTGAAACAGATCGCCCGCTGGAACCACTGGGCAGCCTTTTGGGAAACTATGGCGTAATTGTGATTTACGCGCGAGCCGATACGTTGGTTCATCTTCTGCCAGGCACAGCCATCGAGCCGCTACTCACTGTGTCCCCCCTTAAAATGTCGTCTGTGACTGCCTATCAATCTTTAAAGCAGATGTTGCTCAATGCCGGTCTCAGGCCTACAGTGGCACATATTGCATTGAACTCCTCTTCAGGGTCTGAGGCAGCAGCACAATCGACGGTAAAAAAACTGCAGGAATGCTCCTTAACGTTTTTGGGCTATCGGGTGGAGGCACTGACTATCAGGGTGGGAGACGCTGAAGAGCGAATTGCCGATGATGTGCATCGGTTAACGTTGCGCCTTCTGGAAAACGCTATGCCGCTGCACCGCTACCAACTTGGAGGAAGCCTCTGATGTACACCGCCAAGGGCCACCTAGACCGCAACGCCATGATCAAGCAGTACCAGCCGCTGGTTAGACGTCTGGCCCATCACATGATGGCTAAATTGCCTGCCAATGTTCAGGTTGATGACTTGATTCAAGTGGGCTTGCTGGGGCTTTCTGATGCACTGACCCGGTATGAAGCGGCACAGGGGGTTCAGTTTGAAACCTTTGCAACCCAGCGCATTCGCGGTGCCATGCTAGATGAACTGCGCGGGAACGACTGGATGTCTCGCGGATCTCGCAAAAGTCAAAAGGAAATTGAACAGGCCATGCGCCGCCTTGAACACACCTTGGGTCGCAGCCCCATTGAAAGCGAAATCGCGGCAGAACTCAACATGTCACTCGTCGATTACCAAACGCTGTTGGGCAAGGTACGTGGAACCCAGCTGGTTTATATCGAAGACATGGCGCGCGGCCAAGACGATGAAGACAGTTTTCTTGATCGTCATGTCGCAGATGAAACCGCGGACCCACTGAGCATGCTGAGAGACCAGCGTATTCGTCAGGCCTTGGTGCAGGCCATCAAGAACCTGCCTGAGCGCGAGCAATTCATCATGAGCATGTATTACGAGCAGGACATGAACCTCAAGGAGATTGCAGCGGTGTTGGAAGTAACTGAGTCACGGGTCTGCCAGTTACACAGTCAATCAATCGCACGATTGCGCGCAAAAATGAGATCCCATTAAATCGTCGCAAAAAAGCCCGTTCTGTGACGGGCTTTTTTGAAGCGGGAACACGGTCCACTTAAGTCTCGGCGCCTCAAGTGGCAATGAAATTAAACGTTCCAGACGATTTTCCTGGCGCTCCGTAAAGACCTGCTGTTTTGGAATAGGTCGCGGTTTGCGAAGCGGGCACCAGAGTGTTCAAGGCGCGCTCCACCAGCCCACTTTGACGAAGCATGCTTTCCCGTCGCGAGGCCAAATTAATGGAAATCTGCTTCAACCGCAATTTCAGAGATGCGTTCTTAAGCGCCATTGAATCAAATCGGGGCAGCATGTTAGACAATTCGATAGCGGCTTGACGCAGGTGAGTGCTTGCCGTCGCAAGTGCTACGGGGTCGCCGACAACCAGGGTCTCTGAAATCTGTTGAATAAGACTTTCGATTGAGGTGAGCGATTTCTCAAGTTCAACGGCGGTCATGATGATTTCACCTGACCTGAACAATCAACGATTAATTGGACGTCCGATTGAGGATTTCCTGGGCGCTGGAAATTAACTTGTCGGCAATCGCTTCGGGGTTGACCTTGTAAGTGCCCTGATCGATGGCCGCACGCACGGCTTTGACCTTTGCCATATCGACATCTGCCGCTTCGCTGCGCTTGGAGGCCTCTAAGGTTCTCGCCATAGGCGACACGGTGACCGCAACACCCGCCGACGCAGCTTGTGCGGTAGCTGCTGTAGGAGCGGCCGTGCTGGCGCTCTGCCCCCCTTTGGCAGGTGCATTCGTGACTGTCGAATTGACTGAAAGTGAATTGTCTGAATGTTGACCTATTTTCATCGTGCCCTCCAAAACCACAGTACGTGTAGCCTCGTAAGAACACTATCGACGTAATCTGCGCCGACTTTAGCTTTTTTTTCAAAGGGGCAAAAATCGTCATATATCCAACCTCACGGTTCGGTTGTCTACCACCACGCCCGACAGAATGCGACCATTGTCCATTTTGACCCGGGCTGACTGTCCGATAACACCAGCACTCATCGCCTGCCCGGCAGAAGTAATTTGAAAACCGGCCCCTTGGGCCACCACCCTGACCTGCGAACCGGACTGAAACACTTGCGCCGCGCGAGTCATACCCGCACGAAGCGCTTGGCCAGCCGGCAGCGTTCTTGCTGCAATTTGTCCCACCCATTGAACCGGATTGGCCATGATGGGGTTTCGTTCCTCAGCCCAGTCCACTTCGGCCTCAATGGCATCGTTCTCCGTCAAGACGGTACCAGGCATGACGTGACTCTTTAATACCCAAGCCGGACCATAAGCCCGGATCGTGATGGGCAAGAAGACATTCCACCGTGCCACACCTTCCAAACAACGCAGCCCTAACCTAGTTTTGCCCCATAACTGCGTTCCAACAGGGATGTACGGCTCCACACGGGCACAGGGGGCCAATTGCAGACGGCGGTCTAATTCACCCAAAACTACCTCCATGCGCAAAGGCATGGACTCGGACGGACGAATGTTGGACACCGCGTCATCCAGCCAGCGTTGGGTGGCCTGCAAATAGTCAGGTGCATTCGCCTGCTCTTGGGCCTGGGCCGTAACGACCATTGCCAAGGTCAGACCGAGGCCTACGGCCCACCGCGCCACCTTGTGTGAATTTGATTGTTGATTGAGCATGCACTCCTCCAGACTTGCTCCTCGAATATAGAGAGGTCATCAACGGACAAATCTTTCAAATAAGCGTGATTTACCCGTTTATTTGGGGTTTAGAAAAACCACCTGCTTTTCATAATTACTTCACGGCAGGCAACCAGACGACAGAGAAGCTGCTTAGGTATCGAAAACAAAGGTGATGTATGTTCAACAATCTGACAAGCAATCTGGACTTTCAGTCAAAGGCGCTGCTGCTGCGCGCTGAGCGCCAGCGTGTCATTGCGGGCAATATCGCCAATGCGGACACACCAGGATTCTCTGCACGCAACCTAGACTTTAAAGCCGCCATGGCCGATGCCACGGGTGGTGGCGCCCTGCGGCCCAGCCTCTCAGGTGGCGCAGCAGGCAGCACCACCCACCCCAAACATATTGCGTTAACAGGGTCTGAAGGCGACTT
>JBAQDW010000139.1:0-8418 GCA_049286445.1 Rhodoferax sp. | reverse complement strand
GCCACGGGGCTGGCGACTGCCAGCGCGCGGGGTGAGGAAAATTCGCTTCTTATGCTGCTCGCTGAGGTGCTGAACGGTTGAACTAGAAATTTGTCGCCGGCCCCTGGTGTCCCTGCAATCGCGATCGTCAGTCCGTTAACGGCGATTTCTTGTGCACCAGGCAGTGCCGCCAGCGTGAACGAGGTGATGGATCTGTCTGACAGTCGCGTCAATATGCCACTGGCCGGTACCGTCGCTGGTGTGCCAAACGTAACCTCGTAACTTGTAGCTTCAAATTTGCTGACGTCGTTGATAGACAGTGTGACCGTGGCGCTCCCGACGTTGGTCGCCGCCGGAAGGACCGCTTTGCTCAGGTCGATGGCACTGAATAATCGCCCTCCCGGGTTGCCATCTAAATCCAGCCCCAATGCATGTTGGTCGTTCATGCTGGTGGTCACAGCCACCGTGAAGCGACCCAGCAGGTTGCGCCCTTCGGCCAGATCGGTGTTTTGAAACCGCAACAAACCAGACACTTCGCCGCCGCCCAGCATGTTTTCATCCAGAGGTGTCACCACCCCGGTTTGCCGAATGGCCAGCTTCTGGTTCTTCACCCCAAAGTCATCGGCCACCAACTCAACGCTTGATGCCTTATTGCCCAACACGAGGGGCTGGCTCCCGGCCAGAAAAATACCCACCGTACCATCGACAGCCGCAATAGAAGTGGTTTGTACCAACTGATTCAGATCGCGCACAAACTGGTCGCGTTGGTCCAGCAAGTCGTTGGCGGGTTGTCCGTTACCTTGTGCGCGGGCAATCTTTTCGTTGACACCGGCAATGTTCTTTGCCAAGTTGTTAATGCTATTAATTTTGACGCTGAGTTCTTGCGTCACACTGGTCTGCAAGTCATCCATGCTTTGGGATGCGGTGCGCATGCGGGCGGCTGTTTCGTCCACACGGGCCAGCACCACTGCTCGAGCGGTGAGGTCAGTGGGTGCCGTCGCCACGTCAGAAAACGCATTCAACATGTTGTTCACCGCTGAGCCTAGCCCACTGGCACCGCCGGCAAAAATACCTTGCAGCTGTTTGAGCTTGTCTGTGCGGGCGGTGTCGGCTGCTGCGGTGGTTCCGGCCAAAGCCGACTGGCGTGTGAGGTAGGCGTTGTAGTTGCGCTCAATGGTCAGAATCTCAACGCCCTTGCCGACGTAGCCGCTGCCGCTGAATTGCCCCTGCACGGTTTGCTGCACCACCTTTTGGCGTGAGTAACCTGGCGTGTTGACGTTGGCAATGTTGTTGCCCGCCGTCTGTAAGGCCACCTGGTTAGCCTGCAGCGCCCGGGTGCCAACGCTGAGAATGCCACTCATGCGTTACCTTGCGACGCTTGGGCGAATTTCTGCTGAAGTCGCAGCGTTGAATTGATCGCACGACTAAGTTTGGCCGCGTACTCAGGGTCGGTGGCGTAGCCCGCTTTTTGCAGTCCTGTGGCAAAGGCATGTGCCGAGTCGGTTTGCTGGCTCACTTGGGCATAGCGCGGCGACTGGGTGATCAGGCGGGCATAGTCCTTGAACGAGTCTTCGTAAGAGTCATAGGCGCGGAACTTGGCGACTGTTTTTTGCGCCGCTCCGTTCACATACTCGGTGGTTGTGATTTCAGCCACTTTGCCAGTCCAGCCGCCGGTGGCCTTGATGCCAAACAGATTGAAGGACGGCGCACCGTTCGCGTGTTTAATTTCATGGCGGCCCCAGCCGGTTTCGTGGCCGGCCTGACCCAGCATAAAACCAGAGGGCAGACCGCTGGTTTGTTCCACGCGGGAAGCCGCCTCGGCATGTTGCTGCACAAAGTTGCTTTGGCTGGGCGTGGCAAGAGTACTTGCTGGATTGGCATTGGCGGCGTAAGCGGCAGCTGAGCTGGCCTGGCGCATGCTGCTCAGAGGACGTGGCGCTGCGCCACTGATCAAGGCGCTGGGGTCCAACGTGGCCCCGCCCATTTGCCGGGAAAGCTGCGCGGCAATCAGATCCGACAGACCACCGGCTTGGCCGGACATTTGGACGGCAAACTGTTGATCGAGTAAATCCGTACCCATGTCGGTGCCCGCGTTGTCGGTCATACCGGACTTCATGGTGGCTTCGCGCATGCTTTTGAGCAGCTCCCGCATGAACAGGGACTCAAACTGCTTGGCGGTTTCCTTGATCGACTCGGGCGTGCTTTTGCCGGCCTGAAGTTTCAGACTGTTGAGCGAGCGGGCGTCCACCGCCAACGCGTTGGATGTGCCGGGAAGCTGACCGTAGGCCATCAGATCACCTCCAGCTCCGCATTCAGGGCACCCGCGGCCTTGATGGCTTGCAAAATGGATAACAGGTCTTGAGGCGTTGCACCCAGTGAGTTCAAAGCGCGCACCACATCAGCCAGCTGGGTGGCTGCGGGCAGTTGGATCAGCATGCCGGGTTCTTGGCGAATTTCGATCGTGCTTTTTTCAGCGACCACCGTTTGCCCGCCAGTGGACAGCGGGTTGGGCTGACTGATAACCGGGGTTGACGTGATGCTGATGGACAGGTTGCCATGGGCAATGGCTACTTCCCCCAAAGTGACGGCTTGATTCAGAACAATCGAGCCGGTACGGGAGTTGATGACGACCTTCGCAGAGGGGCGGGACGTGGCAAGCTGTAGCTCTTCCATTTCCGCAATGAAGGCCACGCGGGCGTTGGGATTGGAGGGGGCGCTGACGTCGATCGTGCGACCGTCCAAGGCACGGGCCGAGTTCTCGCCAAAGCGTTTATTTATGGCTTCAGCCACATGGCGTGCCGTTTGAAAATCGGAGGCTTCCAGCCCCAGCGTAATGCTGCTGCCTTCCAGCAAAGGGGTGGGAACAACTCGCTCTACTTGGGCCCCACCGGGAATTCGGCCTGCGCTGAGGTGGTTGATTTGCACCTTGCTGCCGCCTGCTGAGGCACCGGCGCCACCGACGAGCAAATTGCCTTGCGCCAGTGCATAAATTTCACCATCCACGCCCTTCATGGGCGTGGTGATCAGGGTGCCGCCTTTCAGTGACTTGGAGTTGCCCATCGAGGAGACGCTAACATCAATCATCTGACCGGGGCGAGCAAAGGCGGGTAGTTCTGCGGTGACCAGTACGGCGGCTACATTTTTGAGTTGCAGCTTGGAGGCTGCCGCCTCGGGCAGGGTGATGCCGAGCTGCTGCAAGTAGTTGGTGAGGCCTTGCGAGGTGTAAGGCATTTGGGTGGTCTGGTCGCCTGTGCCGTCCAATCCAATGACCAATCCAAAACCAGTTAACTGATTGCTTCGCACGCCTTCAATGGAGGCTACTTCCTTGATGCGGGCCGCTTGCGCTCCAGTGGCAAGGAGCAGGGTGGAGATGAGCCACACCCCAACCCGCAACGCATGACGAATGTTGGTGTTTAACGGTTTGAATATGGACATGTTGGCTTACCCCTCGGCACTATTCTCATCAGCTTTAGAAGGGTAGAAAGCTAAAAAAGAACCGCATTAACCAGCCAACTGTTTGCGCTTCGGCCTGCGCGCCGCGTCCTTTGGATTCAATTCGGGCGTTGGCGACCTGCGTAGAGTTGACAATGCTGCCGGGTTGCACCACGCGAGGGTCGATGGTGCCTGAGAAGCGCAGCACATCCACGTTTTGATTCACCCCAATCTGTTTTTCGCCTTTGACGATTAAATGTCCGTTGGGCAGCACATCAACCACCGTGGCGGTGATGGAGCCTGTGAAAGTATTTGCGCTCTGAGTGCCTCCTTTGCCCGAGAAATCGTTACCCGAAGTGGCACCGGCTTTCATATTGCCAATGTCAATGGGGGCCAAGAGGGGAAAGGCTGAAACGCCTGCCTCCATCTTGGAGGTCCGATTCGCGGTGGAGGAGGACACCTGGCTGGCCGTGATTTTCTCCACGATCAGAATCGTGACCGTGTCCCCTACCATCCGGGCTCGGTAGTCTTCCAGGCCGGGGCGGTAGCTGGCTTTGTGGAACAGGCTGCCGGTGGACGCGGTATTGATCACTGGAGCGGCGGGGATGGGGCGGGGTGTCACCGTTTCGGCGAAATCAACTTCCGTTTTTTGAGACAGCGTGCTGCAAGCCGATGTGCCCAGCACGACGGCCACAGTGAGCAGCACCCGGTGTAGAAAGGTGCGAGGCGAGGGAGTCTGGGAGCGCAAATTTGTGATCATGGTGAGCCTCACAGCTGGGCTAGTTTTTGGAGCATCTGGTCTGAGGTTTGGATGGCTTTGGAATTCATCTCATAAGCGCGTTGCGTCTGAATCATGGTCACCAACTCCTGCACCACGTTGACGTTGGACGTCTCAACAAACCCTTGCATCAATGATCCCAGGCCGTCGGCACCGGGGGTGCCCGCATTGGGCTGACCCGAAGCAGGGCTTTCTGCGTACAGGTTTTGCCCTTTGGGGTCGAGACCGGCGGGGTTAATAAAACTGGCTAAAGCAATGGTGCCGATGCCTTGGGGTGCGACAGACCCAGGAATTTGGGCGGTCACTGTGCCGTCCCCGGCAATGGCGACGCTGGTGGCGTTTGCGGGCACAGTGACGCCGTTGGCGATAGGTAACCCAGTCGCGGTGACCAGTTGGCCTTGCGCGTTCACTTGAAAGGAGCCATCTCGGGTGTAGTTAGTGGTGCCATCAGGCATGGTGACCTGAAAGAATCCATTGCCCTGAATGGCGACATCCAGGTTGTTGCTGGTTTGCTGCAGATTGCCCTGCGAAAACGAACGGCTGGTCGCCACAGTGCGAACACCCAGACCCACCTGAAGTCCGGTGGGCAATTGGGATTGTTCGGTGCTGTTGGAGCCCACTTGGCGCAGATTTTGGTACATCAAGTCTTCAAAGACCGCGTTGGCACGTTTAAATCCGGTCGTGGACGAGTTGGCCAAGTTGTTGGAAATGACATCCAGCTGCATTTGCTGGGCTTCCATGCCGGTTTTGGAGATCCAGAGAGAGTTGATCATGGTAGGTTCCTTGTGAGTCGTTGTCGGGTCAGCCCGCGTTAACGAAGGGCTTAGCCCTGCATTCCAAGAAGTTGAGCCGCAGAGCGGTCGTTAGATTCGGCGGATTGCAGCAAGCGCATTTGGGTTTCAAATTGGCGGGCCGTTTGAATCATGCCCACCATGGCCTCAATCGTGTTGACGTTGGAGCCTTCCAAAGCACCGACCTCCAGGCGGGCGTTGATGTCATTGGGCAAAGGGTCACCTGATACGGGTCGAAACAAGCCGTCATCACTGCGCTTCAAGGCTTCTTGCGCCGTTGCCGTCACCAGTTTCAGCCGTCCCAGGCCAGTCGGCGCAGCATTGCCCACCTTGGCGCTGATGGTGCCATCGCTGCCAATCGCCACTTCCGCGCCCGCAGGTATCGCAATGGGGGCGCTGCCGTCAGAAAATACGGGCAAGCCATTGTGCGTGACCAAGAGACCTTCCGAGGACACCTCAAAGGAGCCGTTGCGGGTATAGGCCTCGGTGCCGTCCAAGCCGCGAACCGCAAACCAGGAGTTATCGGCAGTCATGGCGTCCAGACTCCGACCTGTGGTCTGGGCGGGGCCCGCGCGGTCGAGATAGCCGGCGGTGGCCTCCACTGCCATCACCCGAGTGGTGGCCCCGTCACCTCGCACGGGCACGGCACGAAAGGTGGAGAGCTCGGCCCGAAAGCCATTGGTAGAAGCATTGGCGAGATTGTTGGACAGGACAGCCTGTCGCTGGGCGGCCGCATTGGCGCCTGTCATCGCGGTGTAGATGATGTGGTCCATGGCGAATCCTGTTCAAGGGCGAGTTAAATACCAGCGCTTTAACGCAGGTTGACCAGCGTGGACATGACTTGGTCTTGCGTTTTAATGGTTTGCGCGTTGGCTTGATAGGCCCGCTGCGCGGTCATCATATTGACCAACTCGGCGGTTAGATCCACATTGGATTCTTCGAGTGCGCCTGAGCGCAGCGCGCCGAATTTGCCAGCACCGGGTACACCAAACACTGGCTCACCAGACGAAGCGCTTTCAATCCAGTTGTTGCCTCCGGTGGGCGACAAACCTTGCACGTTGCGGAAATTAACCAAGGCCAGTTGGCCGGCCACCTGTGATTTTCCGTTGGAGTAACTGGCGGTGATGTTTCCGTTTTCGCCGATGTTGACTCCCGTCAGTTCGCCCGAGGTATAGCCGTCTTGCGTGAGGTTGGACACCGCGAATCCTGTTCCATATTGTGTTGCGCCACTGAGGTCCAGGTCGGCGGTGAACACGCCTGCAGTGCCAATGTTGGTGTTGGGTGATTGCAGGTTGATCGTAAAGGGGGCGGCGGGTACAAAAGTCGGATTTTGTCCATTAATATCGAATGTCATGGTGCTGATCGCTGTCGCCGCTGGGTCCAGACTGCTGTACACGTCCCAGGTATCGTCTCCGGTCTTTTCAAAATACAGGCTGGCCGGCACGGCGGTGCCCTGAGAGTCAAACGCTGTTAAGGAGGTCCCATACGTTGAGCGTGGCGTGGCCGGTATGGCTGCTACAGCGGGCGTCGCTGGCACATACCCAGGGGTGCCAATGACACCAACCGCTGGAATGGCGGCGACCGCAGGCACACCTGCCGCAAGCGTTGCCGCAGTCGGTAGGTTGAATTCAGCCGCGATTTTTGTTGTCGCGCTGGCGGCAATCGGAGCTCCCGTAGGCAGTGACAAGGCTTGAAGTGTCGAACTCGTCCGCAAACCGGTTTTGGAATCAACCGGATAGCCCATCACCTTGCCCCCTGAGTTGGTCACCATGTTGCCGGTGGAATCGAGTTTGAAGTTGCCTGCGCGGGTGTAAGCGAAAGAGCCATCTGGCATGGTTTGTTGGAAAAAACCGCCGCCATTGACGGCGACATCAAGGTTGTTGCCTGTGATGTTGATGCTGCCTTGCGAAAATGTTTGGGACACAGCAGCCACCGAAACCCCGATGCCGTTGCCACCGCCACCGCCCGCTCCCAGCGAAGAGGCCACGATGTCAGAAAACTCCGCTCGCGACGATTTCATGCCGGTGGTGTTGGCGTTGGCGATATTGTTGCCAATCACATCCAAGCTTCGACTTGATGCGGCCAATCCTGATAGGCCTGTTTGAAATGACATGGTGATTTCCTTTTGATGTGCTGTATGAAGACTAAAGAATGGCTTTAATTTTGTCGTAGGCGACGGCGGCACGCCCCTGCAGTTGGACCGTCATGGCACCGTTTTCGCTACCGATTGACACCACTTTGTCGCGTGCCAACGACGTACTCGCGACCACTTGACCAGCCAAGGAGGCGGTCACTTTAAAGCTCGGGTCGCCAACGCCCTGGTAGCTAGAGGCGTCCCAGTCGAATGACTGACGGCCAGCTTCGCGAGACCCCAGATTGAAGGTTTCCAACACCTGACCCCCTGGCGATAGGATGTCGATCTTGACCGTGTCTGCCTTACCCGCTAAATCAATGGCGCCGCTAGCCACACCCGCCACACGGGTCAAAGTATTGCTTTCCACCATGACATCGTGGCCCACCATATTGGCGCCCTGCAGCACCTGCATACCCGAGAACTGGGTGGCCATACTTTTCAAGGTTTCATTCACCTGTTGAATGCCCGTGACCGTGTTGATCTGCGCCATCTGACTGGTCATTTGCGCGTTGTCCATCGGGTTCATCGGGTCTTGGTTGTTGAGTTGGGCCACCAGCAGCTTCAAGAATCGGTCTTGCGACGCGTTTGCGTCGCTGGCGGCGGTGGGGGCGTTGCCAGCAGGTGCCAGTGTGCTGGCGGTTTGACTGCTGTTGAGGGCTGAGATGCTGGTCATGGTGGTTCCTACGAGCGTTTATTGGCCCATTTGCAATGTTTTGAGAAGCAAAGTCTTGGCCGTATTCATAACCTCCACGTTGTTTTGATACGAACGGGAAGCGGAGATCATGTTCACCATCTCTTCAACTGGATTCACGTTGGAGTGGGTCACGTAGCCTTCGGCATTGGCTGAAGGGTGGCTGGGGTTATGGACTTGGCGAAGTGGGGCTTCGCTCTCGCTGATAGAGCGGACCTTGACGCCGTTGGATGCCTCAGAGCCCATGGGGACAGTTTCAAAAACCACTTGCCGCCCTTTGTAGCCTTTGCCGTCCGGGCCGGCCACGGCATCTGCATTGGCCAGATTACTGGCAACCACATTGAGTCGCTGCGACTGGGCGCTAATGGCGCTGCCAGACACGCTGAAGATGGAAAACATGGACATGGGGACTCTCCTTGGGACCGGTGTTACTGGCCTTGAATGGCGCTCAGAATCGTTTTGGATGAACCATTGATAAAGCGCAAAGTGGCTTCGTAGCGCACGGCGTTATCAACAAAATTAGCCCGTTCCTGATCCAGATCGACGGTGTTGCCATCAAGGCTGGGCTGGGTTTGGGCTACATAGCCGAGATGGCGGTTGCCACCCAAATCGC
>JBAQDW010000138.1:0-5490 GCA_049286445.1 Rhodoferax sp. | reverse complement strand
GCCATAGGACGCTAAATAGCCCGTCATGTCTTGATCTGCCCAAGCTTTGGCCCATTTTTTAACCGCTGCTTCAACGTCCGTTTTCTCATTGCTGCTGGGGGTTGCTGGCGCGGGGCTCGGCGCTTCTACCGGTGCAGGCCGCGCGACAGCCGCTGCGGGAGAAGGGGCAGGTGTCGGTGTCGGTGTGACCACGGGGGCCACCGCAACCGTTGCGGCAGGAGCAGGGGTTGCGCTGGGTTTGGGGTTGCTCAGATTGGGCTTGAACACTTCGCGAATCGTGGCCAGTTTTGGCGGTACCGCTGCGTTCGCGCCATCTAATTGCAAAGCCTTGTTGTAAGCCTGGCTTGCAAGGCGTGCATACACGTCGCCCAAGTTTTCGTGGGCGGTGGCATAGCTGGGGTTGGTTCTAATGGCCATTTCAAGCGCTGTTCTGGCTTTGTCGAACTCGTTTTGCGAGGCATAAAGAACCGCCAAATTGTTGTACGGCTCGGGCAACTCCGGAAAATCTTCGGTCAACTTGGTAAAGATGGCAATGGCTTCGGGCTGTTTGCCCGTGTTGCGCAGGATTACCCCTTTTAAAAAACGCATTTGGGGGTCATTGGGCTTGCTGGCCAGGAAGGTCTCGGCCTTGGTCATTGCCTCGCTGAATTTTCCGGCGCGAACCAGCTGGCCCACATCACCATAATCGTCTGCGTACGCGCTGCATGCGGCGAAAGCCGTCGCCAATACCGCGACGCGCAGGGCCGTGAAGAGGGGGGAGAAAGCGTAGTTCATTGAGATTTTTGATTCCTGCTGAGTGCTGTCGTCACGTCACCTCTCTGGGCTGGGACGGCTATATACTGGTGCGAATTGTAGTTCAAGGGTGTTTGGCGACACCCCCGGCAATTCCCTATTCACCCCGGTCCTTGCCAAGACCGTTGGTCCGTGATGGACCCCATCCCGGTCCCCTAAATACTCATGAGTTTGCAAATCTATAACACGCTATCGCGTGGTCTTGAACCGTTTTCGCCACTGGAGCCGGGCCATGTCCGAATGTACGTCTGTGGGATGACCATTTATGACCTGTGTCACATCGGGCATGCCCGCATGATGATGGCGTTTGATGTGGCCCAGCGGTGGTTGAAGAGCAGCGGTTACCGCGTCACCTATGTTCGCAACATCACGGACATTGACGACAAGATCATCAAAAGAGCGCTGGAGCGGGGCATCACCATTCGGGCGCTGACCGATGAGATGATCGCGGCCATGCACAGCGACATTGGCCGGTTGGGCATCGAGCCACCCACCATAGAACCACGCGCCACGGACTACGTTCCCAAAATGCTCAGTGTGATCAGTCAACTGGAAGCGAAAGGTTTGGCCTACCAGGCCGACAATGGTGACGTGAACTACTCGGTTCGCAAGTTTCCCGGGTACGGGCGCCTGTCGGGGAAGTCGCTCGATGAGTTGCGTGCCGGTGAGCGGGTCGCGGTGGCCGATGGCAAAGAAGACCCACTGGACTTTGTGCTGTGGAAAGCAGCGAAACCCGCAGAGCCAGACGATGCCAAGTGGGACGCCAAGGCCCTGGGCTTTGATTACGAAACTGGCCGACCCGGATGGCACATTGAATGCTCGGCCATGAGCTGCCAGACCCTGGGTGAAAGCTTTGATATTCATGGTGGCGGGGCTGATTTGCAATTTCCTCACCATGAAAACGAAATCGCACAGAGCGAAGGCGCGTTTGGCAAGCCCATGGCCCGGTTCTGGATGCACAACGGTTTTGTTCGCGTGGACAACGAGAAAATGTCCAAAAGTTTGGGCAATTTCTTCACCATTCGAGAGGTGTTGAGCCAATTTGACGCTGAAACGGTTCGTTTGTTTTTGGTGCGAACCCATTACCGCTCGGCCCTGAATTACAGCGATGTGCATCTGGGTGATGCGCGCGGCGCGCTGAAGCGGCTTTACACGGCGTTGCAATCGGTGCCGGCCTCTCCCCCGCAGACCATCGACTGGGCTGAGCCCTTCGCGCAACGATTCAAAGCGGCCATGGACAATGATTTCGGGACCCCTGACGCGTTGGCGGTGTTGTTTGATTTGGCCTCTGAAGTCAATAAGACCCAATCTGAGGCACTGGCCGGATTGTTAAAAGCGCTAGGCGGCTGCTTAGGCTTGCTGCAAGGCGATCCCACTGCCTTCTTGACCGCCGGGGCGGGGTTGGACGAGGCTGCAATTGCCTCCCTGATCGACGCCAGGGCGCAGGCCAAGGCGGCCAAAAACTATACGCAGGCCGACCGAATCCGACAAGACCTCCTGGGCAAAGGCGTGGTACTGAAAGATTCGCCAACCGGTACGACGTGGGAGGCGGCCTGAGGATGGATGCAAGAGAAAACAGGTGGCGCACCCCGGTGAGCATGAGATGACAGCTATTAAAAGTGGAGCAACTGACGCCACAGTGCCTGTGTATTGGGCAGAGGCTTGCAAGCATTTGGTCAAAAAAGACCGCGTCATGAAGCGCTTGATTCCGCAATTTGGGGATGCTTGTCTGCAAACACGGGGCGACGCCTTTGTCACCTTGGCTCGCAGCATTGTGGGGCAACAAATTTCGATTAAAGCCGCGCAGACGGTGTGGGATCGTTTTGCCTTGTTACCGGCTGAAATCACCCCGGGCAATGTGCTCAAGCTGAAAATTGACGACATGCGCGCGGCGGGTTTGAGCGCCCGAAAAGTGGAGTATTTGGTTGATCTGGCGCTGCACTTTGACAATGGCGCGCTGCATGTTCAGGCGTGGGAAGGCATGGATGACGAAGCCATCATCGACGAGCTGATTGCCATTCGAGGCGTTGGCCGTTGGACGGCGGAGATGTTTTTGATCTTTCACATGATGCGACCCAATGTGTTGCCTCTGGACGATGTGGGCTTGATCAAGGGCATCAGCCAAAGCTATTTCTCTGGCGATGTGGTGAGCCGAAGTGACGCTCGGGAAGTGGCCGCCGCTTGGGCACCTTACCGCAGTGTCGCGACTTGGTATATTTGGCGCTCGCTGGACCCGTTGCCGGTGGCTTATTGAAGCGATTTGAATCGCTGCATCGACCCACGTACCAGCCGCAGTTGCCGTCCCCAAAAAATAACAGGACTAAGGATAAACCCGTGGCCAAAAAATCATTCCTCGATTTTGAGCAGGCAGTGGCCGAGCTCGAAAATAAAATTGAAGAGTTGCGCTATGTTCAAACCGAGTCAGCGGTTGACATCTCCAGTGAGATTGAGCAGTTGACCAAAAAAAGCCAGCAGCTCACCAAAGACATCTACAGCGATTTAACGCCGTGGCAAATCACCAAAATCGCGCGTCACGCGGAGCGACCCTACACCTTGGACTATGTGAAAGAGGTGTTCACCCACTTCACAGAGCTGCATGGGGACCGTCATTTCGCTGACGACTTGAGTATTGTGGGCGGGCTCGCGCGCTTCAACGGCATCCCTTGCATGGTGATTGGCCAGCAAAAAGGACGCGACACCAAAGAGCGGGGTCTGCGCAACTTCGGCATGAGCAAGCCCGAAGGCTATCGCAAAGCGCTGCGTTTGATGAAAACAGCCGAGAAATTCAAGCTACCCGTGTTCACGTTTGTGGACACGCCTGGCGCTTATCCCGGTATCGAGGCTGAAGAGCGAGGCCAATCCGAAGCCATCGGGCGCAACATTTTCGAGATGTCACAGCTCGAGGTTCCCATCATCACCACCATCATTGGCGAAGGCGGGTCCGGCGGCGCGCTGGCGATTTCCGTCGGTGACCAAGTGTTGATGTTGCAGTATTCCATTTATTCGGTCATCAGCCCCGAAGGGTGCGCGTCCATCCTGTGGAAGACCTCGGACAAAGCCAAAGAAGCGGCAGACGCTCTGGGTATCACCGCCCACCGTCTCAAAGCCCTTGGCTTGGTTGACAAAATCGTGAATGAACCGGTGGGGGGCGCGCACCGAGATCACAAGCAAATGGCGGCGTTTCTGAAGCGCGCTTTGAGCGATGCTTTCCGTCAGGTCAGCGATCTCAAAGTGAATGAATTGCTGGACCGTCGCTATGAGCGCCTGCAAAGTTATGGCCGCTTCACAGACACCAAAGAGGTGGGCAAGTGATGCCTGGTTTGCCTGACAAGTGACCGTGACGCTTGACCGGGCGCTTGCCGCGTTTCAGCCCGGCTTGCCGCTGGCGGTCGCCTACAGCGGGGGGGCTGACTCCACCGCCTTGTTGTTGGCCTGCGCTG
This sequence comes from Rhodoferax sp., assembly GCA_049286445.1. GTDB lineage: Bacteria > Pseudomonadota > Gammaproteobacteria > Burkholderiales > Burkholderiaceae_C > Rhodoferax. Next base: position 1,258 of record JBAQDW010000138.1, on the reverse strand, counting down.
AAAAGTGGCCTGGGCAGGTGCAAGCCATTCACATTCACCATGGCTTGCAGGCGGCAGCGGATGGGTTCGAGTCCACCTGCCAGGCATTGTGCGCGCAACGGAACATTCCCTTCACCGTCAAAAAAGTCCATGCCCGCGCCGAGGGTGGCCAAAGCCCTGAAGATGCCGCACGCCGTGCTCGTTATACGGCATTTAGTGCGCTAGCCCTTGATGGGATTGCGGGAGTAGCTATAAATAACATAGCAATTGCCCAGCACGCCGATGATCAGGTCGAAACCGTTTTACTGGCGATGAGCCGTGGCAGCGGCTTGCCTGGCCTGAGCGGCATGGCGGCGCGTTGGGTGCGTGGTGGGTTGACCTTTCACCGGCCACTGCTGACCGTGAGCGCGGCTGAAATTCGGTTTTGGTTGCACGCACGAGGCGTGTGTTTTGTTGAAGACCCCACCAACACCGATGAAAATTTCACGCGCAATCGAATTCGGGCGCGGGTGCTTCCCGCTTTACAAGCGACGTTTCCGCATTTTAGGGACACCTTCACTCGCAGCGCGGCGCACATCGCACAAGCTCAGGCAATTTTGGAAGAGGTGGCGGAGCAAGACTTGGCTGCGGTTGGGTCCCCACCCGCGATTAAAAAGCTGCAGGGCTTAAGTCGCCACCGGCAAGCCAACGTGCTGCGGCACTGGTTAACCATGTGTTTTGACTCGGTACCCAGTTCCGCTCAGTTGGATGAGTTACAACGCCAAGTGGCGTGCTGCCTGACCCGGGGGCATCAAATCCGGATCAAGGTGGGCTCAGGCAGGGTCGAGCGAAAAGGCGCTGTCTTGCATTGGTACAATCCGACGGTTTTGCTCTGAAAAAATCGTAATTTAAATCTACCAATGGCACTGATTGTTCACAAATACGGCGGCACATCCATGGGTTCTACGGAACGCATTCGCAATGTTGCCAAACGGGTCGCGAAGTGGGCCCGCGCAGGCCACCAAATGGTGGTGGTCCCCTCGGCCATGAGTGGCGAAACCAATCGATTGTTGGGGCTTGCGAAAGAATTGGCACCTTCCAAATTGACCGACTCTTATGGCCGTGAACTGGACATGTTGGCCGCCACGGGCGAGCAGGCCTCCAGCGCCTTGTTGGCCATTGCGCTGCAGGCCGAAGGCATGGAGTCCGTCAGTTATGCCGGTTGGCAAGTGCCCATTCGGACCAACAGCTCGTACACCAAGGCCCGCATCGAGTCGATTGATGACACCAAGGTGCGGTC
>JBAQDW010000137.1:0-20986 GCA_049286445.1 Rhodoferax sp. | reverse complement strand
GTGGCGCGGGGGGCAATTTCAGGCCGGCACCGCAAACAGGGCCGAAACCCGGCGCTTTCGGCCTGTGCTGCCAAACTGAAAAATCGACAGTTCTCGCGCTTGGGCGTACGCACGCGACAGACGGGTCGGCAGTAAATGCCGGTCGAGGTGACGCCGGTGAAAAACGCGCCGTCAAAGCGCGCGTCTTTTGCTTTCAAAGCCAGGTAGCGGGCGTCGTCTTGGGCGGGGGTGGCGGGCTGGCTCATGGCTTGCATGATAGGCGGGTATCGAACCCCAACCCGTCTCCCAGTAGCCGTTTTCGGACATGCCCCTGCGCAAGCGGACCCCTACAATCCCCTCAGAAAATTCAATTCACACCACTCAGGGGATCCCTATGCAGCTATGCGCATCCATCTTCAAGGCCTACGACATTCGTGGCGTTGTTCCCAGCACAATTCATGAGGAAATGGCAGAGGCACTGGGGCGGGCCTTTGGAACGGTGGCGCGCCAGGAAGGCGAAACCAAAGTCGCGGTTGGACGTGACGGGCGCTTGAGCGGGGCGGGCTTGAGTGCGGCGTTAATGCGCGGCCTGGCAGCGGCGGGCGTGGAGGTGATTGACATTGGCATGGCCACCACGCCGATGCTGTACTTTGCGGCGAGCACGCTGTGCACCAGCGGCATTCAGGTCACGGGCAGTCACAACCCCAAAGACTACAACGGCTTCAAGATGGTGATGGCGGGGCGCGCCATTTACGGCGATGAAATTCAGACCTTGCGCGCCATGATGGCGGCGGAGCGCTGGACGCTGCAAGACGGGGGTTCCGTGCGCAGCGTCGATGTGCTGGCCGATTACCAGGCTCGCATTGTGGGCGGCATCACCCTGTCGCGCCCGATGAAAATTGTGGTGGATTCGGGCAACGGCATTGCGGGCGCGTCGGCACCGGGCATTTTGCGTGCCTTGGGCTGTGAGGTGATCGAATTGTTCAGCGAGGTGGACGGCCATTTTCCCAACCACCACCCTGATCCGAGCAAGCCGGAGAACCTGCGTGACCTGGTGGCGGCGCTGCAAAGCAGTGATGCAGAAATTGGGCTGGCGTTTGACGGCGATGGAGACCGGCTTGGCATCGTCACCAAAGAGGGCAACACCATTTACCCCGACCGCCAGATGATGCTGTTTGCGCGCGATGTGCTCAAGCGCGTACCCGGTGGCACGGTGATTTTTGACGTCAAATGCTCGCAACGGCTAGCGCCCACGATTGAGCAAGCAGGCGGTGTCCCCCTGATGTTCAAGACCGGCCACTCCTTGATCAAAGCCAAGATGAAAGAAATCGGCGCGCCGCTGGGCGGAGAGATGAGTGGCCACATTTTCTTCAAAGAGCGGTGGTACGGATTTGACGATGGCACCTACGCCGGTGCGCGTTTGCTGGAAATTTTGAGCCAATCGGCCGACGGTAATGCGGTACTCAACGCCTTGCCCACCAGCTTTTCTACGCCCGAGTTGAACGTGACATGCGCAGAAGGTGAGGCGCACGGCTTGGTCGATCAGTTGGTGGCCCGCGCCTCGTTTGCAGCGCCTGCCGCGCTGACCACCATTGATGGCTTGCGCGTGGACTGGCCCGATGGCTTTGGGCTGGTTCGTGCCTCTAACACCACCCCGGTGCTGGTGCTGCGCTTTGAAGGCCATACGCCTGAGGCGCTGCAGCGCATTGAAGCTGAGATGCTGGCGCTGCTGCGCACGGTGAAGCCGGACGCGACCGTGGACGAGGCTGCGCATTGAGCGTTTAGCGTGCGGATTTTGATTGTCAAACTCTCGTCGCTGGGCGATGTAGTGCACGCCATGCCGGCGGTGCAAGACATTCTCAACGCCCTGCCTGAGGTGGAGCTTGACTGGGTGGTGGAGCGCGGCTTTGCCCCGCTGGTGCGGCGTTGCAGCGGCGTGCACCGGGTGATTGAGTGCGAGTTGCGACGCTGGCGCAAGACGCCACTGGCCCCCGCGACCCGAGCGGCCTGGCGCGCCTTCAAGCGCGACTTGCAGGCGCAGTCCTATGACGCGGTGATCGATTTGCAGGGCTTGACCAAGTCGGCGCTGGTGGCTTGGCTGGCGCGCTTGGCGCCCGGCGGGCGGCGCTATGGTCTGGCGAATCAAACCGATGGCTCCGGCTTTGAGGCCCCGGCGCGTTGGGTGGCGCATGTGGCAGTGACGCTGCCGCAGCGCAGCCATGCCGTCACGCGCTCGCGGGCCATGTGTGCCCAAGCGCTGGGCTATGGCCCGGCTTCTTCAATGTCTTTTGGGCTTCTAGCCCAGACAGGGTCTGCGCAAGGCGCTATCAATAGTGAAGCAAATCACGCCACGACCTGTGCAGGGCAGGTTGCCTTGGTGCATGGCACCTCACGGGCTGACAAGGAATGGCCAGTGGCGCAATGGCAGGCCTTGGGCCGGCGACTCAATGCGGCGGGTCACGGCGTGGTGTTGCCGCATGGCAGTGCAGCCGAGGAAGCCACCGCGCACGAGATTGCAGCCGGTTTGGCCGACGCCACCGTGTGGCCGCGCTTGGGGCTGGACGCCCTGACCGATGCGCTGGCCGGATGCGTGGGGGTGATTGGGGTGGACAGCGGGTTGAGCCACATGGCGGTGGCGCTGGACTTGCCACATGTGCAAATTTACAACTTTGACACCGCTTGGCGCACCGGGCCACTGGTGCTGCCGCGTGACGCGGTCACGCCAGTGCACCCGCGCCAATGCAGCGTGTTCGCTCATCCCGCGCCCTCGCTGGAGGCGGTGTGGCAGGCTTGGCTGCGTGTGTTTGCCCCCACCCGACTGGCCTGATGCGCGCGCTCTACTCCCTCGTGCTGTGGTTGGCCCAGCCTTTTCTGCGCCGAAAGCTGGCCAAGCGCAGCCTGCAAGAGCCGGGTTATGGGGTCGCGGTGGAGGAGCGTTTTGGCCACTACTCCCTCCCGGTGCGGGCGGCGAAAGAGGGTCTTATCTGGGTGCATGCCGTGTCGCTGGGGGAGACGCGAACGGCGGCCTTACTGGTCAAAAGGCTGCGGGAGCGCGTACCTGGCATGCGCTTCCTGCTCACCCATGGCACCGCCACCGGTCGCGCCGAGGGCGCGACGCTGCTGCAACCAGGTGATGTGCAGGTGTGGCAGCCCTGGGACACGCCTGGTGCCGTGCAGCGGTTTTTAACGCACTTCAAGCCTCGCTTGGGCATTTTGATGGAAACCGAGGTGTGGCCGAATTTGATTGCCCTGAGTCAGCAGAACGGCGTGCCGCTGGTGCTGGCCAATGCGCGCATGAGTGAAAAATCACGCCGCCAGTCGGCCCGATTGGCGTGGCTGTCCCGACCTGCCATGGCCGCATTGACCGCCGTGTGGGCCCAAACCGAGGCCGACGCCGATCGCCTTCGCCAGCTCGGGGCCACCGTGCAGGGCGTTTTTGGCAACCTCAAATTTGACGCCGCCCCGGATGCCGACAAGCTGGCCACCGGCCGAGCGTGGCGGCGAGACGTGGCGTTGCCGGTGGCGGTGTTGGCCAGCTCGCGCGAGGGAGAAGAGCTGGCTTGGTTGCAAGCATTGAAAGCGCACAACAGATCCAAGATTTATAAGCCTTTTAGGCCCCTAGCCCAGCACCAGCCTGCGCAAGAAGCTACTGATTTAATAGCAAATGAAGTTCAGTGGATGGTGGTGCCACGGCATCCACAGCGGTTTGACGCGGTAGCCGCTTTGATTGAGCAGCAGGGTTTCACGGTGTCGCGGCGCAGCGCTTGGCACGGCGCGCCTGCGGTAACGGACCCCGCGCACACCCTTTGGCTGGGCGACTCGCTGGGCGAGATGGCGCTGTATTACGGCATGGCCGATGTGGCTTTGCTGGGCGGCAGCTTTGAGCCGCTAGGGGGGCAGAACCTGATTGAAGCAGCGGCTTGCGGCTGCCCGGTGGTCATGGGGCCGCACACCTTTAACTTCGCGCAAGCAGCCGAGTTGGCCGAAGCGGCAGGGGCGGCAAAACGCGTGGCTGACTTGCCGGCTGCCGTCGTCGCAGCCTGTGAATTGCTTGACTCCCCGTCGGATCAGCCCGCCATGGCCGAGGCGGCCCTGGATTTGTCGCGTGCGAACCGGGGTGCCCTGGAGAAAACCGTGCAGGCGGTGGTGGCCTTACTGGGCTAACAGGGCGTTCACGGCTTGTAAGTCCTCGGCTTTAAGGGTGCCGTTGGCTTGGCGCAGTTTCAGCCCGCCGATCAACACGTCGTAACGCGCCTTGGCCAGATCGCGTTTGGTTTGGAACAACTGGCTTTGGGCGTTCAGCACGTCAATGTTGATCCGCACGCCCACTTGGTAGCCCAGTTGGTTGGCCTCCAAAGCGCTTTGGCTGGACGCCTCGGCGGCTTCCAGCGCCTTCACTTGGCCTTGCCCGGATTGCACCCCAAAAAATGCGCTGCGGGTGAATTGGCTGACAGCGCGACGCGCCCCGTCAAGGTCGCTGCGGGCTTTTTCTTCAAGGGCCAGCGTTTCTTTCACCCGGTTTTGGATCGCATAGCCAGCAAACAACGGCATGTTGAAAGACACGCCCACCGTGGCGGCACGGGTGCGAAAGTCAGTCGCCAGGTTCGCAGAGCCGTCGTTTTGCGTCACGTTGTAGGCCGCAGTCAAATCGACCGTGGGCAGGTGGCCGGCTTGCGCTTTTTGGGTTTCAAGTTGCGCCACATCCAGCGCGATTTGGCTTTGCTGAATCAGAGGGTGCGTGGTCTCGGCCTGTTGCACCCAGGTGCTGACGTCGTTGGGGACGAGCGCAGGCAATGTCAACGGTTGGGCCAGCACTTGGGGCTGGGCGTCGGCTTTGCCGACCAGTTGGTCAAGCGTCAGTTTTTTGATACGCAAGTCGTTTTCTGCTGCAATTTCTTGGGCGTTGCTCAAGTCAAAGCGGGCCTGCGCTTCACGTGAGTCGGTGATGGTGGAGGTGCCCACCTCAAAGTTTCGCTTGGCAGACGCCAGTTGCTCGGCAACAGCGGCCTTTTGCGCTTTCACAAAGTTCAGCGTGTCGCGCGCTGCCAACACGTCAAAGTAGGCCTGGCTGACCCGAACAATCAGGTCCTGGTCAGCCGCCAAGAGTTGCGCCTGGGCCAGGTCCACCAAACGCAGGCCCTGCTCATAAGCGGCCCGGTTGGCGGGGCGGTACAGCGGCTGCGAGGCACTCAGCGTGGCCTGCTGCGCGCCATAGGTGCGCGTGGGGGCCACCGAGTTATCCAAGTGGGTGCGCGACACGCCCGCGTTGAGTCCAACAGTGGGCAGCATCAAGGCTTTCGACTGATCCGCCCTGGCCAGGGTGGCCATGTACTGCGATTGGGCCGACTGGTAGCTGGCATCAAATCCACGCGCCGAAGCGTACAAATCCACCAGACTTTGCGCCGATGCTGCCGTACTGAAAGCAGTACCCAGGGCTATGAACAGAGGCAGCAAGCGAGAGGGGGTCATGGAGGGCCTTGTGGAAGTGGTTAAGTGGGGTAGGAAAGGACGGGCAGCAGGCGGCGCTGGATCAAAACTCAATACATGGGGACCGACGAGTCCAACTCAGCAGACCACGCATGGATGCCGCCCGCAATATTGGCCACATGTTCAAAACCTCGTGCCTTCAAGAAGGACGCCACTTGCATGCTGCGTGCCCCGTGATGGCACAGGCAGGCCACCGGCTGCGCCGGGTTCAGCTCGTTCAAGCGCGGAGGAATCACCCCCATCGGAATGGTGAGCAGGGCGAAGCCGTCGGCCTTGACGCCAGCCACCCGCAGTTCGGACGGCTCCCGCACATCCAGCACCAGTGGTTCACCGTAGGGGCGAACACGGTCCAGCCACGCGGCGAGTTGAGACGGTCTGATTTGCTCAATCATGGCTTAGAAAATGAAGCGTTCGGGTTCAGGGAAATTTTGCAAGCGCGGCGCCACCGTGTCCCACGGCTGGGTGGTGGTGTAAGCGGTGTCGCTGCCGCGGGTCACCACGGTGGCACGCATCACCGGCTCATCACCCACGATGGCAACCAAGCGACCGCCCACTTTGAGCTGCGCCAATAACGCGCTGGGCACCACGGCCACCGAACCACTCAAGACGATCACGTCGAAAGGGCTCTCGGCGGGCGTGCCTTTGGCGCCATCAAACTGGCGCACTTCGGCGTTGAAGACGCCTGCTTTTTGCAGGTTCTCACGCGCCATTTTGGCCAGCTCGGGGTTGATTTCCAGGGAGATGACGCGGTGCGCCTGGTGCGCCAGCAGCGCGGCCATGTAGCCCGAGCCAGCCCCAATTTCCAGCACCTTGTCGGTTTTTTGAATGGTGGCATCTTGCAACATGCGGGCCTCAACCCGGGGAGGAAGCATGAACTGGCCGTGGCCCAAAGGAATTTCCATGTCGGCAAAGGCCAGCACCTTGTGCGCCAACGGCACAAAGTCTTCGCGCTTGACCTCCGACAGAAGTTGCAGCACATCGCCGTCCAACACATCCCAAGGGCGGATCTGCTGCTCGATCATGTTAAAGCGCGCTTTTTCAAAATTCATTTTGGTACTCCAGGGGGTATGGTAACTGATTCTGTAAAATTTTAACCGGCGACCCTGCCATGACCGCCAATGGCGGCGCAGCCCTTGCGCCAGATCATCCCTCTCCAGCAATCGCGATTTGACATGCAGCCAAGAGGCTGACTTTGGATCATCACAGGCTCACAGGTTGCGTGCCATTTGGGCCGCTGGCGAGTGCGCGCCGCGCCGGCCACGAAGCGCACGGTGACCAAGCCAGTGACGCCCCACTTGACGCGTCATTTCACAGGCAATTTGGAAGTAGGGGAACGGTTAAAGGCGGGCGGGCGCACAGGCCTTTGAGAATGGTTTCAACCTGCACGGCGAGGTAATCCTCGGGCACCAGTGGGGCGGTCGTGCCACAACAAGCCCCCAGGGAGTGGCGCCACATGGCCAGAAACATCATGGGCGCCAAAATGACGTACACCCCATATTGCTTGTCCATGGGCGCGAACTCCCCGCTGTCCACGCCGCGCTGAAGCACCCGTGCAATCAAGCGGTTGCCGGGCTCAATCACTTCGTGTTGGTAAAACGCGGCCAGCTCCGGAAAATTGCCCGACTCGCTCATCATCAGTTTGGAAATTCCTGATGCCTTGGTCGCGCCCAAACGCTCCCACCAAGACGTCATACACAAGCGCAGCAAATCAGCCGCACTGCCTTGAAAGGCGTCAATTTCAGTGGACCACTCGGCGAATCGGACCGAAATATTTGCTCGCACCACGGCCTTGAACAGCTCTTCTTTGCTGGCAAAGTACAAGAACAAAGTGCCCTTGGACACACCAGCACGCTTGGCCACCTCTTCGACCCGGGTGGCGGCAAAGCCTTTGTCCACAAATAAATCCAGCGCTGCGTCCAACAATTCGCCAGGACGGGCTTCTTTGCGCCGCGCGCGTTTGCCCGGTGCCTCGGTTGGGGCGGGAGGGGTGGGTTGAGAAAGCATGGTGACGTTAATGACTACTGGGTTATTAGTGTACTGACGACATCAAAGTGATGTCAATCCACCAAGCGACCGGACAGCGCGCCCCCTTGCGCTGCGTCACCCGCATACTTTTAATGGCGCGAGCCACCGGACTTTCAGCGCACCAATGCTTTGGTGGCCGGCACCGCGTGGCCTGCCTGATCCCAAGCTGGGGGGCGAGTGGCGGGCCGGTCGCCTGTGACGTGCGCGGTGGGAGGCGGGAACTTTCATCAATTCGTCGTATCCTACGGGCCTACTGGTGAAGCGCAGTCGTTTGCTTTCAAGCGACTTTTTTCGTCTCACTTGCCTCAATTTCTACTTGATATGTCTCTTTTTTCCCTGAATCGGCGTCATCTGTTGACGCTCAGTGCGACCGCGCTGTCTCTTCCTGCGATGGCTTTGTCCTCGCGCCCCGGCCGCTTGGTGGTGGTCGGTGGTGCCGAAGACCGTCTGAAAGACAAAATTATTCTGCGTCGTTTTCTCTCGCTGTGCGGCGGGGAAAATGCCAATATTGTGGTGCTTACAGCCGCCAGCGCCGACCCAGGTGCCGCGTGGCGTGCTTACGAACAGGTGTTTCTTGAGTTGGGGGCCACCCGTGTCAGCCACCTGATGATTCAGACGCCGGATGATGCGCGCTCACCGGACACCCTCAACCAAATTTTGAGTGGCGACGGCATCTTCATGAGTGGCGGCGACCAACGTCGCCTGATGGAGCGCCTGCTCGACACCGAAGCGGCCCGCGCGATGCACACCGCCTTTCATTTGCGTCGCTGCTGCATCGGCGGAACCAGTGCCGGCGCGGCCGTGATGTCGCACATCATGCTGGCCGAGGGCGGCACGCCGGTGTTGCCCAAGAAGGACGTAGCCGTGTTGGAAGAGGGGCTGGGCTTTGTGCCCGGTGCCATCATCGACCAGCATTTTTCAGAGCGCCGCCGCTTGGGTCGGCTGATGTCGGTACTCGCGCAACGTCCTGACTTGTTGGGCGTGGGCATTGACGAAGACACGGCGCTGATCATCGAGCGCGGTACGGGCGTTGAGGTGGTGGGCAAAGGCACTGTCACCTTGATTGACGGGCGGCGCATGCGTTCCAATTTTGGCGCCGCCGCCGCCAGCGAGCACCTGGAGATGCTGGGTGTCACGCTGCACGTGTTGCCAGCCGGTAATCGCTACAGCAGTTTGTCAGACGAATCAGGCAATAGCCGTTTACCGGCCTCACTGCGCAGCGCCCTGACCGAATTGGTCGCACCGGGGCCAATTCGGGGTTGAATAAAAAAAGGGCCTCTAGCCGAATGACACTTACTTAACCGTTAAGCGTGCGGTTTCAGCGACCCCACGCGTTCAGGAATAGGGATTTTTTGGGCTTGTATCCATTGCTGGATCTGCGCAAGCAGCTACCGAAAATATAGCAATTCTTGCGCTGCAAAACTCCCACCCCCAAACCGCCGGGCGGGAAAGGGGACCACCAGCCGAATGTGGCCGCGTGTTGGAAGGGCATGAGTTCACCGTGAGCCGCCAACTATCAAAGTGACTTTCAGCACCGCAGTGGCAGGTCGGGTGAGCCGAAGGCGTCACCCGACGAAGTAAGTGCCATTCGCCTCTAGCCCTTGACCAGCCTACGCCGGATGAAGCCGGATTGGAAAAATCAGTAAAACCGAATACAAAAAAACGGGGCAGCGCCGTCCAGCGGTGTGTCAAATCGAGTGCAGCTTGAACTGAGTCCAAAATCGTTTTGACTCTGGGGTCCAAAATACTATTTGGAGTTTCTATAGTCCCTCGGCGTGTTTCGCTAACTCTTGATCCAAGTCACGGTACCCATGTCGTTTGAAGGGGATAGTACAGAGGTTGGCGCATCGGGCGCTGCATCAATTCTTTCGGTACAAAGGGGTTTCCATGAAAGCGTTCTCTGATCTTTTCTCGACAGACTATGGCCTGATGACGGTGGCTGGTCTTGCCTTCATGATTGGCATGGGCGTTTGGTTTGTTCGTTACTTCATGCGCAAGATGGACGAGGACGGCAAAGCGGCGGGCTTGCCAGACCGCTGATTTTTGGCGTGGGCGTGGCGGTTGGGGCCGCCAAAGGCCCTTTGTTGGTGATTTTTTTGAGCCAAGGCTAGACTGCAGCCAGGCAAAAAACCTCAAACCACACTGGAGACCGACATGCTAAACAAAGACCTCGAGACTGAATTTAACAGCCTGCTGCCGGGCAAAATCACCGCGCAGGGGCCAAGCCGCAGAACGGCGGTGCAATTGGCTTTGGGTGTGGGTTACGCCGCAGCGGTCATGCCGATCATGGCGCAAACCGCCATCACCACCTCCGCCGACGGTTTGGCAACGGGCGAGACATCGTTTGAAGTGAATGGCTTTAAAGTGCCCATGTACTACGCCGCTCCGGCTGGAAAGAAGAATTTGCCAGTGGTTCTGGTGATTCAAGAGATTTTTGGGGTGCACGAGTACATTGCGGACACCTGCCGACGCTTCGCTAAAGCAGGCTACTTGGCCATTGCGCCAGAGTTATTTGCGCGACAAGGCGATCCCGGCCAATACGGCGAAATGAGCAAACTGATGTCCGAGGTCGTGTCCAAAGTACCAGACGCTCAAGTCATGGCCGACTTGGATGGCGCGGTTGAATGGGCGGGTGCCCACGGGGGTAACACGGCCAAGGTCGCGATCACCGGGTTTTGCTGGGGCGGACGCATCACGTGGCTGTACGCCGCGCGGGGCCGGGTGAAAGCAGGTGTGGCGTGGTATGGCCGCTTGGTGGGTACGGCATCTGCCTTGACGCCGACCCATCCTCTGGACTTGGCCGCTCAGCTGAAAGCCCCGGTGTTGGGTCTGTATGGCGGGGAAGACAGTGGTATTGCGCTCACCACAGTGAATCAGATGAAAGAGGCGCTTGCCGAGGCGGGTGCTAAAGGCAACGCGGCTGCCAAGGCAAGTGAGTTTGTGCTGTACCGCACGGCGCCCCATGCCTTTCATGCCGACTATCGCCCCAGCTACCGCAAGGAGGCCGCCGAAGACGGCTTTAAGCGGGCACTGGCTTGGTTCAAGGCGAATGGCGTGCGCTGAAGTCCGCGCCACGCAATGAACAAGGTCGCCAAAGGGCGACCTTGTTATTTGGGGGGCAGGTCTCATTTGCGCGATTCCTGCTTCACAATCGTGGGCTTGAAAACTGAGGCTCTCATCTTGCGCTCACTCACCCCTCACACCCCTTACATTGCCCTCACTCTTTCTTTTCACGGTCAAAAGTTATGGTTTTAGTCGCCATTCTGCTGGGGACCTTGCTGGCCGGTATTGGCAGCGTTTGGTTAGCCGCTATTTTGGGGTTTGGGGTGTTGGCGCGGTACACACAGCACATGTTGAGCATGGCAGCAGGTGCGCTGCTGGCCACCGCCTTTATGCATTTGTTGCCCGAGGCGTTCGAGAGTCAAGCGGGTGCGGATGATTTGTTTCTGGTCTTGTTGATTGGCCTGGTGTTTTTCTTTTTGCTGGACAAAGCGGAGTTATGGCACCACGGCCACGAGCACCACCACGCCGGTGGGGCCGACCCTCTTGGCGTTCATGCGCATGCAGAGGGCGCTCCCGGGCATGCCCACCCGCCCAAAGGGGGCAGTTGGGCGATTTTGACCGGCGACAGCGTGCATTGTTTTGGTGATGGCGTGCTGATTGCTTCGGCCTTCATGGCCGATATGCGCTTGGGGGTGATTGCTTCACTGGCTGTGTTGGCGCATGAGGTGCCGCACCACATGGGCGATTTGATGGTGCTGAGAACCGGTACCAACAGCAAAAGAATTGCCTTGGTTAAAGTTTCTTTGGCGGGCGCCGTGACTGCATTGGGCGGCCTGCTGGGTTACTGGTTGGTGGACCAATTGCATGACTACTTGCCCTATTTCTTGGTCGTGGCCAGCAGCAGTTTTGTTTACGTCGCGCTGGCAGACTTGATTCCGCAGCTGCAAAAACGTCTGAGTGCCCGCGAAACGGCCGCGCAAATTGTGTGGCTGCTGACCGGCATTGGCCTGGTGACCGTCGTGAGCCGGTTGGCGCACTGACCACGTTGGCGCTTAGGCCTCGCCGGTGGCGACGGGGCGGCTGGGGTCGCTGCACCATTCGCTCCAGCTCCCGGCATACAAGGCGGTGCGGCCGAGACCTGCGATTTCCATTGCAATGAGGTTCGGCACGGCGCTCACGCCACTGCCGCAGTGGTGCACCACGGTGGCGGGATCACGCCCATTCAATAATGTTTCAAATTCGGCGCGCAAGTCGGCCGGACTTTTGAAGGTGCCGTCGGCCTTGAAATTGAGGGCAAAGGGCCGGTTGAGTGCGCCTGGAATGTGACCGGCCACTGGGTCCAATGGCTCGATTTCGCCCCGAAAGCGGGGTGCTGCGCGTGCGTCGATCACGGTTTGACTGGGTTGCTGCAGTTTGGATGCTATGGTATTTGTAGTGGCTAGCGCAGCCTGCGCTTGGGCTAGAGCCACATTTTCATCATAAGCCGGTGGGGTAAGGTCAAGTGAGCTGGCAGACGCGGTGGCACCGCCGAGTGCCTGCCAAGCGGGCAGGCCACCGTCCAAAACAGCGACCTTGTCGTGGCCCATCCACTTCAGCATCCACCACAAACGGCCACAGTAATTGCCGCCTTGGCGGTCGTACACCACCACTTGCCGGTCTGGGGTCAGGCCCACGTGCTTCAGCCATGCGGCAAATCGCAGGCGTGAAGGAAGGGGGTGGCGGCCCCCTGAGGCAGCGTCAGGGGCTGATTTTTCAGCACTCAAATGGCGGTCCAGGTCGGCTCGAACCGCGTTGGGGAGGTGTGCCTCTTGGTACTGCCGGTCGCCGGCACCGGGCGTCATCAGCTCAAAACTGCAGTCAAACACCAAGGGCGGCGGCGTGCTGCTGAGCAGGGTGTGCAGTTGGGGCGCAGAGATCAGGGTGGTGTACATGGCCGGCTTTCAGGGGTGGGGGAGAGGGTCAAGCGTAACGGGTCAAGGGTCTTGGGCCGGGGCGGGCAGAGCCATGCGGTTGCGCAGCACCGTGGCCACCAGTCCGCTGGCCACAATCAAGGCCATGCCAGCCCAGCCCACCCCGGCAATTTGGTCGCCAAACAACACCAGGCCGTAGATGGCGGCAAACACAATGCCCGAGTATTGCAAGTTGGCCACCAACATGGTGGGGCCCCGGCTGTAGGCGCGTGTCATACACCACTGACCCAGCGAGGCCAAAATGCCCATGGGAACCAACCAAACCGTGGCTTGCCAGCTGGCCTGCGACCAGGGGGTGAATCCATGCCACAGCGCGCCGATCAGCCCGACCAAAGCGGTGAAAACCGCGAAATAAAACACGGTACGTGCCTCTGGCTCGCCCTGTTTGCCCAACGCCGTCACTTGCAAATAAGCCAGTGCCGCGCCCAAACCCGACAGCAAGCCCACCAAGCCAGCGAACAACTGGTGTTGGTCCAGGGTGGGGCGCAAAATCATGACGACACCTGCAAAACTGGCCAGCACGCTGGCCAACAAAGGGCCTTGGCGCTCGGTGTGGCCGTAAAGCATGGCGCCACCCACCACAAAGACGGCGACCCACACGCCGCTCATGTAGTTCAGGGTCATGGCGGTGGCCAAGGGCAAATGGGCAATGGCATAGAACCATGCGCTCAGCGACAACACCCCAATGACAGCGCGCCACGCATGCATCATGGGCACCGAGGTGCCCAGTGTCGTGCCCCGTGCCCGCATCACAAACCCCATGAAGATCACACTCACAAGGCCCCGGTAAAAGACCAGCTCAAACGTGCTGAAGCTGCCCGACGCCACCTTGATGCCCACCGCCATGGTGGCAAAGAAGAGCGCCGCCAGAATCATCCACAGGGCTTGCACAGGGGTTTAACTTTCCAGGGACATGTGGCGGCGGTACCAGTCATGAAAGTGCTGCATCCCGTCTTCCATGGGGCTTTGGTAAGGGCCTACTTCGTTGTCACCCCGCGCCAGCAGGGCTTTTCTCCCCGCATCCATGCGCTCGCCTATCTCATCGTCTTCCAAACAGGTTTCCATGTAAGCGGCTTGCTGCGCCTCGACCAACTCCCGCTCAAAGGCTGCAATGTCTTCAGGGTAGAAAAACTCGACCTTGTTCATGGTTTTGTTCGGGCCCAGGGGGTACAGGGTGGACACGGTCAGCACGTGCGGGTACCACTCCACCATGATGTGCGGGTAGTAGGTCAACCAAATGGCCCCCTGCTTGGGCGCTTCACCACCCGAGTAGTGGCGCAGCGCTTTTTGCCACCGCTGGTACACGGCGCTGCCGGCCGGGCCGCTGTGATCGGCCGCGCCAACGGTTTGAACCGAGTAATGTTCCTTGAATTCCCAGCGCAAATCATCACAGGTCACAAAACCACCCAGGCCAGGGTGAAAGGGGCCGACGTGGTAGTCCTCCAGATACACCTCAATGAATGTCTTCCAGTTGTAGTGGCACTCGTGCATCTCCACTCTGTCCAGCACGAAGCCGCTGAAGTCCAGGTCTGCAAGCGGGCCCAAACCGCCCAAGTCGGCGTCAATGTCGCGGCCGTTGTCTTCAAACAGCAGGCCGTTCCATTCGCGCAAGGGGTAGTTGTTCAAGTTCAGGCAGGGGTCTTGTGCAAAATGCGGCGCACCCAGCAGCGTGCCCACAGGCGCGGTGCCGCTGGCGCTGTAGGTCCAGCGGTGCAGGGGGCAGACGATGTTGCCCCCGGCGGTGCCTGGCGCGGTGCTGTTCACCGAACCTCGCCCCCGCAGCATGAGCGCTTGGCGGTGGCGGCAGACGTTGGAGATCAGTTCGATGCCCGTGGCTGTTCGCACCAAAGCGCGGCCTTCGCCCTCTTGTGGCAGGGTGGCGTAGTCGCCCACATTGGGAACACTCAGGGCGTGACCCACATAGCGCGGCCCCCGCTGAAACAGGGTCTCCCTCTCGCGCTGGTAAAGCGCTTCGTCAAAATAACTGGAAACGGGCAGTTGGGTGGAACCTGTCGCTGCCTTTACCGCCGATTGCATGGGTAGGACAGGGGCGGGTTTTGAGTCACTCACGGGGGAGTGCTTTTTGCACAGATGTTGCACAACTCGGTCCTTCTAGGATGCAAAAAACCCCTCAAAGAGGGGCTTGAAGGGCAGCTACCTCGAGAGCTGCCGGGAGTCGTATTCTACCTGTTGGCAAATGGGCGATGGCTCCCCGCCGCCTTGATTTGTGGGACAAGACCGCTTTGCCCGCTGAATGGCGTTCCGATTTGGCGGGGATAACCCCAGCGCCTAAAATTGGGGTTTCGACTGAAGAATGTGAATGCTCCATGGCCTCTGCCGCAAAACCACCGTCCAATGCACCGGCCAGCTACGAAGCGGCGCTGGAAGAGTTAGAACAGTTGCTGGCGCGCCTGGAGTCGGGTGACATGCCCTTGGCGCAGCTGTTGACCCAGTACCAACGCGGTGCCACCCTGCTGAAATACTGCCGCGATCAGCTCGAAGCTGTCGAGGGACAAATCAAAGTCCTGGACCAAGGCGCGCTGAAAACGTGGGCACCCGAGTCGCCATGACGCCTCTTTTTGACTTGTCAGCGTGGAACGTTGACCAACTGGCGCGCGTTGAGCAAGCGTTGGACCAATGGGTCACCACAGAAGCGCCCGCCGGCGTGGACCACGGCGCACCCGCCGAATTGGTGGCAGCCATGCGTTACGCCGTGCTGGACGGGGGAAAGCGCTTGCGTCCTTTGCTGGTTTTGGCAGGGTACGAGGCAGTGCGCGGCCGGGGGCCAGACCACCCGGCGGATGCCGACTCCGCGCTGCGGGCGGCCTGCGCGGTGGAGCTGATACATGCTTACTCACTCGTGCACGACGACATGCCGTGCATGGACAACGATGTGTTGCGTCGCGGCAAACCCACGGTGCACGTGAAGTTTGGCGAAGCCAGCGCGTTGCTGGCCGGTGATGCATTGCAGGCGCTGGCTTTTGAGTTGCTGACGCCCGAGAGTGAGTCCATGGCAGGTGACCGTCAGGCCTTGTTGTGTCGTTTGCTGGCGCGTGCAGCGGGCAGCGGCGGCATGGCAGGCGGGCAGGCCATTGATTTGGCCAGCGTGGGTTTGACGTTGACCGAGCACCAGTTGCGTGAGATGCACCGCCTTAAAACGGGCGCGCTGTTGGAAGCCAGTGTCATGATGGGTGCAGCCTGCGGGCAAGCGTCTGCCCAGGCTTTGTTGGCATTACAAACCTATGGTGCGGCCCTCGGTTTGGCGTTTCAGGTGGTTGACGATATTCTCGATGTCACAGCCGACTCCGCCACGCTAGGCAAAACAGCGGGCAAAGATGCCGAGCACGCCAAACCGACCTATGTGTCGCTGATGGGTTTGGAGCGGTCTGGCGCGTTGGCGCAAGAACTGCTGGTGCAAGCCCGCACGGCCTTGGTGGACAGTGGCTTGACGCACACGGAGGCCTTGCGGGGCTTGGCTGACATGGTGGTGAACCGCGCGAGCTAAACGAAGGGTCGTGCACGGCTTGCCCGTCAAAATTTATGGAAAACTGGCTCCTGGCCCTTGTACAGCAAGCGCAAGCAGCTACAAAAAAAATAGCGTATGTTGAATAACCTTTACCCACTGCTGACCACCATCCATGACCCCGCGGCCCTACGCCAACTGCCGCATGGCCAATTGAACCAGTTGGCCAGCGAGTTGCGGGCCTATGTGCTCAGCAGTGTGGCCAAAACAGGCGGGCACCTGAGTTCAAACCTGGGAACCGTTGAGCTCACCGTGGCCTTGCACTATGTATTCAACACCCCGCATGACCGGGTGGTCTGGGATGTAGGTCATCAAACCTACCCCCACAAAATCTTGACCGGTCGGCGTGAACGCATGGACTCTTTGCGCCAGCTGGGGGGCTTGAGCGGCTTCCCCCAGCGCGCTGAAAGCGAGTACGACGACTTTGGCACCGCCCACTCCAGCACCTCCATCTCCGCCGCACTGGGGATGGCACTGGCGGCCAAAATCAAAGGCGAAGACCGCCGGGCCGTGGCCGTGATCGGTGACGGGGCGCTCACCGCCGGTATGGCCTTTGAAGCCATGAACAATGCCGGTGTCGCCGATTGCAATTTACTGGTCATTTTGAACGACAACGACATGAGCATCAGCCCGCCGGTGGGGGCTTTGAACCGCTACTTGGCCAAGCTCATGAGTGGTCAGTTTTATGCCGCCGCCAAAAACGCTGGCAAAACGGTGCTCAAAGGCGCGCCGCCCTTGTTTGAGTTGGCCAAGCGGTTTGAGGAAACCGCCAAAGGCATGGTGGCACCGGCCACGCTGTTTGAGAAGTTTGGCTTCAATTACATCGGCCCTATTGATGGGCATGATTTGGACGCCTTGATTCCCACACTGGAGAACATCAAACATTTGAAGGGCCCCCAGTTTCTGCATGTGGTGACCAAAAAAGGGCAGGGTTACAAGCTGGCGGAGGCTGACCCCGTGGCCTACCACGGTCCTGGCAAGTTTGACCCCGCCGTGGGATTGCAACGCCCCCACACGCCACCCAAGCAAACCTTCACCCAAGTGTTTGGGCATTGGCTGTGCGACATGGCAGCCCAAGATGCCCGCCTTGTCGGGATCACGCCCGCCATGCGCGAAGGCTCTGGCATGGTGGAGTTCGAGAAGCTGTTTCCCCAGCGCTATTTCGACGTCGGCATCGCCGAGCAGCATGCCGTCACCTTTGCCGCGGGCCTGGCCTGCGAAGGCTTGAAGCCGGTGGTGGCCATTTACTCCACTTTTTTGCAACGCGGTTACGACCAGTTGATTCATGACGTGGCCATTCAAAACCTGCCCGTGGTGTTTGCGCTGGACCGCGCCGGTTTGGTGGGCGCAGATGGAGCGACCCACGCGGGTGCGTATGACATCCCGTTTTTGCGCTGTATTCCCAATGTCAGCGTGGCCTGTCCGGCTGACGAGAATGAATGCCGCCAGTTGCTGAGCACGGCCTATGCGCAGAACCATCCGGTGGCGGTGCGCTACCCCCGGGGTGCGGGTGCAGGCATCACGCCACAAAAGAGTTTGGAAGGGCTGCCGTTTGGCAAAGGCGAAGTCAAACGCGAGGGCAAGGGCGTGGCTATTCTGGCCTTTGGAACGCTGCTGTATCCCGCCCTGCAGGCTGCGCAAGCGTTGAATGCCACCGTCGTCAATATGCGTTGGGCCAAGCCGCTGGACACGGCCCTGCTGCTCGCCGTCGCCGCCAAGCATGAGGCGCTGGTCACGCTCGAAGAGGGCGCGGTCATGGGCGGCGCTGGCAGTGCGGTGCTGGAGGCGTTGCAAGCGGCGGGTGTGACAAAACCCGTGCTGCAACTCGGTTTGAAAGACGAGTTTATTGAGCACGGCGACCCTGCCAAACTGTTGGCTTTGCAAGGCTTGGATGCCGCTGGCATTCAAACCGCTGTAACGAATCGGTTTGCAGCCCATTTGGACACCACGACACCGGCGCTGAAAGCGGCTGCTTGAATGCAACATGGCCGCTGCGTCTTCGCTGGGATGCAAATTCAAGCCCCAACGCTTGGCGTATTTCCGCCGCGTCAAGGGCGGGGGGTTTTGCATCAAGCATAATTTGCAGCCGCTGATGCCCCTGAAAAAACCGATCGACTCACCCGCCTTCAAGGCAATTTGCCGCGTTTACCCTAGTAAAACCAGATGAAATCGCTGAACTTTGCCGCCCCGTAACAGGCTACGCTTCAGCCTCTCTTGTTTTTCCTGTGCGACGCATTCGCTGGACCACTGCCTTGCGCCGCTCTAACCCTCTCTGATGATGGACTTTCCATGCAAGCGCTTCTCAAGTTTTCAAAAGCCGTTGACTGGCTGAATGGCCAAGTTGGCAAGTATGTCATCTGGCTGATTTTTATCGCCACGGCCGTCAGTGCCATTAACGCCATCGTACGCAAGGTGTTCGACACCAGCTCTAACGCGTACCTTGAAGCGCAGTGGTATTTGTTCGCTTGGTCGTTTTTGGCGGCTGCGGGCTACACCCTGCTGCGCCGTGAGCACGTCCGTATTGACGTGGTGAACAGCCGGCTGCCCAAGCGGGTGCAGGTTTGGATTGACATCATTGGCTTCAGCTTGTTTCTCACGCCGCTGTGTCTGGTGATTCTTTACTACAGCACGCCGTTGGCGATCCAGATGTACCAATCGGGTGAGATGTCGGGTAACTCGGGGGGGTTGATCCGCTGGCCCGTTTGGGCTGCACTGCCTTTTGGCTTCACGCTGCTGCTGCTGCAGGGCTGGTCTGAGCTGATCAAGCGCATCGCCTTCCTGCGCGGCGAAGGGCCAGACCCCATGGGGCGTGTCGCCGACAAGTCGGCCGAAGAAGAACTCGCTGAAGCCCTGCGTGCCCAAGCGGCAGCCGATCCCCTGAATGACAGCCCCGCCACCGGCGTTGTCTCTCCCGCCAAGTGACCTGAGCACATTCGCCATGGAATTTTTCACCGCCAATTTCGCTCCGATCATGTTCGCGGGGCTGATCATGTTTTTGTTGCTGGGTTTCCCGGTGGCTTTCAGCCTTGGGGCTTGCGGCCTGTTTTTCGGTTTTGTCGGCATTGAGATGGGGGTTTTTCCTGCCTCCGTGATCGCCTGGTTGCCTCAACGGCTGATTGGCATCATGGCCAACGACACTTTGCTGGCCGTCCCGTTTTTCACCTTAATGGGGCTGATTCTTGAACGCACCGGCATGGCAGAAGACCTGCTGGACACGGTCGGCCAAGTGTTTGGACCCATGCGCGGAGGACTCGCCTTAGCCGTGATTTTTGTCGGTGCTTTGTTGGCCGCAACCACCGGCGTGGTGGCCGCCTCTGTGATTTCCATGGGTCTGATCTCGCTCCCCATCATGTTGCGTTATGGCTACGACCGACGCTTGAGCAGTGGCGTGATTGCCGCCTCGGGCACCTTGGCGCAAATTATTCCGCCCTCATTGGTGCTGATCATCATGGCCGACCAGTTGGGCCGCAGTGTGGGTGACATGTACAAGGGGGCTTTCCTGCCCGGCTTTCTTCTGATGGGCCTGTATGTGGCTTACGTGATGTTCCTGGCGGTGTTCAAGCCCGCCCTGGTCCCCGCGTTGCCACCTGAAGCGCGCACCTTCCGCGAGCCTGATGGCAGCGGCGGTTACATCTCACTGGCATTATTGACCGTCCTGTCCGCGGCCGTGGCCGTCACTCTGGCCAACAATATGGCAGGCCTGCACAGCTGGTGGCAAGGCAAGGAAGTGCTGCAAGTCGCGACCGACGAAAAGGTGGTGGTGGCCATGTGCGGCGGCGTGACGGTGGCGCTCATCATTGCGCTGTTTAACCGGGTCACCAAGTTGGGCTTGCTGTCGCGCTTGGCTGAGCGTGTCACTTTTGTATTGATCCCCCCTTTGTTGCTGATTTTCTTGGTGCTAGGCACCATCTTTTTGGGTGTGGCGACACCCACCGAGGGTGGTGCCATGGGTGCCATGGGCGCATTTGTAATGGGTTGGGCCCGCAAGCGCCTGAACATGGACCTGCTCAAGCAAGCGTTGGCCTCCACCACGCGTCTGTCGAGCTTCGTGATGTTTATTCTCATTGGCGCGACCACCTTTAGCCTGGTGTTTCAAGCCGCCGATGGCCCGGTCTGGGTTGAGCACTTGCTGACCAATTTGCCTGGCGGCCAAGTGGGGTTCCTGATCGTTGTGAACTTGCTGATTTTTTTCTTGGCCTTCTTCCTTGACTACTTTGAGCTGTCTTTCATCGTGATTCCCTTGCTGGCGCCCGTGGCTAACAAGCTGGGCATCGACTTGATTTGGTTTGGCGTTTTGCTGGCCGTGAATATGCAGACGTCGTTTATGCATCCGCCGTTTGGTTTTGCGCTGTTCTTCTTGCGCTCGGTCGCTCCTGATAAACCTTATGTTGACCGCGTGACCCGCAAAGTCACTGAACCGGTCACGACGATGCAGATTTACCGGGGTGCGATTCCGTTTCTGTTCATTCAGCTCACCATGGTGGGCCTGCTGATTGCTTTCCCCCAGCTGGTGACCGGTAACCTGGACAAGAAACAGGTTTACAACTTGGAAAGTATTGGCGATCAAATGCGTGACAGTCTGCCCGCCACCGAGAGCATCTACGATGCAGCGCCAAGTGAAGCGCCTGCACCTGAAGCTGAAGCTGAAATGCCAGAGGCGGCAGACGAACTGCCTGAAGATGATCCACTCAAGGACCTGCAAGAAGCCACTGAGCCAGGCGGCAAGAAGTAGAAACACAGGCAAACCCGTTCAATACATGGTTTTGTCTTTCCTTTCAGCCATAAAAAAGCCACCGCATGCGGTTAATGCCGTTCACTTAAGCCAGTGATCGGCATTTTTCATCCCCCGCTTGCCTGCATACTCGGCCCCCCGTTGGTTCACCTGTTTTGGCCCTGATGATTGGCAAAGCCCACACACTCCCAAATTTCGCCGCGCTGTCCCGGCACATTGATCCCCAATGGATCGCACAGGCCTTGGCCGCTACCGGCAAAGCCAGTG
>JBAQDW010000136.1:0-4104 GCA_049286445.1 Rhodoferax sp. | reverse complement strand
CTTGGCTCGAAAGAGCAAACGTTACCACTACCAGGAGTGGTAGTTCAGTTGGTTAGAATACCGGCCTGTCACGCCGGGGGTCGCGGGTTCGAGTCCCGTCCACTCCGCCAGTAAAAGCAAAGCCGCTGCGAGTTAGATACTTGCAGCGGCTTTTTGTTTGCGATGAGGCTTTTGCGTCAATGGCGACGTATGACCCTTGATTTTGTCATCTCCTGCTTCACAGGCGGCGTTGAGCGATCAACCGATGACCGTGAGTTCGTGTTTGGGCAGCATGCTAAAGCCGCCCCGTGGCCACTCCACCAAAACACCGCTGTCGGTGTTGGCGATGACATAGCCGTCAGTGCGCTCAATAGCCCCCCGACGAATATGGTTCACCCTTTCGCCAGCCGCGAATTTCAAGGTGGGTGTGCCCGCCGCGAACAGCGACCGAATCAAAGCGACAAGGGGTGACAGAAATTGGGTCATGGTGTTCTTCTTTCTCTGAAAGGTAAGTCGGGGGTGCTGCGCCGTATCAATGGCTGGCTGCAAAAGGATTGCTGGTGGACTGAGCGCGCAGCCACTGGCGTTCTTTGTACTCAAGGTCGGCAATCGAGTGGGATTGGGATTGACCCAGGTAATTTTCCAGCGCGTCCTGCTGGGAAGATGGGGTAAAAAATTGGTTGGCGATAGCGCGCAGCGCTTGAATGATTGTCATGTCGTCGAGCCCGAGCAGGCTTTATAGTATTAGGGAAAACCCTAGTATCCCATAATTTGGTGCACTGCACCATCACCCTGCCCATTCACCGGTTGGCAGCAAGGCTGATTCAGGCGCTCGTGAGGGTGATGCATGCGACAGGTGCGTCCCGCCGTCGTTCAGCGTCATTCAAAGCACAAGCAGGGTTTGCTGGTTTGGGGCTGGGGCAGCCTGGCAAGCAGCGGGTGCAGGCGGATTCGTCCCAGCCTGTTGGCATTGCGTGGCGGCGGGTCAGCGGTTATCGTTCGGGGATGAAAAAACAGAGTTTCTGGAATGTTGATCTCGTTGAGCTGTTCAAGCTGTGGATCAGCGACATCTCGACGTTTTTGATGACTATGCTGATGTTTATGGCCCTGTCGCTCCCTGTGGTCATTCCAGGTTTGATACTTTGGTTTTTGTGGTCGATCAACTGGCGCCCGGGTTGAGCAAGCCGTTAGCGCGTTGATCGGGGTGCGACGAGTTTTTGCCTTTGACGGGGAAACAGGCCGACCGACAGGGCGGTGCCCAGCACAATAATGGCGCCGCAAAACAGCATCCACAGCGACACGGTTTCGTTCAAAAACACCACGCCGTACACCACTGCAAACACAGGAACCACGAAGGTCACGGTGAGCGATCGTGCCGGCCCCACGTTCTCAATCAGCCGAAAGTACAAAATATAAGCCACGCCGGTACACAACACGCCTACCGCCAGCAGCGCCAACCAGGCCCCCGTGCTGGGGGTGGACTGGGGCCACAACCACAGCGTGGGCAGGGCCAAGCCCGCAGTGGCCCCCAACTGACTCCCGGTCGCCGTGACCAGGGAGGGCATACCGGTCAGGTAACGCTTGGTGTAGCTGGCGGCAATGCCATAACAAAGACAAGCCAATAACACCGCCAGCACGGCCCAGCCGGTGGAGCCGCCGGTGGCGTTGGGGGTGAAGCTGGCTTTGTCCCACGCCAACAGGGCAACCCCCAAAAACCCAACCACCAAACCGACCATTCGGGTCCGGTGAGGTCGGTCTTTGAGCCACACCCAAGCCACCAGTGCACCGAACAAGGGCACGGTCGCATTCAGAACGGAGGACAGGCCGGTGCTGATGGACAGCAGGGCGTAAGTGAAGCAAGCAAACGGAATGCCAGAGTTGATCAGTCCGACGAAAAAAACCTTCTTCCAGTGCCGTATCAGCTGCGGCCCCAAGCCTCTCCACAGCAACAAGGGCAACAGGAAGGCCGCCGCGATGCCGACCCGCAGCCCGGCAGTAGGCAAGGCACCAAATTCACTGGCGCCCAAGCGCATGAACAAGAAAGAAGAACCCCAGATGGCAGCCAGCAGAACAAATTCAATGAGCCAAGGTTTGGCGGGAGCGGTTGAGTTCAAGATGGGCTCGATGTCGGTGGTGAGGGTGGCGAGAAGAGGTCTGTCGCGGCCCCCTCTTGTTGAAGCAGTGCAATCTTTCGGGGCAAACCACCGGCGTAACCCGTGAGCGAGCCGTTGGCGCCCACGACGCGGTGGCAGGGCACGATGATACTCACCGGGTTGCGTCCCACCGCGCCCCCCACGGCGCGCACGGCGGTGGGTTTGCCCATCAGGGTGCTGAGGGCCCCATAGCTCGTGGTGGCACCCCAAGGAATTTGGAGCAAGTTGCCCCAAACGGCTTGTTGAAAAGGGGTGCCACTGCTCAGGTCCAAAGGAATGTCAAAAGTGTGTCGCCGCCCCGCAAAGTAGGCGGTCAATTCGGCCTGCGCTTGCTGCAAAATGGCATGCTTTTCTGCCCTGGGCCACTGCCCCAGTTCAGGTAAATGGGCTTGATTGTGAAAAAAAACACCCACCAGGGCCGTTTCGGTGGCGGCCAGAATGATGCGCCCCAAAGGGCTGTCATAAGTGGATTGAACGGTTGTTGACGGGAATTTCATCTTTAAGCCTTTTATGCCTCTAGCCCTTGCTGCACCTGCGCAAGCAGCTCTCTATTTGATAGTGATCGCAGGGGTCTCACTGGAAGTTTTGCCGAGGCTCGCCCAGGCCCGAATCACCGCATAACTGCGCCAGGGTTGCCACATCAGGGAGGCGGCCAGCGCTGCTTTGGCGGGTTGCGGGCCGTGTTGAACGCCGAGCGCTTTTTGCAGCGCAACGTCACCGGCGGGAAATGCATCGGGCCAGCGCAGTGCGCGCATGGCGATGTACTGCGCCGTCCAGTCGCCCACGCCGGGCAGGGTGGTGAGGGTGGCCATGGTGCTGGCCGGGTCGGCACCCGCGTGCAGGTGCAGTCTGTGCTCCAACACGGCGCGAGCCAAGGTTTGGAGGGCGGTTTGGCGTTGTTTAACAATGCCCAGGCCGCCAAGCGCATCACCTGTCGCTCCCGCCAGGGCGCCCGCCGACGGAAACAAATGGGTGAGGGTGGCAAAAGGCGTCGCGAGGGGCGTGCCAAACCGGGCCACCAAGCGGGTGCTCAGGGTGCGAGCGGCGGCCACGGTGACTTGTTGGCCCAAAATGGCGCGCACCGCCAGCTCGAACCCGTCCAAGGTGCCCGGCACTCGCACCCCCTCGCCGCCCGGGAAGTGGCTGTTCAGACGTTCGTTGATGGCCTGTGGGTCGGCATCGACGTCAAGCCATGCCCTCACGCGGGCCATCACGTGGGGCAGCACGGGGTGCAGCGAATCGCTCACTTGCACCTCAATCCGGCAGCGCGTGGGGTCAAATGCGGCGTGAATCCAGCCGGAGTGGGACACACCGCCCACGCTCAGGGCCAGCGTTCGGGCGAGGCTGGGGGTGTGGGTGTCTGGTGTGGCCTGTTCCAGCCCCGTGATCTGGCGGGTGGCGAAGAACTGCACCATGGTGGTCACGTCATAGGGGGGGCGGTACGCCAGTGTGAGCCGAAGGCCGGTGCGTTGCGCATTGACTTGGGCAGGGGGGATGTTGCGGCGCAAAGCGCTGGGGTAGAGTTGGTAGTGCTCAGAAAACACCGCGTTGAAGCGCCTTACGCTGGCGAACCCGCTCAAAGTGGCGATCTGTTGAACCGGGAGCTGCGTGTCCGTGAGCCAATGTTTCGCACTGAGCAGGCGGCGGGTTTGCAGGTATTGAAGGGGCGAGATACCGAAGCGGGATTCAAAAATTCGGCGCACATGGCGGTCGCTGACGCCCAAGCGGTGGGCCAGCCGTTGAATGCTCGGCGGCGCATCGCCCCAGCCCTCGGGAGAGTCCAGCCACTGCGCGGCTTGACCGGCCAGGATGTGGGAGGCGTCTTGAATGGACCAAGCCCATTCAGTGGCGCGGGGGGCAATTTCAGGCCGGCACCGCAAACAGGGCCGAAACCCGGCGCTTTCGGCCTGTGCTGCCAAACTGAAAAATCGACAGTTCTCGCGCTTGGGCGTACGCACGCGACAGACGGGTC
>JBAQDW010000135.1:0-1716 GCA_049286445.1 Rhodoferax sp. | reverse complement strand
TCAACCAAGATTCGTGCATTGAGTGCGGGCGCTGTCACATTGCGTGCGAAGACACCTCGCACCAAGCCATCATGGCCACCAAAGACGGCAAGCGCCATTTCGAGGTCAAAGAAGACGAATGCGTGGGTTGCAATCTGTGTGTCCTCGTGTGCCCGGTGCCCGAATGCATCACCCTGCGTGACCTGGTGCCCGGCGAAGTTGATCTGCGCACGGGAAAAACCGTGAGCGCCACCCACGCCGACTGGACGACCCACCCCAACAACCCGATGGCCAAAGCCGTTGCCGCGTGAAGGAAGCTCAATGACCAGGAATGATCCCTCTTTAAGCAACGAGGACCTGCTACCCACCACCGCATCCC
The DNA here is from genome assembly GCA_049286445.1 of Rhodoferax sp. Taxonomy (GTDB): domain Bacteria; phylum Pseudomonadota; class Gammaproteobacteria; order Burkholderiales; family Burkholderiaceae_C; genus Rhodoferax. The sequence goes on along the minus strand of JBAQDW010000135.1, from coordinate 1,358 downwards.
AACGCACATGGCGCATCCGCGACTTCACGGCGCTGTGGATTGGCATGGTGGTCTGCGTGCCCACTTACACCATGGCCAGCAGCATGTTGGATCAGGGCTTCACCTGGCAAATGGCGATCTGGCTGGTGTTCGCGGCCAACTGCATCGTGCTTGTGCCGATGATTCTGATCGGCCGCACCGGCACGCGCTACGGGCTGCCCTTTCCGGTACTGGCGCGTGTGTCATTTGGCGTGAAGGGGGCTAATTTGCCGGCGGTCTTGCGCGGCTTGGTGGCGTGCGGGTGGTTCTCTATCAACTGCTATTTTGGGGCGCTGGCCTTGCATGGTTTTTTGAATGTGATCGGCATGGGGCTGGCGGGACCTGGTGAGGGTGAGTTCATCAGCACTTCACAGCTGGTGTGCTTTTATGCTTTCTGGGCGGTGCACATTTATTTCATCTGGAATGGCGTGGAATCGATTCGCAAGCTCGAAGTGTTTGCCGCGCCTTTGATGCTGGTCGCCTCCATCGCACTGGTGGTTTGGGCCTTGGTACAAGTGCCCGCCGCTCAGTTGTTTGACTTGCCCGCGAAAGTGGTGGAGGGGGGCCCAAAAACATGGGCAGCGCTGACCGGGTTAGTGGGTTTTTGGGCCACACTGGCATTGAACATTCCCGACTTCACCCGCTTTGCCAAAAGCAACCGCGATCAGGTAACGGGTCAGGCGTTGGGCTTGCCCATTCCCATGGCTTTGTTTTCAATGGTCGGCATCATTGGCTTCTCGGCATCGCAAATTTTGTATGGCAAAGCACAGATTTTTCCCGACGGCTTGCTCACCCAGATGGGCACTTTTGCCTCGGCGGTGGGTCTGCTGGTGATTTTGCTGGCGAACCTGACCACCAATGTGGCAGCCAATTTGGTGTCGCCTTCGTACGATTTTTCCAATATCGCCCCGGGCAAAATCAGCTTTCGCACCGGTGGCCTGATTGCCGCAGGTATCGGCCTGTTGTTCATGCCTTGGAAACTGCTGGCCACCTCGGGCGGCTACCTGTTCACTTGGCTGGGTGGCTACGGCACCTTGCTGGGCGCCATTGCCGGCATCATGCTGGTGGACTACTATTTGGTGCGCAAGGGGGAACTTCAAGTGGACGACCTGTACCGCCGCAACGGTGCCTATGAATACAACAGTGGCTGGAATATCCATGCACTGATTGCGTTTGCGCTGGGCGTGCTACCTTGTCTGCCCGGCTACTTGGTGGTCTCCGGCGTGTTGGACCCAGCGACGGTGGCCGCGCCACTGATCAGCTTGTTTGACTTTGGCTGGTTCTTCAGTCTTGCCGTGGCGGGGTTTTATTACTTGGTCACCGCCAAGCGACCCTCATCC
>JBAQDW010000134.1:0-2705 GCA_049286445.1 Rhodoferax sp. | reverse complement strand
CCGCCCTGGGTTGCCACGCGGCAGGCGCTGTGTGCCAAGGCATTGGCCTGGCGTGCGTTGTCGGCGTTCTGGGTCACTGCGGCGCTCAGTTGCTCCATGGAAGCCGCGGTTTGCTCCAGTGCGCTGGCCTGGCTTTCGGTGCGCGCCGACAGGTCGTGGTTGCCTTGGGAGATTTGGGCGCTGGCTGTGGCCACGCTGTCAGCGCCCTGGCACACTTTGGCCACCACACTGGCCAGGCTGTTTTGCATGCCTTGCAAATGCGCCATCAGACTGGTGCTGTCGTTGGCGCCCAGCGCAATCGGCTGGCCCAAATCGCCATGGGCTACGCGGGCCGTGATTCTGGCAGCCTCACCAGGCTCTCCGCCAAGCGGCCGCAGCACCATGCGTTCCAGCGCAAAAGCCAGGACAAGGGAAACCAGAACGGTGCTCAAAGCCCCCAGCCCTATGGCAGTCAGGCGCTGTTGGTGCACTTCGCTCAGGACCGTGTCGTTGGGCACTGTGATGGCAAAAGACCAGGGGGTGTGTGTCATTCCGATCTCGATGGGCACATGCACCCGGGTGACGTCGGTTTGCAATCGGGGGTCAAAAAAATGGTTTTGCAAAGTGCGGCCCTCTGCAATGGCTTGCCGGACCAGGTCCAGGCCTTTGGCCTGGTTCAATGCTTTGCCCACGTTCTCGGCGTCGCGGTCGCCTACATAGATGGCATTGTTGGACAGCAGGCTGGCATAGCCGGTGCCATAAGCACGCACCTTTTCCACGGTGTGCTGCAAGCTGGCCAGAGTCAAGTCGGTTCCTGCCACACCCACAAAGCGTCCGTCGATCTGGATGGGAACGACCAGGCTGGTCATCAGCACCGACTTGCCTGCCAAAGTGTAGGCATAAGGTTCCAGTACGGTTTCCTGGCCGCTGGCCTTGGCCAGTTGGTAGAAGTCGCCTGGGCCAGGCTTGTCATAGTCCACCAAAGGCTCCACGCCCACGCTGCCATTGCCCCGGTTCCAGTAGGGTACGTACTGGCCACTGGCGCCGTGCCCTGGCAGGTTGGCATATTCGCCGTCCTTGCCGTCAAAGGCGTTGGGCTCCCAGATGGTCCAGACGCCCAGAAAGCCAGGGTTGCCCACCAACACGCCTTTCAGCAGCGCATCTGCGCTGGCCCGGTCGGCCAGCCCGGCACTTTTAAGACTGCCCAGTCCCTGTGCCAGGGTGCGTGCGGAGTCCAGTGCACGCTCCAGACCGATAGCGACCTTGGCGCCTTCGCTGGTGGCCAGCTGAGCGGTGTACTGCAGTGCGGTCTTTTGCTGCAGGCTGCCGGCCTGGCGGCTCAGTACCGCCAGAGTGATTGCGTAGCCCACCAGCACGATGAATGCGACCAGAAGCAGCAACCGGGTGCGAAAAGAAATTTTTTTGTAACCAGTCATGTCTTTCATTTTCGCTGAAAAGCAAGGGTTTCAGGTGAATGTGCGCTCACGCAGCCACTTGGTGGCAATCCACTTTTCTCCCTGCAGCACCGGGGCGCCACCATGCAGCGAACGGGTGTCAGGGTGTGGCCTGTCGTAGCTGAAGAACACCGCGTTGCCGCGCTGTGCGGCCACTTGCATGTGTGCGTCTGGAAACACGGTTCCACCACCGGCTTCTGGGGTGTTCAGGTACAGGATGAGTGTGGCGACGCGCTGGCCACCCCGGCGCAGCAATGTCGGGGTGCCTGGCTCGGCAGGGTCGAAATAGTCGTAATGCGGCTTGTACTCGGCGCCAGGCGGGTAGTGCAGCACCTGCAAACCTTCGCCGTGGTCCAGCGGCCAGTCCAGCAGGCGGGCAATGCGCGCCTCGATGCGCTGCACCAGCGGGTTTTCGCTGCGCGCAAAGAACATGCCGGCGCTGGTGCGGTCGGCATTGACCTCTTGGCCGCCGGTGTCGGTTGCCACCGTGAGCGAGCGCGCCATGCGCGGCGCGGCTGCTTCAATCAGCGCGTCACATTCTTCGCCCGACAGCAGGTTGCCAAACACCACCAAGCGCGGCAGCGCCATAGACACCAGCACTTCGACCGTGCGGTCGCCGACGTCAATGCGCGCTGGCGAGTGCTGCAGGGCCGGCTGCGGCAGGGCACTCGCACGCGGCAGTCCTTCTTGGTGTGCGGTGTGCGCCAGGTGCTCGCGCAGGGTGGTGTCCATGGCGTCCAGCGCCACGTTTTCGTCCCAGCCAGCATCGCACATGGCTTGCAAGAGGGTCGGCGCAGGCACGTTGGCCTGTGCCTGGGCAACGATCCAGTCACGCAATTGCGGTGTGACGGCCTGCGTGGCGCTGTGGTTCTGCGCACTGCGGTTGTGGTGGCTGTTGTGGTCAGTGGTGTGGGGGTTGCGGCGGTATGGCATCAGTCCATTCTGCCGTGGCCGTCAAGTGCTGCGGCGTCTGAAGACCAGCCGGTCTGTGCTGCTGGAGCCCGCATCGTGGACATAGCCCTCGGCGTTGAACGCTGCCAGGGCGTCGGGCGACGCCAGGCGGTGCACCGTGCAGTGGCGCGCCATCAGCCCGCGTGCGCGCTTGGCGTGGATGCCGATGACCTTGTAGGCGCCGGCTTTCCAGTCCTCGAACACACAGTCGATCACCCTCGCCTTGAGCGCCTTGCGGTCCACCGCACGAAAGTACTCCTGCGAGGCCAGGTTCAGCACCACAGGCACTGCGCTGCTGGGGCGCAGCCGGGCGTCCAGCAT
>JBAQDW010000133.1:0-38294 GCA_049286445.1 Rhodoferax sp. | reverse complement strand
CCCTTTAAAACCAGGTCTTCAGTGGCGCCGGTGTCCACGTTTTTGATTCTCACGCCGGTGACACCTGTGGCGTCCCCAAGCACCTCGTCCAGGGTGAAGAAGGTTTTAAGTTCAATCTTGCCCGCCTTGACCTTTTCCATTAGTTTGTCGATCAGGATGGGTTCCGCCTTGAATTTGTCCCGGCGGTGGATAAGGATCACTTTGCTGGCAATGTTGGACAGATACAGGGCCTCTTCCACTGCGGTATTGCCACCACCGACTACGCAACACACCTGTTCACGGTAGAAAAAGCCGTCGCACGTGGCACAACCTGACACACCGCGACCCATGAACGCCGTTTCTGACGGCAGGCCCAAGTATTTGGCGGACGCGCCAGTGGAGATGATGAGTGAATCGCAGGTGTAGTCGCCGCTGTCACCGGTTAACCGATAGGGGCGTTGGCTGAAGTCAACGGTGTGGATGTGATCAAACACAATCTCGGTTTTGAATCGCTCAGCATGCGCTTGAAAGCGTTGCATCAACTCTGGCCCTTGCACCCCATCAACATCGGCGGGCCAGTTGTCCACCTCTGTCGTCGTCATCAGTTGGCCACCCTGTGCAATGCCAGTGATCAGCATCGGGTTCAGGTTGGCGCGCGCGGCGTAGATGGCGGCGGTGTACCCCGCTGGACCAGACCCCAGGATGAGAACTCGCGCATGTCTTGTGTTGGCCATCTTGAAAACCTTTTGTAATAAATGAATACTGCCGTGTACAGTTCGAGGCGCCAAGTGGAAAATCAATAACGCCAGCTGTCAGGAAGAGTTAGCGCATAGGCTAGTTTGACAATTGTAAGAAACACTGCTGGCACGGCCAACAAAGCCTTGGAAATCAAAAATGGGAAATGGGAATGTCAATTTTGAGCCATGCGGAGCTGATCCGTCGCGTACCGCTTTTCACGATGATGACCTCCGATCAGAGCATTCTGCTGTCTCAGGCGGTGACGAAGCGGCGCTACAAGCGCGGTGAAGCCATGGTTGAGCAAGGAGCGCAGGCCAACGCTCTGGTTTTGATTTTGGCAGGGCGTGCGCGCGTGGTCATGACCGACCGACAACTGCGCGAGGTCATCTTGGCGACATTGAGACCAGGAGATTATTCGGGCGAGATGAGTTTGATTGACAGTGAACCGCATTCAGCCAGCGTGGTGGCTGAAATTCAGACCGATGCCTTGGTATTGGGGCGATCAGAATTTGAGCGGTGCTTGAATGACAATGCGCCCATGGCACAGGCGGTGATGCGTGGGCTGGTGCTGCGCTTGAGACAAGCCAATGAAAAAATAAGTTCTTTGGCGCTCTTGAACGTGTATGAGCGAGTGGCCAAAGTGCTGATGGGGTATGCGATTCCTGCAGGAGACAAAAAGTTGGTCATTCGCGACAAAATGTCACGTCAAGATATTGCCAAAATGGTCGGGGCCTCGCGTGAAATGGTCAGTCGCGTGATGCGAGACTTTGAGGAGCAAGGGTTTATCGAAATCAGCGAGGGCGGGCTGATTACGCTTACCGAGCGCCGTGCGTCACCCCGGTGAGGCGGGCTGTCCGACAATCGAGCCAGCCCCCTATTCTTGACCCGTTTCCAATGTCTTACTCAATCAACACACTGAACGCCTCGCGCACTGCAATCGCACCCTACCGTTCCGGATGGAGCCGGTTTGCTGATGAGGTCTTGCTTGTCGTGGGGTTTCTCGTGTTGGCGGTTTGGACCCTTTCCATGGTGACCTATTCTGCAAATGATGCGGCTTGGTCTACTTCCGGCAGCGGCGGCGCGCTGGTGAACCGCGCCGGTTGGCTGGGTGCTTGGGTGTCGGATGCAAGCTACTTTACGCTGGGCTTTTCAGTATGGTGGTGTTTGGGGGCTGCTGTACGCGTTTGGTTGTCCAAACTGGCGCTTTGGTTGCGCTCGCGAGAATTAATCCTGCCCAAACCAGAGGTTGTTCCGTCTTTACCCGCTCGCTATTTGCCCGGGCGTGTCGTATTTTGGTTGGGCTTGATCCTGTTGCTCGGCGCAAGCACGTCGCTGGAGTGGACACGTTTTTACAGCTGGGAGACGCGCCTTCCAGGGCACAGTGGGGGAATCCTGGGGTATTTTCTGGGGCCATTGGGTAATCAATGGCTCGGATTTTCAGGGTCCGGCTTGGTGGCGATTGCCTTGGGGGTTCTAGGTGCTTCGATGGTGTTTCGGTTCTCGTGGGCTCATGTGGCGGAACGTTTGGGGGGGTGGTTGTACTTTCAAGTTGATTCACGGCGCAACCAACGCGAGGTCGCCCAAGACATGGCCTTGGGCCGCAAGGCCGCCCGAGCGCGCTCTACCGTCGTGGCAGTTGAGCGGCAAGAAGACAAGGTTGTGCCTCACCGTGAGCCGGTCGGGGTGGAGCCGATCATGACCGAGGTCCCCAAAAGTGCGCCGATGGCGAAAGAGCGTCAAAAACCCTTGTTTACTGAGCTCTCTGACAGCAAGCTGCCACAGGTTGCCTTGTTAGACAGTGCCCTGGAACGCCAGGAAACCGTGGCACCAGAGACGCTGGAGATGACCAGCCGCATGATCGAGAAAAAACTCAAAGATTTTGGGGTGGAGGTGCGCGTCGTGCTGGCGCAACCCGGTCCAGTGATTACCCGCTATGAGATCGAACCAGCGACCGGGGTCAAGGGTTCTCAAATTGTGGGGCTGGCCAAAGACCTGGCCCGTTCATTGAGTTTGGTGTCGATTCGGGTGGTGGAGACGATTCCAGGCAAGAACTACATGGCGCTTGAGCTGCCTAACGCAAAGCGGCAATCCATCCGGCTCTCCGAGATCTTGGGGTCGCAGGTTTACCACGAGGCAAAGTCGCTTTTGACGATGGGCCTGGGCAAGGACATTATCGGAAATCCGGTGGTCGCCGACCTGGCCAAAATGCCGCACGTGCTGGTGGCAGGAACCACGGGTTCAGGCAAATCGGTCGGTATCAATGCGATGATTTTGAGTTTGCTTTACAAGGCAGATGCCGCTGATGTGCGCTTGCTCATGATTGATCCCAAGATGCTGGAGATGTCAGTGTACGAAGGCATTCCCCACCTGTTGGCGCCCGTGGTGACCGACATGCGGCAAGCGGCGCATGGTTTGACTTGGTGTGTGGCCGAAATGGAGCGCCGCTACAAGTTGCTGAGCAAGATGGGTGTGCGAAACCTTGCAGGCTACAACACCAAGATTGACGAGGCCACGGCGCGAGGAGAGCACATCGGCAACCCATTTAGCCTGACGCCGGAGTCGCCCGAGCCGTTGGAACGCCTGCCTCACATCGTGGTTGTGATTGACGAATTGGCTGATCTGATGATGGTGGTCGGCAAGAAAATTGAGGAGTTGATCGCCCGGTTGGCGCAGAAAGCCCGCGCGGCCGGCATTCACTTGATACTGGCCACCCAGCGCCCCAGTGTGGATGTGATCACCGGTTTGATCAAAGCCAATATTCCGACCCGCATTGCGTTTCAGGTCAGCAGCAAGATTGACAGCCGCACCATTCTGGATCAGATGGGGGCCGAGGCTTTGTTGGGCATGGGCGATATGCTTTATATGGCCAGTGGCACCGGTCTGCCCATACGGGTGCACGGTGCCTTTGTGAGCGACGAAGAGGTGCACCGGGTGGTCAGCTATTTGAAGTCGCAGGGTGAACCCAATTATGTGGAGGGCTTGCTGGAGGGGGGAACTGTTGACGGCGAGAGTGATCCCAGTGGTGACCCCGTGGGTGAGAAAGATCCCCTGTATGACCAAGCGGTCGAAATCGTTCTGAAGAACCGAAAGGCCAGTATTTCATTGGTCCAGCGCCATCTCAAGATTGGCTACAACCGCGCAGCCCGACTTGTGGAAGACATGGAGAACGCGGGGTTGGTGAGCGCGATGAGCAGCAGCGGTCAACGTGACATTTTGGTGCCAGCGCGCGCCGAATCTTAAGGAGTTCAATGAAGAAATCAGGTTTTGCTATTGTTTTAGTAGCTGCTTGCGCAGGTCCTGTATGGGCTGGAGGCTTAGAAAGCTTAGAACTATTCGTGTCCACCGTTAAGACCGGTCGGGCAGAGTTCACCCAAGTGGTTAGCGCCCCGCCCAAAGAAGGTCAGTCGCCCCGAGTCAAAACCTCATCGGGCACGTTTGAGTTTTCTCGCCCGAACCGTTTCAAGTTCATTTACCTCAAGCCTTTCGCACAAAGCATCGTGGCCGACGGTCAAACGTTGTGGCTGTTTGATGTTGATTTGAACCAGGCCACCGCGCGCAAACAGTCTCAAGTGCTGGGTTCAACGCCAGCTGCCTTGATTGCCGCAGCCCCTGATTTAAAAGCACTTCAAGCAGATTTCACCTTGACAGATGCCCCTGACAAAGATGGGTTGCAGTGGGTGGCTGCTATGCCAAAGTCAAAAGAGGGCCAGTTGGACACCGTTCGGGTCGGGTTTCGAGCCACCGGAAAAAACGCTGAATTGGCGGCACTGGAAATTTTGGACAGCTTTGGTCAACGTTCCCTGCTGACATTCAGCAAGGTGGAAGTGAACCCGACGTTGGGGCCAGACGCTTTCCAGTTCAAACCGCCGGCGGGAACCGACGTGATTCGCCAGTAGCCCCGTGCCGGGCTGTGCGGCGCAACGGCTTTCCAACGCAGCGTACATGTAATGGCCTCTGTTGGTCGCCACCCCTCACTTCGGGCTTTTTTACGAGTTGAGAATTTCCACCATGTCTGATCTGTTCGCCAACCAGCCGGCTGCCCCTTTGGCGGAAGCCCTTCGGCCCAAGACCCTGGATGAGGTCGTCGGGCAGTCCCATCTGCTGGGGCAGGGCAAACCGCTGCGATTGGCTTTTCAGTCGGGCAAGCCGCATTCCATGATCTTTTGGGGTCCCCCCGGCGTGGGTAAAACGACCTTGGCGCGACTCACCGCCAGCGCTTTCAAATGTGAGTTCATCGCTCTGTCTGCGGTGTTTTCTGGTGTGAAAGACATCCGGGCATCGATGGAGCAGGCCCAACAGAATTTGGCCATGGGCAAGCACACGATCTTGTTTGTCGATGAGATTCACCGGTTCAATAAATCCCAACAAGACGCGCTGCTTCCGTATGCCGAAAGCGGCTTGGTGACCTTCATTGGCGCCACCACGGAGAATCCCTCTTTTGAAGTGAACTCGGCGCTGTTGTCACGCGCTCAGGTGTATGTGCTCAAGTCACTGACAGACGACGAGTTGAAGCTGCTGCTGATCCGGGCGCAAGACCTGGGATTGGGTCATCTTGAATTTGACGACTTGGCCAGGGACACCCTGATTGGCTATGCAGACGGTGATGCGCGGCGGTTCTTGAACCTGCTGGAGCAGACCAGTACCGCAGCCAAAGCCTCACAACTCACTTTGATCACGGCTGATTTTCTCCAGAATGCATTGACCTTGAACAGCCGCCGTTTTGACAAAGGGGGGGACAACTTTTACGACCAAATCTCAGCTTTGCACAAATCAGTCCGGGGCTCCCACCCCGATGCGGCCCTCTATTGGCTGACCCGGATGTTGGATGGGGGCGCCGACGCGCGGTATTTGTCGCGGCGGATTATTCGCATGGCGTGGGAAGACATTGGGTTGGCCGACCCCAGGGCGATGCAAATTGCCAACGATGCGGCCCTGACTTTTGAGCGCCTGGGCAGTCCCGAGGGTGAGTTGGCTTTGGGACAGGCCGTGATCTATTTGGCCGTTGCGGCCAAGAGCAATGCGGGCTACAACGCCTACAACCAGGCGAAGGCCTTTGTCAAAGGGGACAAAAGCCGTGAGGTTCCTGTTCACCTGCGAAATGCGCCCACAAAACTGATGAAAGAACTGGGCTATGGGCATGACTACCGGTACACGCACGATGAACCCAATGCCTATGCCGCCGGTGAGACCTATTTGCCTGACGGTATGCCGGCGCCGGGTTGGTACCAACCGACGCCCCGGGGGTTGGAGGCCAAAATTGGTGAAAAGCTGGCCTTACTGAAGCGTTGGGATGAGGAAGCCCTGAAAAGTTGAACCGTGAGAGCGGGGGGGGGCTTTTACCGCTACCGCCTCAACAGGCCAGGTTTCTTTTTGCCGAAAGCCGCATTTTTCATTGCACTGGCAACGCGATAGAACGCTTGACTTCTTTCAGCGAAAAGCTGGTTGATATTTCTCTCACGCCTGGCAAGCCGCGAATACTGCTGCGCACAAACTCGGCAAAGGCTTCCAAATCTTGCGCCACCAGTTCCAATTGATAGTCGTAGCGCCCTGACAGGTTGTGGCAGGACAAAACTTGGGGCAGCGCCACCACTTCCCGCTCAAAGGCGGTGGCCATGTCGGGCGTGTGGTCGTGCATTGCCAGGTGGACAAAACCCAAAACCCCATAGCCCAGCTTTTTGCGGTCCAGCCGTGCGTGGTAGCCCGCAATCATTCCTGATTCTTCCAACTGACGCACGCGACGCCAGCAAGGCGATTGCGACAGCGACACCAGCTCAGCTAACTCGCCAATGGTGGTTCGACCATCTTTTTGCAGGGCGGTGAGCAGTCGGCGGTCGGTGGCATCAAGCTTTTGGGGGTTGCCAGGCATTAATTGCCTCCAATAAAAAATAATTGAGATGATTAGTCTACATCTCAGAGAAAAAATCCCCTGTTTAGACAAAATATTCGCCGTGTGGCGGTTCAAAATTCTGTTTCAAAACGAGGTTGATCCATTGAATTGAAGAAGGTGTTGAATCCAGCGGAGGGCGATTGCGCCGCAGTATTGCTTTTTGTCTTGCCCACGCTCTGTCTGGCAAAGGGCACGCCAAGGCTGATCGAACGCTTTCACCTGCGCCCGACCTGCTGCTGATTTCCACACCGCTGGCGCAGTGCGCACGCAACGTTTTGACCGACTTTAAAAAATTTACCAGGAGACGACGTCATGACCATTCCCAAATCACCTTCCACCGGGTTCAGCACGCGGGCCATTCACTTCGGTTACAACCCCGCCGAAAACAAAGGCGCGCTGGTGCCCCCCATTTACACCTCGTCCACCTACTCCTTTCCCGACGTGGCTTATGGCGCCCGCTGCTTTGCCGGTGAAGAACCGGGCTATTTTTATACCCGGGTGGGCAATCCCACTTTGGCGTTGTTGGAAGGGCGCTTGGCCAGCCTAGAGGAGGGCGCGGGCGCGGTGGTGTTTGGTTCAGGCATGGGCGCAATCACTGCCACGTTGTGGTCGATGCTGGAGCAGGGCGATGAGGTGTTGGCCGACATCACCCTCTATGGCTGCACCTACGCGTTTCTGAACCATGGCTTGACCCGGTTCGGCGTCACCGTGCGCCATGTGGACATGTCGGATCCTGCCAATGTCGCCGCTGCCATGGGCCCGCGCACCCGCGTGGTGTATTTTGAGACACCCGCCAATCCCAATATGCGCTTGGTTGACATTGAAGCTGTCGCCGCGATTGCCCATGCGGGTGGCGCCCAAGTGGTGGTGGACAACACCTACTGCACGCCTTACCTGCAGCAGCCTTTGTTGTTGGGCGCGGATGTGAGCGTGCACTCCATGACCAAATACCTGGGTGGGCACGGTGACCTGACGGCGGGAGCCGCTGTTTTTGCCAACGCTGAAATGGCCCTGAAAGTGCGGCTGTTTGGTTTGAAAGACATGACGGGTGCGGTCATGTCGGCGCAAGACGCGCATTTGGTGATGCGTGGCCTCAAAACCTTAACCCTGCGCATGGACCGCCATTGCCAGAGCGCTCAAGTGCTTGCCGAGATGCTAGAGCAACACAGTGCCACCCACGCGGTGTACTTCCCCGGCCTGCCGAGCAGTCCACAGCACGCGCTGGCCAAGCGCCAAATGCGCCAGTTTGGCGGCATGGTGGCCTTTGAGTTGAAGGGAGGGCTCGCGGCGGGCGTTCGTTTCATGGATGCCCTGAAGCTGGTGACACGTGCCGTGAGCCTGGGTGACGCGGAAACCTTGGCACAGCACCCCGCCAGCATGACGCATTCCACTTACACGCCGGAAGAGCGGGCCGCAGCGGGTATTTCGGAAGGCCTGGTTCGCTTGTCCGTTGGGTTGGAAGATATTGAGGATGTGTTGGCGGACCTGCGTCAAGCGCTGGACCAAGCAGTCATTTAACTCGGAGTACGCAACGGCAAACGTAGGCCAATGAATGCGCTTGCCGTTGACTCGTGACCCATGCCAGACCGGCTTGATGCAGTTTTTGCTACTATTTAAATAGCTGCTAGCAAAGACCTGTCAAGGGCTGCAGCGTCATTTGATCCAAAGGCAAGGCGCGCTGCAATCGCACCACACACCCTGCCCCTTGTTCAGCGCGGGCGAGGTGGCGCTGACCACCGGGATGCGCTTCAATCCGCTTTTCACCAACCGTCGGGCGCATTCCCTTGCACACCCTCTCCCCCGGTTTTTGAGCACCGAGTTGGCTCATTGTCTGGATCAACCGCTTCATTTCATTCCAGACCACTTGGCAGGCAGATGCCTCAACATCAGTTTTTCTAATAGAGGGTTCGATTACATGATGGATCAGGGTAAACCCACGTGAATCAACGTGGGGGCACGGACCCCCCTTCGCTACAATTCCGACCACCCAAAAGCTGGTGTGGTGGCGTTGAAAAAGTCATCGCTTAGGTTCTGGTGGAGCTCATAAGGCTAACCACTCATCATCATTCAGTTGATTTGTGCGCAGGTCAAAAATCGGAGAAGTTTATGGATATTTTGTTACAGCAGATCATCAACGGTATGGTGTTGGGCAGCATGTATGCCCTTGTGGCCTTGGGCTACACCATGGTGTACGGCATCATTGGGCTGATCAACTTCGCTCACGGTGAAGTGCTGATGATCGGGGCCTTGACCAGTTGGAGCATCATCGGTTTGATGAAGGACGCCATGCCTGGCATTCCGGGTTGGCTCATTCTTTTGTTGTCTTTGATCATTGCCTGCGTCGTCGCCGCCACACTGAACTTTGTGATTGAAAAGCTGGCCTATCGACCGCTTCGCAACAGTCCTCGGCTGGCACCCTTGATTACCGCCATTGGTATGTCGATTTTCTTGCAAGCGGTTGCCATGGTCATTTGGAAACCCAACTACAAGTCGTTTCCTGCCATGTTGCCCACCACGCCGTTTGAGTTGGGGGGCGCGGTAATTTCGCCAACCCAAGTGTTGATTTTGGGCCTGACCGCAGTGTCCTTGGCCGTTCTGATGTGGCTGGTGCACTACACCAAGTTGGGTCGCGCCATGCGTGCCACTGCTGAGAATCCTCGCGTGGCTGCCTTGATGGGGGTGAAGCCCGATATGGTTATTTCCGCCACCTTCCTGATTGGTGCCGTGCTGGCCGCCATTGCGGGGGTGATGTGGGCCGCCAACTATGGCGTCGCCCACCACACCATGGGTTTCCTTCCTGGTTTGAAAGCGTTTACTGCCGCCGTGCTGGGCGGTATTGGCAATCTGGGTGGTGCCGTGGTGGGTGGCATCTTGCTCGGTCTGATTGAGACCTTGGGCGCTGGCTACATTGGGGATCTCACGGGCGGTGTGCTGGGTAGCCATTACCAAGACATCTTTGCTTTTATCGTCTTGATCATTGTGCTGACGCTGCGACCCTCCGGTTTGCTCGGCGAACGAGTGGCAGACCGCGCTTAAAGGACATTCATCATGAAACAACAAAAGAATATTTTTCTCTTTGCCCTGATGGCCTTGGGCGTGCTGGTGCTGCCTTTGGTGCTGCAAGGGTTTGGTGACGCCTGGGTTCGTATTGCAGATATGGCCTTGCTCTATGTACTGCTGGCGCTAGGCTTGAACATTGTGGTGGGTTATGCCGGTTTGCTGGACTTGGGTTATGTGGCGTTTTTCGCCATTGGTGCCTATATGTACGCTTTGCTGGGGTCGCCTCACCTGATTGAGACCTTTCCGGCGATCGCGGCCATGTTCCCCAATGGCATGCACATGCCAATTTGGATTGTCATTCCGCTGTCGGCTGCGCTGGCTGGACTGTTTGGCATTTTGCTGGGCGCTCCTACCTTGCGCCTGCGCGGTGACTATTTGGCGATTGTGACCCTGGGTTTTGGTGAAATTGTGCGCGTGTTCATGAACAACCTGGACTACCCCGTCAATATCACCAATGGCCCCAAAGGCCTGGGTACTATTGATTCTTTCCATATTTTTGGCATGGACTTTGGCGAGAGCCTGACGGTCTTTGGTTTTGATGTGTCGTCCGTGTCCCTGTATTACTACCTGTTCCTGTTCCTGGCGTGCGTGAGCGTCATCATCTCGCACCGTTTGCAACTCTCCCGCGTGGGCCGCGCTTGGATGGCCATTCGTGAAGATGAGATTGCCGCCAAGGCGATGGGCATCAACACCCGCAACCTGAAGTTGATGGCGTTCGGCATGGGCGCCACCTTTGGGGGCGTATCGGGTGCGATGTTTGCCTCTTTTCAGGGTTTCGTCTCGCCAGAGTCTTTCACGCTGATGGAGTCGGTCATGATTGTGGCCATGGTCGTTTTGGGCGGCATTGGCCACCTGCCCGGTGTCATTTTGGGTGCGATTCTGCTGGCGTCCCTGCCTGAGGTGTTGCGCTATGTGGCCGGTCCGCTGCAAGCCATGACCGATGGCCGTCTGGACGCCTCCATCCTGCGTCAGCTGCTCATTGGTCTGGCCATGATTTTCATCATGCTGGTACGTCCTCGTGGCTTGTGGCCTGCGCCTGAGCATGGCAAGGCTCTGCAAAACAACAAGGCGTGATAACCAGCAGAACCGGGTGCCGTCCCAAAGGTCAGCACCCGGTTCTCAACAGAATGTAATGGAACGAACATGACAGACACAGTACTCAACGTCTCCGGCGTTTCTAAACGCTTTGGTGGCCTGCAGGCCCTGAGCGATGTGGGCATCAAAATCGAGCGGGGCCAGGTGTATGGCCTGATTGGCCCCAACGGTGCCGGAAAAACCACTTTTTTCAACGTGCTGACCGGCTTGTATACGCCGGACAGTGGCAGTTTCTCGCTGGCGGGAAAACCGTACCAGCCCACCGCGGTTCACGAAGTTGCCAAGGCAGGCATTGCCCGCACCTTCCAAAACATTCGTCTGTTTGCAGAAATGACGGCCTTGGAAAACGTCATGGTCGGGCGTCACATCCGCACCGGCTCCGGCTTGTTGGGTGCGATTTTCCGCACCCAAAGCTTCAAGGCTGAAGAGAAAGCCATTGCGGAGCGCGCGAAAGAATTGCTCGACTACGTGGGCATCGGTCAGCTGGGCGACTTCAAGTCGCGCACCCTGAGCTATGGCGACCAACGGCGCCTGGAAATTGCCCGTGCGTTGGCCACAGACCCTCAGTTGATCGCCCTCGATGAGCCGGCGGCGGGCATGAACGCCACTGAAAAGGTGATGTTGCGCGAACTCATTGACAAAATTCGCAACGACAACCGCACCATTTTGCTCATCGAACACGATGTGAAATTGGTCATGGGCCTGTGCGATCGCGTTACGGTGCTTGATTACGGCAAGCAAATTGCCGAAGGGACACCGGCCGATGTGCAGAGAAATGAAAAAGTGATTGAAGCCTACCTAGGCACCAGCGGGCACTGATATGACAACTATTCTCCTTAAAGTTTCTGGCCTCAAAGTCGCGTACGGCGGTATTCAGGCTGTCAAAGGCGTGGATTTCGAAGTGCGTGAGGGCGAATTGGTCTCCCTGATCGGCTCCAACGGCGCGGGTAAAACCACCACCATGAAGGCCATCACAGGGTCTTTGCCCCTCAATGAAGGTGACATTGATTACTTGGGAAAAAGCATTCGGGGTCAAGGCCCTTGGGACCTCGTCAAGCAGGGTCTGGCCATGGTGCCGGAAGGCCGAGGTGTGTTCACCCGCATGACGATTCTTGAGAACTTGCACATGGGTGCCTACATCCGCGACGACAAGGCCGACATTTTGGCCGACATCGACAAGATGTTCACCATCTTCCCGCGCTTGAAAGAGCGGCGTGATCAACTGGCGGGCACCATGTCTGGCGGCGAGCAGCAAATGTTGGCGATGGCCCGGGCGCTGATGTCGCGTCCCAAGGTCTTGCTGTTGGATGAACCTTCCATGGGCTTGTCTCCCATCATGGTGGACAAAATTTTTGAAGTCATTCAAGACGTTTTTGCGCAAGGCGTCACGGTGCTGCTGGTGGAGCAAAACGCCAGTCGTGCCTTGGCCATTGCCAACCGCGGCTATGTGATGGATTCGGGCTTGATCACCATGACCGGCAGGGGCCAAGACATGCTGAACGACCCGAAAGTCCGCGCTGCTTATCTGGGCGAGTAAAGCCCAATTGCCGCGCCAGAGGCGAAAAACTCCCTGATCTGAGCTTCCTCAGGCGGGACCTTCAGAAAATCCCGATGGAAAAGCCCCGCTGGACACACCGGGGCTTTTTCACGTCTGCTTGGCTTGCACGGGTACCCAAGCCACTGGGTGGCCTGGTTGCGAGGAGGGTCGGACACTGGCACGCACCATCGGCTATCGGCGGCGTGTGATCCGCATTGCAGCGCTCGGTAGATAAGAAAACAGGGTCTAGCCCTTTCCCACCCTGCGCAAGCAGCTCCTTATTTAATAGCATTTTAGGTTCAACGGCAGCGCCAGCCGATTGTGTTTTCAAGCCACCAGCCAGTTGCCAGCGCCGGTAGGGGGCCGTGGTGCATCACCTCTCGACTCACCGGGAGATGGCGGGCTTCTTGCCTTCTTGTCGTGGTTTACCGCCGATTCTTTGATGTTGCTCAAGGTGTGGGGCCGCATGGCGCGGCACAGTCCCTCCATGATTTCAGTCCAACGCCTTGCCCCTTCCGCCGAATACCAGCTTGCCGCTGTGGGTGACATGCTGATCAAACGAGGCGCCCCGTCGCCTTGGGTGTGTTACATCGAATCAGGCCGTGTTGCTTTGGGTCTTTTGGACGGCACGGTGCTGGAACATCAATTGGGCGTGGCCGAGGGGCCTTGCTGGTTGGAGTCCACTTCAGCCGTTTTGAACCTGCCCCATGTGGTCGATGCCGTGGCTGAAACCGAAGTGAGGTTGCGCTATGTCCCGGTGTCTGAATTTCGCAGTGCCATCACCGATTTGCCGGATGCTGCCCAAGCGGTATTGCACGATGTGGCCCTCGCGCACCGTCGCCAGACCGAGTTTGCAGCCAGTCGGCTTGCCAAAGATGCCGAAGCCCGCTGTGCCGAATGGCTGCTGAGCCACGCGCACGCCAGCTCCCAAGGCGAAATGGAAGTGCAGCTGCAACAGCGCAAGCGCTCCATTGCAGCGCAGCTGGGCATTGCGCCTGAGACGTTGTCTCGCGTGTTACGCCAATTGCGCGAGCGCAGTCTGATCAGCGGATCGGGGCGCACCTTGAGCCTGGTGAACCCGGGCGGCCTGCGCATGCTGGCGGGCGTCTGATTCCATTTTCAGATCGATAGGAGCTTAGGCGCGAAGCCGCAGACAGTGCAGACGCACGGCAAGGCGAAGCAACAACAGATCCTATTGACATGGCGTTGGAATGAAGCCCCTGCGCAGGGCTTGATTCGACCCCTGCTGGGTTTGAATTCAACCAGGGGGCCAAGGGGTGGCGTGGTGTGGCCACCAAATCAGGGAAAATCGAGCCCTGTTTGACACTGTTTGAGAAAAATCCCATGACTGAACCCACCGCTCTTCCTGCCTTGCCTGATCATTTGTCGATTGACCCGCGCAGCCCGCACCATGTCGCGGCTGTGTTTGAGCAAGATGTCGGCATTCGTTTCAACAACCAAGAGCGCTCCGATGTGGCCGAATACTGCATGAGCGAAGGCTGGGTGAAAGTGCCGGCGGGCAAAACGGTGGACCGCAAAGGCAATCCGCTGCTGATCAAGCTCAAAGGCAAGGTTGAGGCGTTTTACCGCTGATTCCCCCGCTCCCACGTGGCACACCCCCGAGCACTCGGCGGTGTGCCATTTTTTTGCGTGTCAGTCCAAGGCGCGCAGCACGTTTTCGGCAGTGGCGGGGGCCTTGAGCGTCACCGGCTTACCATCGCCCCGCGCTTGCGCCACGGCGTCGCGCAAGGCTTCAAACACGCTGATGGCCAGCATGAAGGGGGGCTCGCCCACGGCCTTGCTGCCGAACACGTTGTCTTCCCGGTTCGGCTCCGGCCATAAATCCACTTTGAAATGCGCTGGGATGTCGCCCGTGGCGGGAATTTTGTAGGTGCTGGGCGCATGCGTGCTCAAGTGCCCTTTGTCGTTCCAGACCAGTTGCTCGGTGGTGAGCCAGCCCATGCCTTGAACAAAACCGCCTTCGATTTGCCCAATGTCAATGGCGGGGTTGATGCTGCGGCCCACGTCGTGAAGAATATCAACCTTGAGCACCCGACTCTCGCCGGTGAGCGTGTCGATGGCCACCTCGGTACAAGCGGCGCCATAGGCAAAGTAGTAAAACGGGCGACCCGTGAGCGTCGTTTTGTCGTAATGGATCTTGGGGGTGCGATAGAAGCCGTCGCTCCAGAGTTGGATGCGGTTGGCGTAAGCCATTTGCACCACATCGTCAAACGCCCGCTCGCTTGTCGGTGAGCGCACCCAACCGCCTTCAAACTGCACCGCACCCGCGCCGCAGCCGTCCAAGCCGCTGACAAACTGTGCCAGGTTGTCGCGTACATGGCGCGCTGCAAACTGGGCGGCGCGACCATTCAAGTCGGTGCCGGCGGAGGCCGCTGTGGCCGAGGCATTGGGGATTTTGCTGGTGTCACTGGCGGTGGCCAGCACGCGGTGAAAAGGCACGCCCAACTCGTCAGCCACGATTTGCGCGATTTTGGTGTTCAAACCTTGGCCCATTTCTGTGCCGCCGTGGTTCACTTGCACGCTGCCGTCCAGGTACACATGCACCAAAGCGCCCGCTTGGTTGAACAACGTGGCCGTGAATGAAATGCCGAACTTAACGGGTGTCAGGGCCAGGCCCCGTTTGATCACGACATGCGTTGAGTTCCAAGTCAAAACGGCCTCTTGCCTTTGACGGTAATGCGCAGTCAGCTCTATTTTTGATAGCAGAGGCTGCAAAATATTGTCTTCCACCTTCATTTGGTAATGGGTGGTGTTGCGGGCTTGGGCCGGTGTGGTGGCGGTGCCTGCCGTCATCTCCTCGCTGTACAAGTTGCGCAGGCGCACATCCAGGGGGTCAAGCTTCAGGTGGCGGGCAATGTCGCTCAGAATGGCCTCGGTCACGATCATGCCCTGCGGTCCGCCAAAGCCCCGAAACGCCGTGTGGCTTTGGGTGTTGAGCTTGCAGCGGTAAGACGCGATCTCCACGTCTTCCAAAAAGTAGCCGTTGTCAGCGTGAAAAATGGCGCGGTCCGCCACGGGGCCAGACAGGTCGGCGCTGAAGCCGCAGTTGGCGGCCATCATGAGTTTGAGCCCTTGCAAGCGACCCGTGTCGTCAAAACCCACCGTGTAGTCGTAGGCAAACGGGTGGCGCTTGCCGGTAATCATGAAGTCATCGTCACGGTCCAGGCGCAGTTTGATGGGGCACTTGAACTTGGCTGCTGCCACCGCAGCCCACACCGCCAAGTGCCCCGCCTGGGTTTCTTTGCCTCCAAAGCCGCCCCCCATGCGCCGACACTCCACCCTGACCGCGTGGTTGTCCACGCCCAAGGCGTGGGCCACCCAGTGCTGCAACTCACCGGGGTGTTGGGTGCTGGAGTAGATCAGCCATTGTTTTTGCTCTTGTGGCAGCACGTAGGCGACTTGGCCCTCCAAGTAAAAATGCTCTTGGCCGCCCACCTCCAGCGTGCCGTTCAGGGTGTGGGGGGCTTGGGACAAGGCCTGCGTCGCATCGCCCCGGCGCACGAAAACGGGCGGCAAAACATAGCTCTGCGCCGCCAGGGCGTCTTGAATCGTCAGGATGGCGGGCAGGGCCTCGATGTCCAGCTTGACCAAACGCGCGGCGTGGCGGGCCTGCATCACCGTCTCAGCCACGATCAAGCCAATGACTTGGCCGATGTGTTGCACCGTGTCAATGGCAAACACCGGTTCATCGCCTGCAAATGCGGCCAACATGGTCTCGCCAGGAATGTCCTGCGTCAACACCATTCCGCGCACTCCAGGCAAAGCCAACGCGGCGGTGGCATCGACCCCACGCAGATGGCCGTGGGCGTGGGTGGAGAGGATGGGGGCTGCGTACCGTGTGCCACGCACCTCGGGGATGTCGTCCACATAGTGGGCGCCGCCCGCCACTTGAGCGGCTGCGCTTTCGTGGGTTTGGTTGCTACCGCTGGCCGCAGGGGTGGCGCGCGAAGGCTTGGCAGTGCGGCTCATGGCTGTGCTCCCTTCAGCGTAAAGGATTCCAGGTTGATGTCGGTCTCTCCTTGGCTTTCCAACCAGAAGCGTTGCAGCAAGTTGCCCAGCACCTGCACCCGGTAGGTGGCGGACGCCCGCATGTCAGAGATCGGGTTGAATTCGGCGCGCAAGGTGGCGGTTGCCCGCTCCACGGTGGCGAGGTTCCAGGCCTGGCCTGTGAGGGCGGCTTCGGTCTGGATGGCGCGCACCGGTGTGGCCGCTACGCCGCCCACGCCCAGTGAGGCGCTGCTCACTTGGCCGTCGATGATGTGCAGGTTCAGGGCCAAACAAATGGCGGAGATGTCGTCGTCAAAGCGTTTGGAGATTTTGTAAATACGAGACAGCTCCCCCGGGCTGGCTTTGGGCACGTCGATGAACGCAAGCACCTCGTCTGCCGCCATCACGTTTTGCCGGTAGCCGGTGTAGAGCTGCTCCAGCGGCAGTGCGCGTTGGCCGCGCTCACTGGCCAGCACCACGCTCGTGCCCAGTGCAATCAGGAGGGGCATGGAGTCGCCAATGGGTGAGCCATTGGCAATGTTGCCGCCCAGCGTGCCCGAGTTGCGCACGGGCAGGCCCGCAAAACGGGTGGCAAACGGGTGCAGTTGGGGGCGGTCGGCTACCAATGCCGCGAAAGCGTCCGTCAAGGTGACGGCGGCACCGATACGCAGCGTGCGGTGCGTGTCTTCAATCTGGCGCAACTCGGCCACGTTGCTCACGTCCAACACCTGTTCAAAATGACGATGCAGCTTGTTGACCCACAGGCCCACGTCTGTGCAGCCGGCCACAATTTGGGCGCTGGGATAGCGGGTGCGGGTGCTCAGCAGGTCAGACAAGGTTTGGGGTGATTTATAAGCAAAATCGCCCTCTGGCCCTTGTGCAGACTGCGCGAGCAGCTCTAGTTTTTGTAGCGTGATCGCTTCATTGCCAACGGGCTTGGGCAGGCGGGCCATGGCTTGGGCAGCGTCCAAAATGGGGCGGTAACCGGTGCAGCGGCACAAATTGCCTGACAACTCCTCTTGCGCGAGTTCGCGGGTGACGGGCGTTCCCTGCACCACATGGTTTTGGTACATGCCAAACAGGCTCATCACAAAACCGGGCGTGCAAAAGCCACATTGGCTGGCGTGACAATCGACCAGCGCTTGCTGTACCGGGTGCAGTGTGCCGTCGGGGGCGGCGAGGTCTTCAACCGTCCACAGCGCCAGCCCGTTGACGGAGTGCGCCATGCGGATGCAGCTATTGACCGCGCTGTAACGAAGGTGGCCGTCCTGGGCCTCGCCCAGCACCACGGTGCAGGCACCGCAGTCGCCCTCATTGCAGCCTTCCTTGGTGCCTGTGCAGTTCAGATCGTCGCGCAACAGTTCTAAAAGCGTGCGGGTGGGTGGTACATTGCGCACCTCCATGATTTCGCCACGGCGTACAAAGCGGATTACTTGGGTATTCATGGGTAGTTGGGTAAGCTTAGAGTGTTTGAACAAGGGTAAAGCGAGACCACCACCGTGCCTATAAGCATGCGCATATGACACCAATCCCAACACAGGTATGAGAGACCACGTCCTATTCGACAAGATTGATCTTCATTTGATCAGGGTCTTGTACACCGTGTTAACCGAACGAAGCGTTTCCAAAGCCGCCATCCGACTGGGTATGCACCAGCCGGCGGTGAGCGCGTCGCTGAAACGTTTGCGTGACTTTGCCGGTGACCCGCTTTTGGTTCGTTCTGGCGCGGGCATGGTGCCCACTGAGGCGGCTTTGCGCATGGTGGAGCCCGCCGCCAGTATTTTGAGGGCGGCCGAAATGTTGTTTTCTGATGCACGAGGGTTTTCCCCTGCAACGGCACAAAACACCTTTCGCGTTGGGGCCAGTGATTATTTGGACCCCTTGTTTTTGCCCCAGTTGGTGGCGCAAATCAAATCCCAGGCCCCGCTGTGCCACATTGAAATATTGCCGCTGTCAGCCGCGCTTGATTACCGGGGCCAATTGGCGCAGGGTGAGGTGGATGTGGTCATTGGCAACTGGGCAACACCCCCAGACGACTTGCACCTGGGGCGCCTGTTTGGTGATGACGTGGTGTCCCTAGTGGCCACCAATCACCCCGCCGCGCGCCGAGGCTGGGACACCGCCGCTTGGTTGGAGGCCGACCACATCGCGCCCACCCCTACGCACCCGGGCGCCAAGGGGGTGATTGATGACCACCTGGATTCCTTGGGGCTGCAGCGCAACATCACGGCGCGCTGCCCGCATTTTGGGTTGATTCCCGCCATGGTGGCATCGACCTTGCTTGTGCTCACCACCGGTCGCCAGTACTGTGAACGCTATGTGGGCCACCTGCCGGTGACGATACTGCCGTGCCCGATCGAGTTTCCGCCCATGATGTACTACCAGCTCTGGCATGAACGAACCCACACGGCAACGGCTGCTAAATGGCTGCGCGAGCGGGTCAAATCAGTGGCCGCCACACTCAAGAACAAAGAGAGACACGCCCCCCCATGACCACTCCTCGACTTCAATTGGCGAACATCACCAAGCGCTATCCCGGCGTGGTGGCCAACAGTGACGTGTCGCTCACCGTTTTGCCGGGCGAAACCCACGCGGTGTTGGGCGAAAACGGTGCGGGCAAATCGACCTTGATGAAAATCATTTACGGCTCGGTCAAACCCGACTCCGGCACCGTGCATTTCAATGGCAAAGTGGCACAGGTGCGCAACCCGCAAGAGGCGAGGGCGCTGGGCATCAGCATGGTGTTCCAGCATTTCAGCCTGTTTGACACCATCACCGTGGCAGAAAACGTGTGGCTGGGTTTGAGCAAAACCCTGACGCTCGACGCGGTGACCCGCAGCATCACCGCCAAGGCGGCCGAGTACGGCTTGGACATCGACCCTCAGCGCCCCGTGCACACCTTGAGTGTGGGCGAGATGCAGCGGGTGGAAATTATTCGCGCTTTGCTCACCAACCCGCAGCTTCTGATTTTGGATGAGCCCACCTCGGTGCTGACACCGCAGGCGGTGGACAAGCTGTTTGTGGTGCTGAAAAAACTCGCCAGTGAGGGCTGCAGCATTTTGTACATCAGCCACAAGCTGCATGAAATTCGCGAGCTGTGCAACGCGTGCACGGTGCTGCGCGGCGGCAAGGTCACCGGCATTTGCAATCCCGCCGAAGAGACCAACGCGTCTCTGTCCAAACTGATGATTGGCGCTGAGCCGCCGCTGCTGAGCCGACGGGCCCCCAACACCGGTCAAGCGGTGCTGCAAGTCCAAGGCTTGAGCTTAGCCCGCGACGACCAGTTTGGCGTGGACCTGATTGATTTGGGTCTGGAGGTTCGGGCAGGCGAAGTGGTTGGCATTGCAGGCGTATCGGGCAACGGTCAGCGCGAGTTGCTGTACGCGCTGTCGGGCGAAGACGTGCGTTCGCCTGCGGGCTCGATCCAGATTGAGGGCACCGATGTGGCTCACTGTCACCCCGCGCACCGGCGGCGGCTGGGCCTGCACTTTGTACCGGAAGAGCGCTTGGGGCGGGGCGCCGTGCCTACGCTGAGCTTGGCGCAGAACATGTTGCTGACCCGTGAGAACGCGATTTCGTGGCCGCGTTTTGCAGGCGGCTGGATTCGGGTGGCGCAGTTGCAGTCCCACGCGGCTGACATCATTCAGCGCTTCAACGTCAAGGCCAATGGGCCTCGTGCGGCCGCCCGCTCCCTGTCCGGGGGAAATTTGCAGAAATTCATTGTGGGGCGCGAGATTGACGCCAAACCAAAGCTGTTCATCGTCTCGCAACCCACTTGGGGGGTGGATGTGGGGGCCGCCGCCCAAATTCGCGGTGCCATTTTGGCCCTGCGAGACGCGGGCTGCGCGGTGCTGGTCATTAGTGAAGAGTTGGACGAGTTGTTTGAAGTCAGTGACCGCCTGCACGTGATCGCGCACGGGCGGTTGTCCCCCTCGGTACCGGTGGCCGATGCCACGGTGGAACAAATTGGAGAATGGATGAGCGGCTTGTGGCACAAAGACGTGCAGGACCACCTGCAACGCACTGAACTGGAGGCCGCCCATGCTCAAGCTTGAAGCCCGCCCCCAACCCTCCAACCTGTGGAGCTACGGCTCCCCCGTGCTGGCGCTGTTGATCACGGTCTTGATCGGCACGATCATGTTCATGGCACTGGGCAAAGACCCGCTGAAAGGGCTGGAGATGTTCTTTTGGTTGCCCATCAAAAATGGCTATGCCCTTGGGGAGTTGCTGGTGAAGGCCACGCCCCTCTTGATCATTGCCTTGGGTTTGGCCGTGTGTTTTCGCTCCAATGTGTGGAACATTGGGGCCGAGGGCCAGTACATCATGGGCGCGATTTTTGCCGCAGGTGTGGCACTGATGGCTGACCCGACCACCGGCACCTGGATTGTGGTGCCCATCATTGGCGCAGGCGTGCTGGGAGGCATGTTGTGGGCCAGTCTCACGGCCGTGCTGCGCGACCGCTTCAACGCCAACGAGATTTTGGTGAGCTTGATGCTGGTGTACGTGGCGGTGCAGGTCTTGAGCTACCTGGTGGGCGGGCCGTGGAAGGACCCGCAGGGGTTCAACTTTCCCCAAACCAAGATGTTCGACACCGTGACCCGCATTCCGCGCCTGTTTGACGGCTCTCGCGTGAGTATTGGGGTGCTGTTGGCCTTGGTCGGGGTCGCGGGGCTTTGGGTGTTTTTGTTTCGCACGCGTGCCGGCTTTTCCCTGCAGGTGGGGGGGCTGGCACCTGCGGCGGCACGTTACGCCGGGTTTTCCTCCCGCCGAGCGTTGTGGACGGCCTTGCTGATTTCTGGCGGGGCAGCGGGTCTGGCGGGTGCTTTGGAGGTGGCCGGGCCGATTGGCCAGCTCACCACCTATGTGCCTGCAGGCTACGGGTTTGCCGCCATCATCGTGGCCTATGTGGGGCGCTTGCACCCGGTGGGCATGGTGTTTTCGGCCATTTTGATGAGCATGTTCTACATCGGTGGCGAAATGGCCCAGTCCCGTTTGGGGCTGACCAAGTCATTGACCGGTGTGTTCCAGGGCCTGCTGCTGTTCAGTCTGCTGGCATGTGACACGCTGGTGAACTACCGACTTTCTTTCAAAGGCCGCAAATAATGGACTCCTACGCACTCCTTCTGGCGGCCACGCTCAATGCAGGCACGGTGTTGGCGCTGGCTTCGCTGGGCCTGTTGATCAACGAAAAAGTCGGCATCGTGAACCTGGGTGCTGAAGGCATGATGCTGTGCGCCGCCATTGCCGGCTTTGCCACCGTGGTGCACACCGGCAACGATTGGCTTGGTTTTGCTGCAGGCATGGGCGCAGGCGCCTTGCTGGCCGTGATGTTTGGCGTGTTGGTGATTTGGCTTAACACCAACCAGTACGCCACCGGCTTGGCATTGACGCTGTTTGGAGCGGGGTTCTCGGCTTTTGTGGGCACCCGCTTTGTCCAGGCCAGCATGCCAGCCCGCCCGAATTTCGCGATCCCGTTCTTATCGGACATTCCCCTCGTGGGCCCGGCGTTGTTTCGGCACCACCCTTTGGTTTACTTGACGGTGGTCTTGGCGGGGGGGCTGATCTGGTTCATGTACCGCACACGCAGCGGGCTGATCATGCGCAGTGTGGGCGAGAGTCCCGAGTCGGCGCATGCCTTGGGGTATCCGGTGCGCTTGATTCGCTTGCTGGCCGTGGTGGTGGGCGGTGCCCTGTGCGGCTTGGCGGGCGCTTACCTGTCCATCATCTACACCCCGCTGTGGGTGGAGGGCATGGTGGCTGGCAAGGGTTGGATTGCCTTGGCGCTGACCACGTTTGCGACTTGGCGTCCGGCCCGCGTGTTGCTGGGGGCCTATCTGTTTGGCGGGGTCACCATGTTGCAATTTCACCTGCAGGGCATTGGCGTGAACGTGCCCAGCCAGCTCTTGAGCATGATGCCTTACGTGGCCACCATCGTTGTTCTGGCGCTTATTTCTCGCAACCCGCAATGGATTCGCATCAACATGCCGGCCTCCATTGGCAAACCGTTTTACCCCGGTTCATAATTGAACTTTTCTTAACCTGTCGCAAAACCTCAATAGAAGGAATTTAGATGACCGATCTTCAAAAACGTTCGCTGCTGAAAATCGCAGCACTCACAGCGGTGGCTTCGGCAGCGCTGATAGGCTGCGGCAAAAAGGAGGAGCCGGCCCCCGCGCCTGCACCGGCCCCAGCGCCCGTCGTCGAGGCACCTGCCCCCAAGGTTGAACCCTTGAAAATCGGCTTTGCCTACGTCGGCCCCGTGGGTGATGGCGGCTGGTCTTTTGCCCATGACAACGGTCGCAAGGCATTGGAAGCTGAATTTGGCGACAAAATCGTGACCACCTTTGTGGAAAGCGTGCCTGAATCTGCGGATGCCGAACGGGTGATCCGGGACATGGCAGGACAGGGCAACAAGTTGATCTTCGGCACCACGTTTGGGTACATGGAATCCATGCTCAAAGTCGCGGCAGACATGAAAGACGTGAAGTTCGAGCACGCCACCGGCTACAAGCAAGCCGACAACATGCGCACCTACGACAGCCGCACCTATGAAGGTGCTTACCTGGCAGGCGTGATTGCAGGCAAGATGACCAAGTCCAACACGCTGGGTGTGGTCGCCTCGGTGCCAATTCCAGAAGTCATTCGCAACATCAACAGCTTCACGCTGGGTGCACAAAGCACCAACCCCAAGATCAAAACCAAAGTGGTGTGGGTGAACGGATGGTTTGACCCACCGAAAGAGACCGAAGCCGCGACTGCATTGATGAATGGCGGTGCGGACGTGCTGTTCCAAAACACCGATTCGCCCGCCGTGCTGAAGGCCGCAGAAGCCAAAGGCAAGCGCGCCTTTGGTTGGGATTCCGACATGACCGCCTACGGCCCCAAAGCCCACTTGGCATCGGCTGTGATCGACTGGGGCCCCTACTACATCAAGTCCACCCGAGAGGCGCTGGACGGCACTTGGAAAGGAAACGAGGGCGCTTGGTGGGGCGTGAAAGAAGGCGCGATTGACATCGTGTCCATCGCCGAAGATGTGCCCGCCGAGACCAAAGCCAAGGTGGAAGAGGTTAAAGCTGGCCTGAAAGACGGCACCTTCTCCATCTGGAAAGGCCCGATCATGGACAACACGGGTAAAGTGCAAATTGAGAAGGACGCCGTGGCCGATGACAAGTTCCTGGGTGGCTTGAACTTCTTCGTCAAGGGCGTCGAAGGCAAAGTGCCTGGTTCCAAATAAGTCGCTTGAGCGCCTAGCCAACGGCCGCCTTCGGGCGGCCTTTGTATTGCCGCTGCCAGAGCGGGTTTTGCCTAAGGCACTGACTGTGCGAGACCCCCTTGGAACCGCTGCCGCTGATGGGCGTTCGGGGGTTTTTTGACAGGCTGGCACGTCACCGCTTGAGTGAAGTGACGCTACATTGACTATTTTTGACTGGATTGTGATGACCTCCAAGCTTGTTTCCCCCGACCGTCTGCCTGAGTTGCTGCGCCTCATGCCCAAAGCCGAGTTGCACATGCACATTGAGGGCTCATTGGAGCCGGAGTTGATGTTTGCGCTGGCCAAACGCAATGGGGTGAGCATGGCGTACCCCGATGTGGCGTCGCTGCGCAAAGCCTATGTGTTCGACAACCTGCAGGACTTTTTGGATATTTACCATGAAGGAACCCTCGTTCTGAAAACGGAGCAGGACTTTTACGACATGACCCGGGCCTATCTGGCCCGTGCTGCAGCGGACAACGTGCTACATACCGAAATCTTCTTTGACACGCAGACCCATACCGCCCACGGCCTGAGTTCGGACACCGTCATCAACGGTTTGCACCGTGCCTGTGTCGATGCCCAAGCCGAGTTGGGCATCAGCGCCTCGCTGATTCTGTGTTTTCTGCGCCATTTGAGCGAAGAAGCAGCCTTTGAGAGCTTGGAGCAAGCCCAACCTTTGCTGCACAAAATAGTGGGCGTGGGGCTGGCCTCCAGCGAAATGGGGCATCCGCCTGAAAAATTTGCCAAGGTGTTTGCGCGCTGCCGTGAACTGGGCTTGCGCTTGGTGGCCCATGCCGGCGAGGAGGGGCCACCGGCCTACATCTGGAGCGCATTGGATGTGCTCAAAGTGGAGCGCATTGACCATGGCGTGCAAGCCATGAAAGACCCGGCGCTGATGGCGCGCCTCGCCAAAGACCGCATTCCCTTGACCGTGTGTCCGTTGTCCAACTTGAAGCTGCGTGTGTTTCCCACGTTGGCTCAGCACAACATTGGACAGATGCTGGAAGCCGGCATCGTCGCCACGATCAAT
Organism: Rhodoferax sp.; assembly: GCA_049286445.1. Taxonomy (GTDB): domain Bacteria; phylum Pseudomonadota; class Gammaproteobacteria; order Burkholderiales; family Burkholderiaceae_C; genus Rhodoferax. The sequence continues at coordinate 13,705 of JBAQDW010000133.1, read as the reverse complement.
TCAGATGATCCGTCTTACTTTGGCGGCTATATCAACGACAACTTCACACAGACCTTTGCCGCGCTGGGTTTGGGCGTTCAACAAGCCTACCAGCTGGCGCACCACAGTTTTGAAGCCAGTTTTATCGACGACAGCGTCAAGCGCCAGTTCATTGATCGCTTGAATGCGACCTTCGAGACCTTTCAGTAGCTCCAACGATTGCTGGTTATGGTGCAGCCCGATAGTTGATATGGGCGCACCGATATGGGGCCTGACGGTGCACCAGTTAAGCTCTCGCCCATGAAAGCTTACCGTTCCGCGATACTTCGATTTGACCCTGACCTTCCCTCTCATGCGGCAGCCGTTTATGACACCGACGGCCTTTTGGTGGTGGGGCCTGACGCCAATGGCAATGAGGTGGTGCAAGCCGTTGGCCCGTATGCGGCTTTGAAAGACCAGTGGCCAGACGTGCCAGTGACGCATTGGCCGAATCGCATCATCGCGCCGGGCTTTGTGGATATGCACATCCATTACCCCCAAACCAATGTTATTGGCTCGCCCGCCGAGGGTTTGTTGCCTTGGCTGGAAAACTACACATTTCCAGAAGAAAAACGCTTTGAATCCCTTGACTACAGTGCGCAAGCAGCTCATTTTTTCATAGCAGAGTTGTTGCGCAATGGGGTGACTACGGCACTCACCTTTGCCACCTCTCATGTGAGCTCGGTGCAGGCGCTTTTTGAAGAAGCGCAGCAACGTCAACTCAGGCTCATCACCGGCTTGTGCCTGATGGACCGCCACGCCCCTGCCGGGGTTCTGAACCGTGCGAAGCCTGGCAGTGGGGTGGACGCCACCGAGCAAAGTTTGCTCGATACCGAAGCCTTGATTCACCAGTGGCACGGCAAGGGGCGACTGGGTTACGCCATCACCCCGCGTTTTGCCCCCACCAGCACCGATGCGCAATTGCGCGGCGCCGGGGAGTTGGCCGCGCGCCACCCCGATGTTTGGATTCAAAGCCATGTGGCTGAAAACAAACAAGAAATTGCGTGGGCGCGCGAGTTGTTTCCCGCCTCACGCAGCTACCTCGCCACGTACGATGATTTTGGTTTGATGCGAGAGCGTGCCATTTACGCCCATTGCATTCACTTTGACGACGAAGACCGGGCCTTGATGCGTGACACCGGCACGGCGGCAGCCATTAGTCCAACCAGCAACTTATTTCTGGGCAGTGGTTTCTTTGACTATGCGGGTGCCGACCGGGTGGGGTTCTCCTACGGTCTGGCCAGTGACGTGGGCGGGGGCACCAGCTTCAGCCCCTTTCACACCATGCTGGCAGCCTACTACGTGGGGCGAGAGGGGCACACCAAAACCGGTCTGTCCTTGTCCCCGCAGCACTTGTGGTGGCAGCATACGGCGGGGGCGGCAAGCGCTTTGGGGCTGGATGGGCTGCAAGGTTGCGCCGCCGTTGGCAACTTACAGGTGGGGTGTGAGGCCGATTTTGTGCTGCTCAACCCTCAGGCCACACCCTTGCTGGCGCGGCGCACTGCGCAAGCCAATAGCCTGGATGAATTGCTGTTTGCCATGATTGTGTTAGGGGATGACCGGCTCATCGAGCAGACGGTCATTTCTCAAGCCATTTAGGTCTCTGGCCCATGCTGTACAAGCGCGAGGAGCTACAAAAAAAGTAGCAAAATGCTGACAAATCAGGCGCATACAATCGGGGCACATCAGGAGTTCCACCCCATGAGTATCAAAAGCGACAAATGGATTCGCCACATGGCCGAGACCACCGGCATGATCGAGCCCTTCGAGCCGGGCCAAATTCGCGAACGCGATGGCCTCAAAATCATCAGCTACGGCACCAGCAGCTATGGCTACGACATCCGTTGCGCGCCTGAATTCAAGGTGTTTACCAACATTCACAGCACCGTGGTGGACCCAAAAAACTTCGATGAAAAAAGCTTTGTTGATTTTCATGGCGACAGCTGCATCATCCCGCCCAACAGCTTCGCGTTGGCGCGCACCATGGAGTACTTTCGCATTCCGCGCAATGTGCTGACCATTTGCCTGGGAAAAAGCACCTACGCCCGCTGCGGCATCATTGTCAACGTCACTCCGTTTGAGCCCGAGTGGGAAGGCTTTGTGACGCTGGAGTTCTCCAACACCACCCCGCTGCCGGCCCGTATTTACGCGGGTGAAGGCTGCGCGCAAGTGCTGTTTTTTGAAAGTGACAAGGACGACGTTTGTGAAGTCAGCTACAAAGACCGGGGGGGTAAATACCAGGGGCAAGTTGGCGTGACCTTGCCGCGGGCTTGATCGGGTGTTCTATTTGTCCGTTGGTGAAAACGTTTTGCAAACACCGAGGAGATAGCTTATGAAATGGGAAGGCAACCGACAGTCCGATAACGTGGAAGACCGCCGTGGCAGTGGCTCCTCGCGGGGCTCGATGGGCGGGCGCAGTATCGGCATTGGCTCGGTTGCCATTGCGCTGGTGGTGTCCTATTTTCTGGGTGTGAACCCCATGACCGTGCTCAATATACTGAGCGGCGGCTCGGCGCCCACCACCACACAAGCGCCTGCCCAAAAACCCCCCGCCGACGATCGCATGGCCCAGTTTGTATCGACCGTGCTGGCAGACACAGAAGATGTTTGGAGCCAAGTGTTCACCCAAGGGGGCGCAACCTACCAAACACCCAAACTGGTGCTGTTTCGTGGCGCGACGACCACCGCTTGCGGCCAGGGGCAGGCGGCAATGGGACCTTTCTATTGTCCAAGTGACCAAAAGGTGTACATCGATTTGGGCTTTTACGAGACCCTGAAGAACCAACTCGGTGCCCCGGGTGACTTCGCCCAGGCCTATGTCATTGCCCATGAAGTCGGACACCACGTGCAAAACTTGCTCGGCATCACCACCAAAATGGACCAAATGCGGGGTCGCGTGAGCGAAAAGGAATACAACGCCATGAGCGTTCGCTTGGAGCTGCAAGCCGACTGCTTTGCCGGCGTGTGGGCCAACCATGCGCAAGAAGCGCGCCAACTGTTGGAAGCGGGTGACGTGGAGGAGGCCATGAACGCGGCCGCCCGCATTGGCGATGACGCTTTGCAGGGCGCCCGAGGCGGCTCCGTCGTGCCGGAAAGCTTCACCCATGGCACCAGTGCCCAGCGCCAACGCTGGTTTAACAATGGTCTTAAAAATGGCAGCGTCAAGCGCTGCGACACGTTTTCTGCCCCTCAATTGTGATATATGAGGGATAATGCAAGTTTGCCCCAGCCCTTGGGGCGTACTCAGCTATCGACTTGGTAGCATTTGACTTTGGCTATGAATGACCGATTTAATCCCTGACTTGAACTCTGAAACCCTGCCTATGGCGTTTGCGCAATTGCAACTCGCCGCACCTTTGGCCCGTGCAGTAGCCGACCTGGGCTACGTCTCCATGACCCCCATCCAAGCGCAGGCGATTCCTGTCGTGCTGCAAGGGCGTGACGTGATGGGCGCTGCCCAAACCGGTACCGGCAAGACCGCTGCCTTCTCGCTGCCCCTGCTGCAGCGCATGCTCAAGCATGAGAACAGTTCAACCTCACCCGCGCGCCATCCCGTACGCGCTTTGGTTTTGTTGCCGACGCGCGAATTGGCGGATCAAGTGGCGCAGGCGATCAAGGCCTATGCCCAGCACACCCATTTGCGTTGCACTGTGGTGTTTGGCGGCATGGACATGAAGCCGCAGACGCTGGAGCTGAAAAAAGGCGTAGAAATTTTGGTGGCGACGCCGGGTCGGCTGCTGGATCACATTGAAGCCAAAAATGCGATTTTGAACCAGGTCGAATACGTGGTGCTCGACGAAGCCGACCGCATGCTGGACATTGGTTTCTTGCCCGATTTGCAGCGCATCCTGTCCTATTTGCCCAAAGAGCGCACAACCCTGCTGTTTTCCGCCACCTTCTCTGGCGAGATCAAGCGTTTGGCCAGCAGCTACCTGCAGGACCCTGTCACGATCGAAGTCGCGCGCTCCAATGCCACCGCTTCGACTGTGGAGCAGCACTTTTACAGTGTGGGCGATGACGACAAGCGCCATGCCTTGCATCAAATTTTGAAGCAGCGTGGCCTAAAGCAAGCCTTTGTTTTTGTGAACAGCAAACTGGGTTGCGCCCGTTTGGCGCGTTCGCTGGAGCGTGAAGGTCTCAAAACAGCGGCGCTGCATGGTGATAAAAGTCAAGACGAGCGCTTGAAGGCCCTGGATGCGTTTAAAAAAGGCGAGGTCGATTTGCTGGTGTGCACCGACGTCGCAGCCCGCGGGCTCGACATCAAAGACGTGCCTGCCGTTTTCAACTTTGACATTCCCTTCAATGCGGAAGACTACGTGCACCGCATTGGCCGCACGGGTCGCGCTGGCGCGTCTGGTTTGGCGGTTAATTTCGTTTCCAAGAGCGACGCACGGTTGGTGGCTGAAATCGAGAAACTTATCAAAACGAAGATCGAGTTGGAAGCCATCGAGTTTGATGAAGACCAGCCTGATATTCGCAAGCAGGGTCGCATCAACGATGGTCGGCGCATGTACGCCGAAGGCAGCCATGACGACTCCCGTTACGTTGGCTCTCGTTCGGGTGGCCTGCGTGATGTTTCCAGCGAAGGAACTCACGCCCGCCCTGAGCGGACGCCGCGGCGCGAGTTGAATCGCCCAGCAACCGCCTCGCGCGATCCGTTTTTTGACAAGCCTTACGAACCGACGCCGGCGGCTGAAGCAGTGGCACCTTCTTGGGAGGCCGCAGCCAAAACCAATGCGCCCCGCACGACATCAGCCAATATTCGCTCCAAACGCCGGGTGGCGGCCCTGTTCAAGGCTGCTCCTGAGGCCATTTCAACCGTTTAACCGGGTTTTTGGGCTTGTTCGCATTGGATCTGAATAAGTTCCTGCGCAAGGGCAGTGCCAGTACCGCCCGAGCCGCCCAAACGCAGGGCGCTCAGGCAACCGCCCCACACACAGCCCGTGTCCATCGCCAGCACACGCTGACGGTTCAACCAGCCCAATGTTGACCAATGGCCAAAGGCCACTGTCACAAGCGTTGTCTGGCGGCCCGGGACGTCAAACCAAGGCATATAGCCTGAAGGCGCGGCATCAGCGCCCTCTTTGGTGTTGAATTCCATGCGACCCTGGGCGTCACAAAAACGCAGCCGCGTCAGCGCATTCACAATGACCCGTATCCTGCCCATGCCCGTCAGCGCGTCGTCCCAGTGGTCTGGCTCATTGCTGTACATCACGTCAAGAAATGCGTTCAAATCCGGCCCGCGAAGCACGGCCTCGACCTCTGCCGCCAACGTCATCGTTTTGGCAGCGCTCCATGTGGGCATGACGCCTGCGTGAACCATCAAAACGTCGTGGCCGTCTATGCGCTCCAGCAGGGCCATCTTTTGTTGACGCAGCCAGTCCAGCATCGACGCTCGGTCAGGGGCGTCCAGAATACCGTTCAGAGTGTCTTTGCGATGGGGTTTGCGAACCCCATGTGCCAGTGCCAGCAAGTGAAAATCATGGTTACCCAGCACGCACGCCGCCGCCTCACCATACGCCATGAGGCGGTGAAGCACACCGGCGGAGTCAGGCCCTCGGTTGACCAAATCGCCTAGAAAGAACAATTTGTCCCGACTCGGGGAAAACGAAATTTCATCCAGTAAGCGTTGCAGAGCACTATTGCAGCCCTGCACATCGCCAATCAAGTAAAGTGCCATGGTGTTTATTTTCGCTTGCGCTCCATGGAATTCCTGCTGATTGTTTTTCTCACCCTGCTCAACGGGGTGTTTGCCATGTCCGAACTGGCACTTGCTGCCAGTCGCAAAGCGCGTTTGACCGCCATGGCGGAAGCAGGAGACAAGGGCTCGCAGGCGGCGTTGAAGCTGCTGGGCGACCCTAACCAGTTCTTGTCCACGGTACAAGTGGGTATCACCTCCATTGGGGTGTTGAACGGCATTGTGGGTGAGTCGGCGTTCAGCCCGGCGGTGTCGGGGTGGTTAGAAAGTTTCGGCGTGGTCGAAAGCGTGGCTGATGTCTCTGCCACGGCCATTGTTGTGACCCTGATTACCTTCACGACCATTATTTTTGGCGAGCTGGTGCCCAAACGGATTGGCCAATTGCACCCTGAAACCGTTTCCCGCTGGGTGTCTCGCCCTATGCTGTGGCTGGCCATGGCGGCCGGGCCATTTGTCAAATTGCTGTCTGGCACCACGGCAGCGGTTCTCAAGCTGCTGCGCATTGACACCAGCGCGGCACGCGGCGTCACGGAAGAGGATGTGACCGCCAGCTTGGAGGAGGGTGTCGACGCGGGTGTGATCGAGCAGCATGAACACCAAATGGTGCAAAACGTGTTTCATTTGGATGATCGCATTCTGACCTCTTTGATGGTGCCGCGCGGCGATGTGCAATGGCTCAATGCCAGCGACACCGTGCGGCATTGTTTGAGCCTGGAGGGGGCGGGAGGCAGCATGGGCGCTCATTCTTGGTACCCCGTGTGCCGGGGATCATTGGACGATGTGGTGGGGGTCATCAGCGTCGCCCGCTTGCTGCAATTGGGCGTCGATACCCCGGGTCCTATTGAGCAGCACATTGTTCCCGCCACCTTTGTACCCGAAACGTTGAGTGGCATGGAACTGCTGGAACAATTCCGAGCCCGGGTGGGGCGTCTGGTTCTGGTCGTGGACGAGTGGGGTGTAGTGCAAGGATTGGTGACACCGCGTGACCTTTTGGAAGCCATTACCGGGGAGTTGCAGCCCCATGAAAAAGTTGATGCCTGGGCGACGCTGCGCGAAGACGGCAGCTGGTTGATTGACGGTTTAATGCCCGTGGGCGAGCTCAAGGTCCGGCTAGATATTGACAGCCTGCCGGAAGAGGAGGGTGGCCGCTACAACACCGTGGCGGGGTTGCTAATGTCGGTTTGTGGGCACTTGCCCACGGTGGGCGAACACATCGAAGGGGCGGGCTGGTTGTTTGAAGTCGTTACGCTGGACGGCAAGCGAATCGACAAAGTGCTGGCCAACCGAATTGAGGTCTGACACCTGCGCCCTTATCCCCGCACGACGACGACGTTTCGACCCCTTTGTTTGGCCTCGTACAAAGCGGCGTCTGCGTCCTTTATTAACGACTCGGGACAGGTGATTGCCGGATAGCCCGATACACCGGTTGAGAATGACACATTGAACGAGGCGTCCGAAGTGGTGTGTTCAATGACTGCAAAATCCCTTCGAATCCGGTCAAGAACGTGGTGGGCCTGGTTTGAATCCGCGTCTGGCAAAACCACCAAAAACTCTTCTCCTCCATACCGCCCAATCAAATCACTTTTTCTCAGACGTTGTTTGAGCAACCACGCCAGTCCGCGAATCACCTGGTCCCCAATCGGGTGCCCATACTTGTCATTGACATGCTTGAAATGGTCAATGTCAATCATGGCAATGCTCAGTAAGCCATTGGTGCGAGCGGCGAGGTGAATGGCGGTCGCCAAGCGGTCCTTGATGGCCCGATGATTGAGCAGGCCTGTGAGTCCATCGTGCTGCATGGACCGGCGCAAGGCCCGGTAGCGTTCGATTTTGCTTTTAACGACCGCATTCAAAAACACAGAGTTGAAGGGTTTGGTCAGAAAATATTCGCCGCCCAATCGCAGCGCATCTACCTGCAGCCCTATGCTACCTTCTCCCGACAGGTAAACAATAGGTGTTGACAAGAACTCCGGGTGTTGGCGAATCACCCGCGTAGCCTCCACGCCAGTGCATTCCGGCATGAACATGTCCATCAGCACCAAGTCGGGTTGGTAGCTGCGCAAGCCATTCAAAATTTCCTTGGGGTCCGAGACTGCTTGAGACTCAATCCCGCTTTGTTTCAGTGTGCGTTGAATAGACATGCTGGCGGTCAGAGAGTCTTCGACCACCAGTACACGAAACGGAGGTTCTTCTTCTTGAGCACAGAGCTCGATCAACTTGGCCAAAATTTCAGCAGCAGGTGTTGCCATTCCAAAGCAGTGGTCTGCCCCAGCACGCAAAGCGGCCTTGATGCTGGAAAAATCAGCGTGCAAATTGTGGATGACCAATGTGCCGCTGGCGAAACGCGTGCGCAGTGCTTGGATGTTCTGACACGTGTTGTCCAATGTCATTGAATCCACATCCACAACGAGAATTTTTGGCTCGATGGTGTGCAGCGGAACATCACTCATGGCGTAGGTTGCGGTGTGCAGGCCAAAGTCCATCAATTGACGCGTCAAGGACTCGGATACCGGCGTGACGTTGCCAATGAACCAAATGCTGGAAGCGGACCACAATTCGCCGAGTGCTTCTGTGGTCAGCGTTGGCTGTTGTGGGGTGACCGGTCGCTGGTTAGTGGCAATAAAAAGATCAACTCGGTTGATCAAAGTACTGACCTCGGTGCCCAGTGTTTCCATCGTGGCGGGCGGCAAAGCATCTCGGTCTGCTACTTCAAACAGGGAAAGCGCCCGCTGCTCCAGCTCATGTGCCGTTTGGTGTAGCCCCGATAGGCCTTTGTCTTTAAGGAACTCAGAAAAACTCGACAGACAAACTGCAAACTCCACAAACGACTCGACGCCGGGCGTCGCCGCGTAGCTGCACCACATGACTTGCAGCGCATCGCTTTTGCTCTTGAGGTGGATCGGTTGGATTTGCATAAAGACGGCGTCAACCGGGTAACCTCAAATTATGTCTGTGACCACCGAACGCCGAGGAAGCCTCTCAAACCACTGCGGGTGTGAAATCACGGCATCGCGTTTCAAGATCGGTCTTTGGCCCGCTCGTGAACTGAGAGGGTCCGAATTCCATGCTGTCAAAAAAAAACCTTGGTGCGTTTAACAACAAGGCTTTTTAAAAATGATGGTGGGATGTGCGGGGGTCGAACCCACGACAAACGGATTAAAAGTCCGCTGCTCTACCAACTGAGCTAACATCCCATTTTCTGCACCACTGAATGAATGCAGAAAAAAATTATAGCAGCCGAAACAGCCAATTCATGCCATTGGCGACCGCTAATTCAATAAAAATAACGGCAATAGTCAAAGTTCGCGTTACATCAACAGGTGTTCACCGGCATTGTCGCCACCCAAAGTGACGTAATTCACCTTGCGAATGTCCATTAACTTCTTGCCGCCTGAGTAGCTGATGGAGCTCTGAATGTCTTGTTCCATCTCTACCAGCGTGTTGGCCAGTTTGCCTTTAACGGGCTCCAGGATGCGTTTGCCTTCCACGTGTTTGTACTCACCTTTGTTAAAGTCACTGGCAGAGCCGTAGTATTCCTTGAACAGCGCGCCATCTACCTCAACGGTTTTACCCGGACTCTCTTCGTGACCGGCCAGCATGGAGCCAATCATTACCATGGTGGCACCAAAGCGGATGGATTTGGCGATGTCGCCGTGCTCGCGGATACCGCCATCGGCAATGATCGGCTTGGTCGCTACCCGAGCACACCATTTCACAGCGCTTAATTGCCAGCCGCCGGTGCCAAACCCAGTTTTGAGCTTGGTGATACAGACCTTGCCCGGGCCGATGCCGACCTTGGTGGCGTCTGCGCCCCAGTTCTCCAGATCAATCACCGCTTCTGGAGTGGCCACGTTGCCTGCAATGATAAAAGTGGCAGGCATGACCTTCTTCAAGTGCTCGATCATCAACTTTACGCTGTCCGCGTGGCCGTGGGCGATGTCGATGGTGATGTATTCAGGGACAAGACCCAGTGCCAGTAGCCTGGCCACCGTCTCGTAGTCAGGCGCTTTGACGCCCAAGGAGATGGAGGCAAACAGACCACGGGCCTTCATGTCCTGTACAAATTTGACATTGTCAAAATCAAAGCGGTGCATGACGTAGAAATAGCCGTTTTCAGCGAGCCAGATGCATATCTCTTCGCTGACCACGGTTTTCATATTGGCGGGAACCACCGGCAGGCGGAATTGGCGGCTGCCCAGCTTCACGCTGGCATCACATTCAGAACGGCTTTCCACGCGGCATTTGCGCGGCAGTAAAAGAATGTTGTCGTAATCAAAAATTTCCATGGTCCGGACTCCTGCTTCAATTCAATAGATAGAAGAGCGCTTGGACTGGGCCCGGATTTTGTTTGCGTGCCTCATGGTGGGGCAGAAATAAAAAACCGGGCCACAAATGCTTGGGCCCGGTGCTTGATTCTAACGAGTTTGTCAGTAGCCTGCTTTCTACAATGGGGCATGTTTGCAGCCAATACCCCCCCGGGCGACCAAAACTCCCCCCTTCTCAATAACCTCAACCCCGAGCAGCGCGCGGCCGTGGCCTTGCCCGCTGAGCACGCGTTGATTTTGGCCGGTGCCGGTTCCGGAAAAACCCGTGTGCTCACCACGCGCATTGCTTGGCTTCTACAGACTGGCCAGGTGTCACCGGGCGGAATTTTGGCCGTGACCTTTACCAACAAGGCCGCCAAAGAGATGATGACGCGCTTGTCCAGCATGTTGCCGGTCAATGTGCACGGCATGTGGATTGGCACCTTTCATGGCTTGTGCAACCGCTTTTTGCGCGCCCACTTCAAGCTGGCCAACTTGCCGCAGAGTTTTCAAATCCTGGACACCCAAGACCAACTCTCTGCCATCAAACGCCTTTACAAACAATTCAAGTTTGATGAAGAGCGCTATCCGCCCAAGCAAATGCAGTGGTTCATTGGCAGTTGCAAAGAAGACGGCCAGCGCGCCAATGCCGTCAGCGTGCGTGACGAGGAAACCCGCAAAAAAGTAGAGATATACCAGCTCTACGAGGAACAATGCCAGCGCGAAGGCGTGGTTGACTTTGGTGAGCTGATGCTGCGCAGCTTTGAAGTGTTGCGCGACAACGACCCGATTCGCGAGCACTACCAGCGTCGCTTTCGCCACATTTTGATCGATGAGTTTCAAGACACCAACAAGCTGCAATACGCTTGGATCAAGATGCTGGCGGGCACGGGCGCGCATGGCTCAGTGGACGATGCAGCCGGTTTTGAGCCCAGTGGCTGCGTGTTGGCCGTGGGCGACGATGACCAGAGCATTTACGCCTTTCGCGGTGCTCGCGTGGGCAACATGACCGACTTCGTGCGCGAATTCAAGGTCAAGCACCAAATCAAGCTCGAAGAAAACTACCGCAGCGGCAGCAATATCTTGGACTCCGCCAACGAGTTGATCAGCCACAACAACAAGCGCCTGGGCAAAAACCTGCGCACCAGCCAAGGTCCGGGCGAGCCGGTGCGGGTGTTTGAAGCCAGCAGCGACTTTGCCGAAGCGCAGTGGATGGTGGATGAGATGCGCCAGCTCATTCGTGACGATGTGCCTCGCAAAGAAATTGCGGTGCTGTACCGCAGCAACGCCCAAAGCCGGGTCATTGAGACCGCCTTGTTCAACCATGGTGTGCCTTACAAGGTGTATGGTGGTCTGCGATTTTTCGAACGTGCCGAAATCAAAAATGCCTTGGCCTACCTGCGTTTGCTAGAAAACCCGCGCGATGACACCAGCTTTTTGCGCGCTGTGAACTTTCCCCCGCGTGGCATTGGTTTGCGTAGCTTAGAGCAGTTGCAAGATGTGGCGCGCGCCAACGGCTGTGCGCTGAGCGATGCGGTGAGCGCACTCGGTGGCAAAGCCGGCACCAAAATTGGCGCTTTTTTGGCCGGTATCGACGTGCTGCGCGAACAAACACACGACAAAAAGCTGAGCGAGATGGTGGTCTTGATGCTGGAACACAGCGGCTTGCTCACCCACTACCGCGCTGACCGTGAAGGCGAAGACCGAGTAGAAAACTTGGAGGAGTTGGTCAACGCGGCGCAAAGCTTTGTGTCGTTAGAAAATTTTGGCCGAGACGCCTCCCTGGTGCCCAGGGACGATCAGGGTCAGGCGTTGACGCAATCCCCGGCCTCTCAAGGCTTGGACTTCAGCCAACCGTTTGTCGAAGAGGCCGCACCCGATGCCGAGACGGGAGAAACGTTGTCGCCGCTGGCCGCCTTTTTGTCCCATGCTGCCCTGGAGGCGGGCGACAACCAAGCACAGGCTGGGCAAGACGCCGTTCAACTCATGACCGTGCACTCCAGCAAAGGGCTGGAGTTTGACTGTGTGTTCATTACCGGCATGGAAGAGGGCTTGTTCCCGCACGAAAACTCCATGAGCGACCGCGAGGGGCTAGAGGAAGAGCGGCGCCTGATGTATGTGGCCATCACCCGCGCCCGCAAGCGCTTGTACCTGAGTCACTCGCAGACGCGCATGTTGCATGGCCAGACGCGCTACAACCTGAAAAGTCGCTTTTTTGAGGAGCTGCCCGAGTCAGCGCTGAAATGGATCACCCCCAAAAACCCCGGGTTTGGTACGGGATTTGCTCCTGTTTCAGGAGCTGGTCACGCAGGTAGCACTAGGGCTAGAGGCACTTTTGGCACAAATTTTGAGAAATACGCAGCCCCCGCGCCACTGCCGGTGCAAAAAGCGACGCCATCGCACGGCATTCGCGTGGGCATGAAATTATTTCACGCCAAGTTTGGCGAAGGCACGGTGCAAAACCTGGAAGGGGCGGGCAACGATGCGCGGGCCCAAATCAACTTTCCCCGCCACGGAGTGAAGTGGCTGGCCCTGAGCGTGGCCAAACTGACGCCGCTGCCTTGATGGCGCGTTAATTTGGGGTTTTGCCCTTATTGCTGGCTTCAGCTGCCTATGCGGCAGTGAAATCGTTGTCGTTTTGAGCAGTTAGGCGCACAGTTTTCTAAGCTGCCTATGCGGCAGTGAACATCGCTTTGAGGCATCGGCTAAATATGTGCGTTTTCTAAGCTGCCTATGCGGCAGTGAACTCAGGCGGCGCGGTAATGTGCTCGTCCGGGCCTTTCTAAGCTGCCTATGCGGCAGTGAACTTGCCATGCAAGCACGCCTGTTTGAGCTGACCTTTCTAAGCTGCCTATGCGGCAGTGAACTCGACACCCCCATCACCGAGCGACCCTTACCGTTTCTAAGCTGCCTATGCGGCAGTGAACGGCCAGCCCGGCCATTTTGCTGGCCCGGTAGCTTTCTAAGCTGCCTATGCGGCAGTGAACAACACCCCGCCATTCGCCGTCTTTGTACCGTTTTTCTAAGCTGCCTATGCGGCAGTGAACGGGTGAGGCTGATGACTTGCTGGCTCATGAGTTTTCTAAGCTGCCTATGCGGCAGTGAACTGCCCGCCGCGCCTCGGGGAATCAGGGGCTAATTTCTAAGCTGCCTATGCGGCAGTGAACCATTCCCGATGTCAACCGCGCCGCTATCCATATTTCTAAGCTGCCTATGCGGCAGTGAACGCCAATAATATCGATGCCATCTCGCCGTTGATTTTCTAAGCTGCCTATGCGGCAGTGAACTAGTCCGCATTAACTCCAAGCGCGGCGGCCATTTTCTAAGCTGCCTATGCGGCAGTGAACTTTTGCTTCATCAAGCGCCAGAATAATGATCTTTTCTAAGCTGCCTATGCGGCAGTGAACTGAATAACGAGCCAAAGAACGATGGTGATGATTTTCTAAGCTGCCTATGCGGCAGTGAACCTCAACAGCTAAAGTGGACCCCGGAATTAAGTCAGCGGTTTAAGCTGGACACTGTCTGAAGAAATGGGGAAACCATGAGTGAAACAAAGAAGCGCAAAGTGCACCTGCCGGAGTTCAAGGCCAAGGTGGGACTGGAGGCGGTCCGAGGGGTGATGACGATCAACGAGATCGGTCAGGCACACGGGGTGCACCCAGTGCAGGTGAGTCAGTGGAAGAAA
>JBAQDW010000132.1:0-5186 GCA_049286445.1 Rhodoferax sp. | reverse complement strand
CAAGAAAAATCCTGGACCGATGAGAGCGAGTTGATGTGCTGGCACTTTGACCATTGCAGCGGTCGCACCGTCAGAGGAATTAACCTGCTCAACGCGCTGTACTACTGCAACGGGGCCTCCATCCCGGCGGCGTTCGAGTTGGTGAAAAAACCAACTCAGTACAGCGACCTTGCCAGCAAAAAACTCAAACGCAAAAGCGACAAGACCAAAAACGAGATGATGCGCGAGATGATTCAACCCTGTATTCACAACAGTTTGAAGTTTCGCTTCGTGCTGATGGACAGCTGGTTCTCCTCAGAGGAGAACTTCGAGTTCATCACGGGTAGGCAAGCCGTTGACTGCTGAGCAGCAGCGTATCCGCCAGCTTGAAACCGAGAACCGGCAACTGCGAGGCGATGTTGAAATCCTAAAAAAAGCATCGGCCTTCTTTGCCCGGGAACTGCGATGAGCTATCGGCTTGTTGAGCAACTGCAGCAGAAGGCCGTGCCGGTAAATCAGATGTGCCGAGTATTGAGCATCAGTCGCTCAGGCTATTACACAGCCCGCAAGCGTGCACAAGTCCAGCCAGCAGTGTGCGAAGCCAGCGTGCACCTGAGGGCTGCCTTTGCGGCCAGTGGTGGAGCATATGGGAGCCGTCGTTTGCGCACCGCAGTGGCCTCGCGAGGGGTTGTGATTGGCATCTACCGCTTGCGCCGTTTGATGCGCAAGCATGGATTACGCTCGGTATGGAAGCGTAAATTTGTGCACACCACCGACAGCAAGCATGCGCTGCCAATCTCGCCCAATGTGTTGAACCGGCAGTTCAATCCGACGCGGCCCAATCAGGCCTGGGTGGCTGATATCACCTACATCCGAACGCGCAGCGGCTGGCTGTATCTGGCGGTGGTGCTGGACTTGTTTGCGCGCAAGGTCGTGGGCTGGGCGATGGCCCCTAGTGTAGTGTTGCATATATATTGAACCTTTTACGGATTCCCTCATCCAAAGCTGAACATTTCAGTTTGCAGGGATATCAATATGAAGAGCCGCAGAGTGGTCGTCGAGTTTGGCCCGGATGATCTGGAGACCTTGCTTCGCTGGAGTACGTCCAGCCTTGCAAGCGTACGCTGCGCAGTGCGAGCCAATATGGTTCTGATGGCGGCCACTGGTTTTTCTGACCGTGTGATTGCTCAACAGCTTGATGTGGGCGCACCACGGGTGCGTCGCTGGGTGGCGCGCTACGTCAAACTGGGTCTTGCGGGGTTGGAGAAAGATGCCCCTCGTGGCGGGCGCCCGCGCCAGATAAGCGCGCAGCGGGTCATTGAACTGACCACGCAAACCCAACCTGAAGCAGCCACCCACTGGAGCACGCGCACCATGGCCAAAGAAGCCGGTGCCAGTGCGGCCACAATCTCGCGTATTTGGCGCAGCCACGGCCTCAAGCCCCATTTAAGCAAGACTTTCAAAGTCTCTAATGACATCCGGTTCGAGGAGAAGCTCACCGACATCGTTGGGTTGTACATGAACCCGCCTGAGCGGGCTGTGGTGCTGTGCTGTGACGAGAAGAGTCAGGTGCAGGCACTAGACCGCACTCAGCCGGGCTTGCCCCTGAAGCGCGGGCGGGCTGAGACCATGACGCACGATTACAAGCGCCATGGAACGACCACGCTGTTTGCAGCGCTCAACATTCTTGATGGCAGCGTCATCTCGCAATGCCAGGCGCGCCACCGCCACATTGAATGGCTGAAGTTCCTCAAACAAATCGATACCAACGTAGCGCCTGACTTGCAAATCCATGTGGTGCTGGACAACTACGCCACCCACAAACATCCCAGAGTGTTGAAGTGGCTGGCCAAGCGCCCTCGGTTTCACATGCACTTCACCGCAACCGGCGCTTCATGGATGAATATGGTGGAGCGCTTCTTCAGAAATATCAGCGAGGATCGTCTCAAACGTGGCGTGTTCACAAGTGTTGATGAGTTGGTCTGTGCAATCGAGCTCTTTGTACTCGCTCACAACGAGAACCCCAAACCCTTCATTTGGACGGCAAGTGCTCGTGACATTCTGGAGAAAGTTATGCGGGCGAAGGCAAAACTCAATACGGTTCAAACAGCGTGAAACACTACACTAGCATGCAGGCCACGTTAGTGTGCAAGGCCCTGCAACTGGCCATTGCACAGCGCCAACCAGCAGCGGGTTTGATCGTGCATTCGGACCGTGGCAGCCAGTACGCCAGCGCGGCTCACCAGGCACTGCTGAGCAAGCATGGCTTGGTCGGGAGCATGAGCCGCAAGGGTAACTGCTGGGACAACGCGGTAATGGAGCGCTTCTTCCTGAATTTGAAGATGGAGCGCGTCTGGCAGAAAGATTACGCCAATCATGCCGAAGCTATGAGCGACATTGCCGACTACATCGTCAGCTTCTACAACAGTCAGCGGCTGCACTCCAAACTGGGCAACTTGCCACCCAATGCTTTCGAGCAGAAATCGGCAATTAAACAACCTATCGGTCTGTACGAAAAAACTTGACCAGGACACAACCTCCAACCTACATGCCTCATCGTAGGTCAATGGGTTGTACAACTCGTAGAGCTCTGGCAGCAAGCGCCGGCCATAGTCCTGCACATACCGGTTGGCCTGAATTCCAGCCTTGTGCTTGTCAAATCGAACATCCGGGTCAAGTCCAGTCATTCCAACGTAAACACACGGCTTTCCTGGCTGGTAGTCTGGATTCGAACGCATGAACCGGACATTGAGCAACACGTCATTGGACAACTCAACAACATAGACGTGGTGGTGCTTGCGCCGTGTCATGGCTGATCAGGCTGTAGGTTCAGATCAGTACGCGCCTTGGGCGGTACTCTCTACGAACAATAGCTGCCGCTTTGCCGGGTGCTCCCACTTGAATCCCATGACCCGCTGCGGTAGTGCTTTGCGCCAGCATCTCGCCCTTGGAGCACGAAATGCGCTTCTGAATGGTTTTTCCACGCAGTATGGAATCAGTCATAACAGTGCAGGCACGGCAGCATGCTGCTGCACTGAGTCATCACCAATTCCAACGAATCACTCTTCTTTGGTAGCCAGGGTCGCGATTGCTTGAGCCACCAGAAAGTATTTGTTTGTCCCAAGGTCGTGGATTGTCTTGATTCCAAAGGCCTTCATCAGCAACTCTGCATCACTGGACGTGACACCTTCCAGGGCATCGACAGGGGCAGCTGCTATTTCCTTCAACGATTTGGTTTCGTAGGCTTTATCGACCGCTTTATTGATATTCATGCTTTGCACTCCGAATTTTGAGAATGGATAACGTACACACGAGGTGCCATCATAAATTCAAATTCTGGGCTGCAAGCAATATTGGAACGCGTTGTCAGCGCGTATCCGGCGGAGCGTCCCAGTAGGCCGCTTTGGGTTTATTAGGAGGCCGGCGAGAACGCAGAGTTCTGCGCTCAGCAATGGGCAATGGGCAATGGGCAATGAGCTTTGCGTGATGGGATCATCTTTGGCTTGTTGGTGCCTCCGATAGCACCAGTGCAGCCGGATGGTCATATTCCAGTTGGCACAAGACCAATGGTCACAGGACGCTGGCCAAATGCTGATCGTCAGTCCACTTTGGCACAGACTTGGCACATACAGGGCACAGAACTCACGACCGAGATTCACATGACCATTGGTCAAAATTGCCGGCGTGCCACGCTATCAAAACCAAAAATCAAGATGCCGTCGATTTAAGCAAAAAATCGTTACGACAAAACACCAAAAAACCCAATGAAATCAATCACTTGGTGCGGCTGGCGGGGATCGAACCCACGACCCTTGGCTTCGGAGGCCAATACTCTATCCACTGAGCTACAGCCGCAACGCTGAAAAGACCAATATTCAAATTCTGACAAACGGCTGGGATGACCATAGGCTTCGGAGGCCAATACTCTATCCACTGAGCTACAGCCGCACACCTAACCGCCTATTGTAAGTGCATTCGAAATGTCGCCCGCTATAATTAGAGGCTGCTTTTCAAGCCCAGATTTTTAGAGGACACCATGAGCAATATCAACCAAGTCGCCGCTAACGAGGAAGACCACACCGGTCCAGTCAAGAACCCCAAACAATTGCTGATGGCCGTCTTTTTTTCGTTCATTGTCCCGATCTTTGTCATCATTGGTTTGGTGTACTACGTGACGGCTGACAGCAAACCAGCAGCTGGCGCTGCTAACCTGGAAAAAGCACTCGCAGCGCGTATCCAAAAAATCGGAACGATTGAAATTCGTGATGCCAATCGCGTTCTTAAACTTGGGGAAGAGGTTTTCAAAGTGCAGTGCGCAGCTTGCCACGTCGCGGGTGTGGCGGGTGCTCCCAAGGTGGGTGACGCAGCAGCTTGGGCCCCCAGAATTGCAACTGGGTACGAGACGTTGTTGAACTCAGCTCTCAAAGGCAAAGGCGCGATGGGTGCACAGGGCGGCGGTGATTTTGAAACGCTGGAAATTGGCCGGGCAGTGGTTTACATGGCGAATGCCTCAGGGGGTAAATTGGACGAGCCCAAGGCACCTGAAGCCGCTGCAGCACCGGTGGCCAATTAGCCTGTCCATCAACCGGCCTTGAGCCGGTTTTTTTACACCTTTTTACCCTCTAGCCCAATAGGAACAAGCGGCAAGCGCTATTGTTTTTGCAGCAAACTAGGACTTTTGCAAAATCCATAGTGCAGTTCAAAATTATCCCTCGCAGAGACCTCTGGCGACCAGATACCCTGGTCGATGGCATTGGCTACATCGTTCATGTCTGAGGTGTGAACCAATCCAAATCCCCTGTCCGTCTCAAAATAAACATGCCCTTGTTCATCCATCAGGCAGT
The DNA here is from genome assembly GCA_049286445.1 of Rhodoferax sp. Lineage (GTDB taxonomy): Bacteria > Pseudomonadota > Gammaproteobacteria > Burkholderiales > Burkholderiaceae_C > Rhodoferax. Next base: position 363 of record JBAQDW010000132.1, on the reverse strand, counting down.
TTTTGACTCGCGCAGATCGTCCCATGTGATCTTTCACGGAAAAATCGTGTCCCACGCGCCAGATGAAGGGGGTTGCTTCTAGTTCAACATAAACCCTCTGCGGGCCATTTTGAAAAAACCACTGCCCTTTTTCGTCGGCTTCATAGTTGCGGGCAATGAAATCAATCAACTTCTCGTGTTTCAGTTCCGAGCCCTTACTGGCCAAGGTGCCTCCGCAAAAAGGACCTTGAGATTGTGCTTGGTCATCCCGCATGAACCAGTTCCCTCTTGAGTCCAGCCCCAACCAGCCATAACAGGCGGGGACTTTGGGCCACTTTATTAAGGCTTGTTTGACAATGTCATCCATGAGTCGTCGTCTCCTTT
>JBAQDW010000131.1:0-4530 GCA_049286445.1 Rhodoferax sp. | reverse complement strand
GCGCTTGGTGGTGACTACGTGAGCTGTACCGTTTCTTGATGCCATGCTAATTATTATAAAAACATTTTTAAAAACATCAGCAAATTTTAGTGACTACAAAGTCAGCTACAAAAAAGCCACCATTTGGTGGCTTTCCATAGCTACGAAGAGCGAAAAACACAAATTCACCAGTCAAAACCGGGAGGAACTTCAGTTTAGCACTTGGGCACGCCAGTGTCAGACGGCACCGGATGTGGGGTGCATTCGCGCCGGCTCTGCTGCAGGAGCGGCGGGGCTGGCAGGGTTTGAACGGTTGCCATGGTCTGCCAACCAAGCGGCCAAGGCACCGGCCAGCGCCATTTGTACTGGGGCGGCGGTGAGTTGCGTCCAAAGCAAGCTGCTCACTCGGTCACGCCAGGGGCTGGCTTGCTGCTGGATATGGCGCATCACCCGGGGGCGACCGACCTTGATGGTCATCACCAAAATGACGCCTAGCGCCGTGCCCACGCCCAGCGTGGCCAGGGGGTTGCGCCGCATGAGGGGCCGCGCTTGGTGGGCCAAGGTCTGGCCCACGAGTTCGACCGAGCTGTGCCACGGCTGGCGGTACCACCAGCGACGCGCCAGCGTACGCGCGGTGAGCCAACTGCCTTGCAGCAAGCCTTTACGCTGAATCCGCGTAGACAACATCTCGGCAAACGAAGGCGCGCTGCCTGGCCCGCCCTCGTGCCCATTGGCAGCGTCTCGTGGCTCAGGGGGGTTGGGGGACAGGCACACAATCAGCGCCGAGCGGGACGTCGCAAGGCGCGCCAAAGCAAGCGTCATGCGCTCGTCAGCAGACAGGGGGGCCTTTGCGTCTTGCGCCAGGCGCGCCAAGGCGTCACTGCTGCCTGCGCCGGAAGGGGGGGTGTGGTTCATGATTCTTCATCCAGTATCTTGAGCGTGGCAACATCTTGGGCAACTTGCTCACGCAATGTGGAAAAGGCAGTTTCGTCTTCCAACTGTTGGACGCGCCAACCCAAAAAGGCCGCCAGCAGCAGCAGCGACAAAGGCAAAGCCCACAACAGCCATGGCAGGGGCATGGTCTGCACCGGCAGCGCCGCCGCCAGCAGACACGCCACCCCCCCTAGGCCCAACGCAAGAATTGAAAGTAATGCAGCTGCCAGCATGAGCGTGGCGCGGTGCTTTAGCCGGGTTTTCCAACACGCGAGCTCTGCCACCGCGAGATCGGTGTAAGCATCAGCGTGCTCCAAAAATAGGCCCGGCCGTTTGGCCATCGTGATGAAGAGTGGATGGATCACGTCGGTGCTCCCTCAATTTATTCATGAAAAAGGGCGCGGCCACCGGAACAATCCGGGCACCGCGCCCCGCATGGCAAGTGCGCCAAGGCTCTGTTAGTCAGGCTCTGTTAGTCAGTCAGTCTGGCTTGGCGCGCTGAACGCTCTCTTAATGGCGTGAGTGGCCGTTACCGCGGGTGGCCCAGCCAATCAACAGGGTGGCAAAAGCGCCGGCAGCGACGGCCATCAGCAACGCTTTGGTGGGCTCATCACGCACATAGCTCACCGTCTGCTCGCGCATTTGGCTGGCTGAATTGACAACCGATTGCCCTGCGGCACGGGCTTTTTCAATGCCTGCACGGGCCAGCTCTTCGGCTTGGTTGGTGGCACGTGAGAGGTGAGCCGGCACGGCTTCGCGGATTTCGTTCAGGCCATTCTGAATCGACTTCTCCGCGTTTCCAACGGTTTCCTGCGTGGCTTCAATGGCCTCATCGGCTTTGTTCGCTACTTTGGACACCATTTGGTGCGCTTTTTCAGAGCCACGGTCCACCATTTGGCGGCTGTCATTGGCGAGGTTTTGGGCAGAATTGTTCATGGAATCTCCTGGGTATAAAAAGTGAAGTTGTGAGAAACGGTGCGGGATGTCGATTTGCGTCTAACGGGCCACGGGCGCTACCTTCGGCGCGAGCCGAAGATGAACGAGGCCACGGCCAAAATCAAAAAGACCACGAAAAGAATCTTGGCAATTCCCGCAGCGCCGGCGGCAATACCGCCAAAACCGAGAACTGCCGCAATCAGCGCAATCACAAGAAAAACAACGGCGTAATGCAACATAGTGGGCTCCTGTACCTGGCAGGTCAGCGTGTACGCTGTCTTGCCTAAGGTGGTGGTGACCGCAACGCCAATCGCTGCGATGGATTCAGTGTATCAAGCGCCGGGCCTACCGCCTGTCGGCCAAGCGCGGTGGCTGGTGTAGGACTGCGCCCACAGGTCACAAGACAAGCCTTGGGTAAAGTGGCAAACCCCAGGGGTGCACGCACGGCACGTCAGCCCTGCCCCCCACTTTGGGGGGGTAACCTTGCCCCGACTGCGCTAAAGCCAGCAAGGTAAAGTAAGCCGAAACCCGTGTGCAGCGCTTCCAAGCTTTAAAGGGACGCTCTGTGCCTTTAGGGGCTGATTGAGGCCACCTATTCACCATCAGAAAGAAAGACACCATGACCTACCAAAGCACCAACCCCTACAACGGCCAAGTTTTGAAGACCTTTGAGGACATCAGCGATGCACAGCTGCAGACCAAGCTGCAGCGCGCAGCAGACTGTTTTGAAAACGAGTGGCGCGCCACCTCCTTTGCCCAACGCGCCGCCATTCTGTCGCGGGCAGCGGCCCTCATGCGCGAGCGATCCCAAGAGTTTGCCGAACTCATTACGCTGGAGATGGGCAAACTCATTGGTCAAAGCCGGGGGGAAGTGGCGCTCAGCGCCGCCATTCTTGACTATTACGCCGACCACGCCGAAGGCTTTCTGGCCCCTGAAAAACTGACCACACCACATGGCGACGCCACGGTGGAGAGCTGCCCCATTGGCGTGCTGTTTGGGGTGGAGCCGTGGAACTACCCCTACTACCAAATCGCCCGTTTTGCCGCGCCCAACCTGATGGCGGGTAACGTGGTGATGGTGAAACACGCCTCCAATGTTCCGCAATGCGCCTTGGCGTTTGAACAACTGATGACCGAGGCCGGTGCCCCGAGCGGCGCGTACACCAATCTGTTCATCTCCAAGGACCAAGTGGCCCAGGTCATTGACGACACGCGTATTCGCGCCGTCGCACTCACGGGCAGCGAAGCCGCAGGCGCCATTGTGGCCGCGCGAGCGGGACAGAACCTGAAGAAAACCACCATGGAACTGGGCGGCAGCGACGCGTTCATCGTGCTGGAAGACGCCGACCTCGACAAGGCCGTCAAAGAAGCAGTGAGTGGGCGCATGGGCAATTCAGGGCAGGCCTGCACCGCCTCCAAACGTTTCATTGTGGTGGAGCCACTGGCCGACCGTTTCCTGGAAAAATTTCAGGCCGCACTGGAAGGCTTCAAGCCCGGCGACCCCATGGACAAGCAGACCACGCTGGCTCCCCTGTCCTCCAATGCCGCGCTCAAGCACCTGCTGGAACAGGTGGACGGCGCTGTCGCCCATGGCGCACGCGTACGCATGGGCGGTCAACGCATTGCGGGTCTGGAAGGGGCCTTCATGCAGCCCACCATCCTGACCCATATTGACAAAAGCAACCCTGCCTACCGTGAAGAATTCTTCGGCCCCGTCGCGCTGTTCTTCCGGGTGGCCAACGAAGATGAGGCGGTGGCGTTGGCCAATGACTCGCCCTTCGGGCTGGGGGGCTCGGTGTTCACGCAGGACAGTGAGCGCGGCAAGCGCGTGGCGCGCCGCATTGACACCGGCATGGTGTTCATCAATTCAGCGGCAGACTCGTCGCCCGAGTTGCCGTTTGGCGGCGTCAAAAACTCCGGTTATGGCCGTGAACTGTCAGGCGCGGGCATTCAAGAGTTCGTCAATAAAAAGCTGATCTTGGTGAGCTGATGAGGCGCTAGGCCCTGGCTGCCACGGCGCAGCAGGGTCAAGCCGCGCGGCTCTGCACGGGAGCACCGCCTGATCACACAATGGCGCACCCTCTTTAATGAGCAAGGCGCTTTTTTATGGCTCACACCACCCCCACCCCCGCAACCCCCACTTGGCTGCAATCGGCCCGCGACCACTGGCAGTGGCGTGGCCAAAGCCGCCCCCCATTTGCACATACGCCCCAGCCCGGCCAAACCTCCGTGTGGGACTTTCCCCGCCCACCCCAACTGGCCACCGACACGCGGGAGGTGGTCATCCGCTGGGGCGACATTGAAGTGGCCCGCACGCGGCGCGCCATCAAAGTGCTGGAAACCGCCCATCCGCCCAGCTTTTACCTGCCGTGGGAAGACGTGGCCACCCACCTCTTGCAGCCTTGTGCGGGAATCTCTTTTTGCGAATGGAAAGGGCCCGCGCAGTACTGGTCGCTGGTCCATGGGAATGACCGTTTGGACGGCGTGGCATGGCGCTACCCCCACCCGTTGGCGGATGCACAGGCCCTGTCCTCTTGCGTGGCGTTTTACCCTGCGGCCTTGCATTGCACTGTGAATGGCACCCCCGAGTTCGACAGTTTGGAGTCAAAAGAAACGTACATCCCCAATGGAATCAATAGCTTAGCGGCTGTTTTTCAAATTCTTGTGGTGGCACGTTTTAAA
>JBAQDW010000130.1:0-16373 GCA_049286445.1 Rhodoferax sp. | reverse complement strand
GCAGAGACCGGGAGTTTCACGCAGGCGGCCAAGCGGCTGGGTCTATCGACGGCCCAAGTCAGCCGCCAAGTCAGCGCCTTGGAGACCCGCTTGGCCACCCGGTTGTTCCACCGGACCACACGCAAGGTCTCCGTGACGGAGACCGGGCAGATTTACTTTCAGCATTGCCGACAGGTAATGGACGCCTTGGAGGACGCCGAGCGGGCAATCACCAACTTGCAGTCGGCACCACGCGGCAAGCTGAAAATCACGGCACCCGTGATCTACGGCGAAAAAACAATCGCACCGTTGGTCAACGACTTTGTGCTGCGTTACCCGGAGCTGGAAGTTGAACTCAACCTCACGAACCGGACACTGGACTTGGTCGCAGAAGGGTATGACCTGGCGGTTCGCATGGGCGCGCTGGAGAGTTCCAGCTTGATGGCCCGGCGGTTGGCCTCGCGAACGCCCTACGTCTGTGCTTCACCGCTCTATCTGGCAAGACGGGGCACCCCGCACGCCATGTCAGAGTTGGAAAGGCACAACTGCTTGCAAGGCAACCAAGACCATTGGCGCTTTCAAGACAACAACACGAACAAAAGCCTGAGGATCAAAGGCAACCTGCGCTGCGGCAGTGGCTGGGCATTGCTCGACGCGGCGCTGAAAGGCGTTGGCATCGTGCAGCTCCCAGACTATTACGTGCAGCCGCATCTGGAATCGGGACAGCTGATCGCGCTGTTGACCCAGTACCAGCAACCTGAAGAGGGCATCTGGGCGGTCTACCCGCACAACCGCCACCTGTCGCCCAAAGTGCGGTTTCTACTGGACCATCTGGTACATGGCCTTGCCGATCGCAGCCACTGAGAACCCTTCTCGGCAGCCTTTGGTCACGCCACAACGGCTTAGAGGTGAGTGCCAGACAGGCGTCACGATGACCACCGTGCCTGGCCACATGCCAATGGCAGACTGAATCGCTGCATTTCTAGAAACCGACGTTATAGACGTAGCTTCCAGCTTTCAATTCGTCCTTGAAAATCACAATCGATCGGTAGGCATCCACTCGCTTGACCTGCGGCTGTGGCATCTCAGGAGTCGCCGGGGTAACCTTCTTGAGGCCGACATCCATGGCCGGGTGGGTGACAAAAAAAAGACAGCCCTTTGACCCCGCCTGGTGCGCGAACCTCGAAGGAAAAACGGGTCGATAGCGCCTGAAGAGACTGTAAAACCACGCGATCACGGGCTCGCCACCATGCCTCAATTTCCTCCCCGGAAGCGGTCCAAACGTCATGTCGATGTTCCTGTAGCCGTTTAATGTAGGGCGGCGTGAGTTTGGCCATCAAGCCGTCCGCCCCATAGTTTTGGGAATGCACCGACAACACCCCCAGCGCCCCCGCTTCATGCAAGTAATCAAAGTCACGCGTGATCAGCTCAGACGCTTCGGCAAAGCTCAGCTTCATGCTCTGGTAGTTCAGATCGTCCATCTGCGTTCGAGGCAACACAACCATGGCATCCTCATTGCCAAGCCCGGGCTCTGACTGCGAGAAAAAGGGCATGCGCGCCTCAGAGGCCGAGGGGTCCGCCACATGGTGGCGAACACCTAACTTGCGCAGCAGTTTTTCAGTGGTGGCATCCCATGACTCAGTCGGCGCACGAAACCCGGTCACCTGGGACACCCTCCTGGACCCCATGATGTCGCCCATGTCAGACACCATGATGTTCAATCGCCTCTGCTGCTCTTCTGGCGTTTTACCCTTAAAGCCCACATGAACTTCTGCGTGGTAGCCAATTTCGTGCTTTTCGGATAATTTTTTAACCGTATCCCGGTGGTCTCTGGCAACACTCGTTAACGAATAAAAGGTGCCTCTGATATTGGCAGCATCCAGATCGCGCGCAAAGTTGACTGCGTTGCCATATTGCGCTTCGGTGTCCATTTCCAGCAACTGGGCCGACAGCTCGCCGTTGGGCCAGGCCGCCTTAAAAATGCGGGGCTCGTGTTTGAGCCACGACATCACCGCATCGACGATCTTGGGAATCTCGGCCCGTTCATCATATTCCCAACTGGACTCCGCAAAACCGAGGTAAACGCGGCGAGACGCGTCTCGCTCTAAAAAGGCGATCGCACCATTGGATTCTTTGGCCGCCGGGAGGCGTTGCCAATCAAAGTAACGGGCAGCGAGGTTGGGGGAGGCCACGCGCAAAGGGGTTTCCGCAATCTCCCCCAAAAAAACCCGCTCTCCACCCGGCACCGTCCACGTCAAGGGAGAGTCGCCAAACGTGTTGAGAAAGCGCTCGGTAATTTCCGACTTGCCTTTGGCAACCACCTTCATTTGCAGCAACTCTTCAACAAAGCCATAACCGGCCCATCTGCCACGGCCATCCCGGGCGCCCGTCGCCCAAGTCGCCAAAACACCGCCTCCGGCAGCGGTGAACGCCTGCACGGCTTGTCGCTCCTGCTCGTCCAGCAGCACAGCGGAGGCGAGTATCAGTACGCTAGGCTTGAGGCCATCAATCAAATTGGCACGGGAGACCTCGCGGTACTTTTTCCCATACGGTCTGAAATACTCTCGCCAACGCTGCTTCAATGCCTCATAACTGGTGCCGTTCTGCTTAAAAAACTCTGTTGTGATGGGGCTGGAGTAGAGATAAACATGCGCCAGTGGCTGAACGTCGTACGCCGCTGCGTTGCGGCTCCAGCCAGCAAACAACAACAGGCAGCACCAAAAAAATCGCCGCGACAACGACAGTCGTCCGATCAAACCCGAGGCGTCAAAGCTGGTCATCATTTTCATTTCTCTATTCTTGCGCACCCGAAAAAACGGGATTCCATTCAGGATCCAACAATCGAGGAGGTGCTGTGGGCCCAGAAGGAGCGCCTTCAGATTGGGGAACAAAGTCCCGGTACTGCTCTACCCACGTGAAACGCCCGGACGGGTCCAAAATACCTTGCGGCGCCACAAAGACCGAGGCAGCGTAACGATCCGTCTTGAAGGTCAGGCGAATGGTGTCGTGAAAAAAACGGGAAACGACATCGAAAGGAACAAGCAGCCCCTCTTTCTGATCATCGTCAAGTTGGGCGTACAAAAAACTGCCTGAACCAACGACGAAAAAAAATGAGCCCACCGCAATGACCAGCCAGGCTTTGGGCGACAAATGGTCAATGAATCTGAAAAATGAAGGCGGCAGGGCCATTTAAATAAAGTCCAAGTCAATGAAAACGACCATCAGCCGATGGTGGATGGTGTGACCTGTCCAACAAGCGGGAGCACCCCTCATTCACACCCGCAACGCTGTGCGCAACCCACTGGCCCGCGCCTGAGTCAGGGCAGCAAAGCCGCCACGTCGTCCCACGCCTCAGGCGCAATGCGACCTTCATGGCGGGCCGCTTCACGGCCTTGAAGGTCCAGCACCACCGTGACCGGCAATTTGGCAAGCACAAGGTCACCCTGCCACACGGCCGTCGGGCGCACTGCACTGGTTTGCGCCAAGATCTTCTCGTAGGCTCGCCACTCGGTCTGGTTTTTGTCGACGTTCACCGTCACCAACTCAAATGGCTTGTCTTTCCAGCCCGCCAAGTTGGCGCGCAATTCAGGCAAATGCGAGCGGCACACGGCGCACTGCGTGGACCAATAGAACAACATCACCACCTTGCCTTTAAGGGCGCCCAATTCAAAACGCTCGCCCGTCAACAGGGTTGCTTGCAGGGGAACAAGCGCTGACGCGGGGGTCTGCGCACTGGCCATGCCGGCCAGCAGCAGGGTCAGGCCCAGCGCCCTGAAGGCACGGAGAAAATAGCGATTCAGAGTCATGGTATTCCTTTAACGTCATGGGTCGCCACACGGCGATTCAGCTTACAAGCGTGCGAATTAAGCGTCCAAAGGGTTGGCGCTGGACTGGGGCGGCGTGACCCCCAAATGGCGGTAGGCGGCCAGTGTGGCAATGCGTCCACGCGGCGTGCGCTGCAAATAGCCCTGCTGAATGAGGTAGGGTTCGATCACGTCCTCAATGGTTTCACGCTCTTCGCCAATGCTGGCGGCAATGTTGTCCAGGCCCACGGGGCCGCCGTCAAACCGGTGAATCACCGCTTCCAGCAACTTGCGGTCCATCAAATCAAAGCCCTGCGGGTCCACGTCGAGCATGGCCAGGGCGCGGTTGGCAATGTCCAGCGTGATTTCACCCACCCCTTTCACATCGGCGTAGTCGCGCACGCGGCGCAACAAGCGGTTGGCAATGCGGGGCGTGCCCCGGGCACGCCGGGCAATCTCAAAGCCGCCTTGCTCGTCCGTGGGCACCTTGAGCAAGCCCGCGCTGCGGCGCACGATCAAGGCCAACTCTTCGGGCGTATAAAACTCCAACCGCGCCACGATGCCGAAGCGGTCCCGCAGCGGGTTGGTCAACATGCCGGCGCGGGTGGTGGCACCCACCAAAGTAAAAGGTTGCAAGTCCAGCTTGATGGACCGGGCGGCAGGCCCTTCGCCAATCATGATGTCAATTTTGTAGTCTTCCAGGGCGGGGTACAAAATCTCTTCCACCACCGGGCTCAGGCGGTGAATTTCGTCAATAAAAAGAACGTCGTTCTTTTCCAAGTTGGTGAGCAAAGCCGCCAAGTCCTTGGGCTTTTCCAGCACCGGACCACTGGTTTGGCGCAAGTTAACCCCCAATTCTTGGGCAATGATGTGGGAAAGCGTTGTTTTACCCAAACCCGGCGGTCCGAACAGCAGCACATGGTCAAGCGCCTCTTCACGCATTCGGGCGGCACTGATAAAAATCTCCAGTTGCTCGCGCACCTTGGCTTGACCGACGTACTCGGCCATGAGTTTGGGCCGCAAGGCGCGCTCGATAGCCTCTTCGCTCGGCGACGAGGGAATAGCGGACACCATGCGCTTGGCAGGGGCGGGGGCGAAATCGTCAGTTTGGATGCTCACGGCGGGGTACGTCAAAGTGGAGGCTGACTATAGCGCGCGCGGCCACTCAAGCCTCAAGAAGGCGCACCCGGGTGCCGATATATAAACGCACAGTCGCGCTGTCTTTTCTCAGATACCCTAAAGCCCGCGCCTGCCACGGAGCCGCCCCACATGACGTCACTTTCAAATCACCCCCCTTTCCAGAAAAAAAGCGTGCTGACCGCCCTGCTTCTGAGCCTTTGCCTGGCAGCGCCGGGAATGGCCATGGCCAATGACGATGGCACAGCGGTGGGCAAAGCCATGGCCGCGCAAGTGCGCGAGGCGCTGGACAGCGGGGGTTTGACAAAGAAACGCTTAACCCTGGTCGTGAATGGCAAACCCGTGTCCACGCGCTCAAACCACGGCACGGTGTCGGGCAAGCCCAGAACAAATAACCAACCCGAGACAGCAGCCAACCCCCAAGCCAGCCGAGAGTACATTCGCGCCAAAGCCGCCGAACTCTCAGGCAGCGCCCTGCCCGGCGCTGAACCGGTGCCGCACGGACCGCACGGTGATCAGCCTCATTGGGCTTACGAGGGCGAAAACGGGCCTCAAGCATGGTCCAAAATCAACCCCGACTTCGGCACCTGCAACGCGGGCAATCGACAGTCGCCGATCAATATCGATGAGTCCATGACCCTCAATGGTCCGGCGGAACCCCTTCAATTCCATTACCAGCCGAGCCATGGCACGGTGGTGAACAATGGGCACACGATTCAGGTCGATGTGCAAGGAGACAACGCCCTGACCGTGCGCGGCACGGCGTTCAAACTCCTGCAGTTCCACTTTCATCACCCGTCCGAGGAGCGGGTGAATTCACGAGGCTCGGCCATGGTGGCGCATTTGGTTCACCAAAATGCCGCAGGCCAACTGGCCGTGGTGGCGGTGCTGCTGGACCCCGGCGAGAGCAACCCGCTGATTAACAAGGTGTGGACTTACATGCCGCTGGACAAAGGTGACAGCGTGCGCATGCCGGTAGATTCATTGAACTTAAACGAGTTGCTGCCGACCGATCAGCGCTACTACCAATTTATGGGGTCGCTCACCACGCCACCATGTACGGAGGGCGTGTTGTGGATGGTGTTGAAACAGGCTACCCCAATTGCTCAGGAGCAGCTCAAACTTTTTTCCCAGTTGTTCCCCAACAACGCCCGCCCTGTGCAGCCCGCCAATGGCCGGGCGGTGCGCAGCGCACAGTAAGGCCGTTGGGCCCCGTCTGGTTACGCCTTCGAGAGCGCTCGCAAAGCCTGTTTGATGCCGTCACTGACGCTGACCTCCTTGGGCAAGGCTTTCAGCGCCAGCACGGCTTCTTTGTCGCTGTAACCCAACGCCAACAAGGCTTGCAAAATGTCGCCTTGGGCGTCACTGCCCACTTGGCTTGACAAGCCGATATCTGGCCCCAACTTGCCTTTAAGCTCCAACAACAAACGCTCTGCTGTTTTCTTCCCAATGCCTGGTACTTTGATCAAACGCCCGCCCTCTTGCATCGTCACGGCCTGCGATAAGTCGGCCACGCTCATGCCGGACAGAACGGACAGTGCGGTGCGGGGGCCGACACCGGTGATTTTGATCAATTGCCGAAACGCCTCGCGCTCTTGGGCGTTCTCAAACCCGTACAAAATTTGCGCGTCTTCGCGCACCACAAAGTGGGTCAATAAACTCACTTGCGCGCCCAGTTCAGGCAGGTTGTAAAACGTGCTCATGGGCACTTGCACCTCGTAGCCCACACCATGGCAATCAACCATGACTTGGGGTGGATTCTTGTCGCACAGCGTGCCGGTGAGTTTGCCGATCATTTCTTACCTATCATTGGAAACCCTTTTCAGGAATTATCAACTTGATTGTCAGACACCTTTTTTCCCCGCTTAACAACACGCGCCTAGGCCATTTGTGCGGCCCCCTGGACGAGCACCTGCGCACCATCGAGGCGGCGCTTGAAGTCAAAATCGCCCACCGCCATGAGCAATTCAAGGTGGAGGGGACCAAAGCCGCCACCAAACGCGGCATGGAAATGCTGCAGGCGTTGTACGAGATGGCGGGCCGCCCGATTGAGCCCGCCACCGTGCAACTGATGCTGGCCGGTGACGGCCATGACGCGGACAACCCGGCCCTGAAAACCCGCCGCGCCGACCTGAAGCCACGCACCCGCAACCAGGCCAATTACATGGACCGCATTGCCAGCCATGACATCACCTTTGGCATTGGCCCGGCGGGCACGGGCAAAACCTACTTGGCGGTGGCCATGGCCGTCGATGCCTTGCAGCGCGGCGCGGTGCAACGCATCATTCTGACCCGCCCCGCCGTCGAGGCCGGTGAGCGCTTGGGCTTTTTACCCGGTGATTTGAATCAAAAGATTGACCCTTACCTTCGTCCGCTGTACGACGCCCTGTACGACTTGATGGGCTACGACCAGGTTCAAAAAGCGTTAGAGCGCCAGACGATTGAAATTGCGCCACTGGCGTTCATGCGCGGGCGCACTTTGAACACCGCCTTTGTGATCTTGGACGAGGCGCAAAACACCACGCCTGAGCAGATGAAGATGTTTTTGACCCGCATCGGTTTCGGCTCCAAAGCGGTGATCACGGGGGATGTGAGCCAGATTGATCTGCCCAAAACCCAGTTCAGCGGCTTGATTGACGCCGAGCGGGTACTTAAACGCGTGGAAGGCATTGCCATGTGTCGCCTCACCAGCGCCGACATCGTGCGCCACCCGCTGGTGGCCCGCATTGTGGACGCTTATGACGCGCCGGGTGCCTCCAGCCACCAGAGCCGGGACGACGACACCCCTTTGCGGCCCAGCGAAGCCGCGCGCACGCGTGCAGCCAAGAACCCCGCCTGAATTAATCACTATTGAAACAATAGCTGCTCGCGCAATCTGCGCAAGGGCTAGAGCCCTATTTAACGTATAAGAACCATGCTGAACGAACTCACCCTGTCCCTGCAATTCGCCAAGTTTGAGGACGCCCCGCTGCACCGCGCCGCCCTGTCCCGCCACAAAGTCACGCGCTGGATTCGCCATGCACTAGAGTCGCCGGCTGAGATCACGGTTCGCATTGTGGACGCGCAAGAGGGCCAGGCGTTGAACCGTGACTATCGCCAAAAAGATGGTGCCACCAACGTGCTGACCTTTGACTACACGATGGAACCCCTGGTCACCGCCGACTTGGTGTTGTGCGCCCCGGTGGTGGCCCAAGAAGCCAAAGAACAAGGCAAAACGCTGGAGGCGCATTACGCCCACCTGATCGTGCACGGCACGCTGCACGCCCAAGGCTGGGACCATGATCTGGAGGAGGACGCGGAGGTGATGGAGATGCGCGAGACCGACCTCATGGCGCGCTTGGGGTTTGACAACCCTTATTGAAGAAAAGTGGCTCTAGCCCTTGCTCAACCTGCGCAAGCAGCTATTTATTTAATAGCAATTCAGCGGGTGGAACGATGCGCAACGGAATGGTGACCGGGCCGTCATTTACCAAATGCACCCGCATTTCGGTCTGGTATTGGCCGGTTTGAACCACCGGATGCAGCAACCGGGCTTGGGCCACAAAGTAATCATACAAACGGCGTCCCTCCTGTGGCTTGGCTGCGCCAGTGAAACCGGGTCGGTTGCCCGCACGCACATCGGCCGCCAACGTGAACTGGCTGACCAGCAACAAGTCACCCACCGTGCCGTGGCCATCGAGGTTCTGTACGCTGTGGTTCATCTTGCCAGCCTCGTCATTGAAGATGCGCAGCTTCAACAGCTTGCTCAGCATCTTGTCGCACTCCAACTCGCTGTCCCCGTGCTCGACACAGGCCAGCACCAGCAAACCGGCGCCAATTTCTCCCACGGTGTCACCCAAAACCGTCACCCGGGCCTCACTCACGCGCTGCAAAATGGCGATCATGGTTCGTCCTTGTGGTCATCAATATGCGCTTCAACGTTGGTGGGCAGCAGTTGGATGGTGGCACGCAAGCCTGGCACCGCGCGCATCAGCGCCTCTTCCACATTGGCTCGCTCGGCGGCGGCCCGGCCAAGCGTGGCGCTGGCGGGCATGTGCATGTGCAGGTCCACGAACCGGCGCTGGCCCGCACGGCGGGTGGTGACATGGTCAAACCGAATGGTGTGGTGGTCAAACGCATCCAAGACTTTTTGAATTTGGCGCATCACGTCAGGCTCAACCGCTTCGTCCATCAGCCCCTGCGACGAGCGCCACACCAAGTGGAACCCCTCTCTCAAAATGTTCAGCGCCACGCCAATGGCCACCACCGCGTCCAGCCACAGCCAGCCAGTCAGGGCCACCGCCCCCACGCCAATCACGACGCCCACCGACGTCCAAACGTCGGTCATCAAATGCTTGGCATCCGCCTCCACTGCAATAGAACGGTGGGTTTTAGCCACGCCAAACATGACCCAAGCCAAGCCCCCGTTCAATACCGAACTGATCATCGACAAGGCCAGACCCCAGCCCACCTCCTGAATGGGTTGCGGCTCAAACAAGCGGCTGACGCCCGCCCAAATGATGGCCATGGCCGCCACGATGATCAAAATGCCCTCAAACCCGCTGGCAAAATACTCGGCCTTGTGGTGCCCATAAGGGTGATCGTCATCGGCAGGGCGGCTGGCAATGGTCACCATGGCCAAGGCGAAAACCGCACTGGCCAAATTGACCAGTGACTCCATGGCGTCCGACAGCAAACCGACCGAATCAGTAATGACCCAGGCCAGCGTCTTGAGCGTGATGGTGATGAGGGCTACCACCACTGAGGCCCACAACAAATGCTGTGGCGTCAGAAACCGCTCAGGGATGTAGTTTTTCATCCGTCAACCGTCACTCGGGCAAATTTTCGTTTCCCCACCTGCACCACATAAGTGCCCGCGCCCAGTTTCAACCCTTTGTCACTGACCACGCTGGAATCCACACGCACGCCACCGCCATCAATCAGCCGGTTGCCCTCCCCGCTGGACGCGGCCAAGCCCGCCATCTTCAGCAAGGCACCAATGCCCAAGGCGGCACCGCCCTCACCCAGTGGCAAAGTGACTTCGGCAATCTCATCGGGCACACCGCCCTTGCTGCGGTTGATAAAGTCTTGCTCGGCCGCATCAGCCGCTGCAGCGCTGTGAAAGCGCGCTGTGATTTCTTTGGCCAGCGCCACCTTGGCGTCTTTGGGGTTGCGCCCAGCATCCACTTCGGCCTTGAGTGCGGCAATCTCGGCTTCGCTCTTGAAGCTCAACAGGGTGAACCACTTCCACATCAGCACGTCAGAAATGCTCAGCACTTTGGCGAACATGGTGTTGGGGTCTTCTGAGATGCCGATGTAATTGTTTTTGCTCTTGGACATCTTCTCCACGCCGTCCAAGCCTTCCAACAACGGCATGGTCAAGATGCACTGGGGCTCTTGACCATATTCAGCTTGCAGGTGGCGCCCCATCAGTAAGTTGAATTTTTGATCGGTGCCACCCAGTTCCAGATCGCTCTTGAGCGCCACGCTGTCGTAGCCTTGCATCAGCGGGTACAAAAACTCATGCACGCTGATCGGTGTGCCGGATTTGAAGCGGTCATGAAAATCGTTGCGCTCCATCATGCGCGCCACCGTGTAGCGCGAGGCCAGCTCAATCATGCCGCGCGCGCCCAGCGCATCAGACCACTCGCTGTTGTAACGAATCTCGGTTTTGGAGGGGTCCAGCACCAAGCTGGCTTGGCGGTAGTAAGTTTCAGCGTTGACCTTGATCTGCTCGGGTGTCAAGGGCGGGCGCGTGCTGTTGCGCCCAGAGGGGTCACCAATCAGGCTGGTGAAGTCGCCAATCAGAAAGATCACGGTGTGACCCAGGTCTTGCAGCTGGCGCATCTTGTTAAGCACCACGGTGTGGCCAATGTGGATATCGGGCGCGGTCGGATCCAGCCCGAGTTTGATACGAAGCGGCACGCCCGTCGCTTCTGAGCGGGCCAGCTTCTTTACCCAGTCGTCTTGGGGGATCAATTCATCGCAGCCGCGAAGCGTCACAGCCAGAGCGTCTTGTACACCAACTGTTACCGGGAAAAGGGGTGTTTGCGCTGGATTCATAAGGGTTTCACTCGATGCAATAGGTAGGGAGGTCGTTATACTGTAAGACTGCTCTGACTTCTCGATTTTAAGTGACCGACGCCAGACGCCCTCTTTTTTAGCTGTGCACAGCGCACACGCACCTTGAATTATTTGAAAGACTGACCTTGAAAAACGGCCTCACCCCCGCTAGCAAAGTTGTAACAGCTTTTGTACGTCAATCCATCCAGCAACACCCCAAACGAATCACCGCACTCATCGCCAGCTTTATGCTGCTGGGGGGGGGAGGCGCGTTTGCTGTGGCCTCTTTTGGTCCCGACGCTGCAGACCTCCCCGTTCGGCAGATCTCTTACCCCGTAGAAGCGGCTGTGACCTATGAGCGCCCCGATATTGATTTGATTCAGCCCCTGACTTTGTTTCGATCCGAGCTGACCCGCTCTAACGACACCGCTGACACGTTGCTGAAGCGCCTCGGGGTGGACGACGCGTCCGCCGCCGCCTTTATTCGCACCGACCAAAGCAGCCGAGAGGCCTTGCTCGGCCGGGGAGGCCGCAATATCACGGCCGAAACCAACCAAGATAACTCCCTTTTGAAACTGAGTGCCCGCTGGACCACGGACGAAAGTGCCCATTTCAGCCGCTTGGTGCTGGAGAAGACGGCGTCGGGTTTTCAATCGCGAATCGAGACCGCCCCCCTCACCGTTTCCAGCAAGCTGGCCAGCGGCACCATTCAGTCCTCTTTGTTTGCTGCCACCGACGACGCCAACATCCCTGATGCGGTGGCCATTCAAGTTGCAGAAATATTCTCGGGTGACATCGACTTTCACCGCGCCCTGCGCAAGGGCGATCGCTTCTCTATCGTTTACGAAACGCTCGAAGGCGACGGCGAGCCGTTGCGTACCGGTCGCGTCTTGAGCACCGAGTTCGTGAACAACGGCAAGACGCTGCAAGCCATGTGGTTCCAAGATCCTGCCAAAAAAACATCGACCGCCAACGCGCAAGGACTCTCGGCGGGCAAAGGGGCGTACTACACGCTGGACGGACAAAGTCTCGCGCGTGCCTTTCTGGCCTCGCCCCTGGAATTCACCCGCATGACCAGCAGTTTTAAAATGCGTTTCCACCCCATTCTGAAAACTTGGAGGGCCCATTTGGGCGTCGATTACGCGGGAACCACAGGCACGCCCATTCGCAGCGTGGGGGACGGCGTTGTCGAGTTTGCTGGCGTTCAAAATGGGTACGGCAATGTTGTGTTCGTTAACCACGGCGCACAAAAAACCACCGTTTATGCCCACATGAGCAAGATCAACGTTCGCAAAGGCCAGAGCGTGAGCCAGGGCCAAAATATTGGCGCGGTCGGCTCCACCGGCTGGGCCACCGGACCGCATCTTCACTTTGAGTTCCGCGACAACGGTGTGCAAAAAGACCCGCTTATTTTGGCCCGTCAAAGTGAGTCGATTCCTCTCTCCGCCAGTGCCAAGCCCGAATTCTCACGTTTAGCGGCAGAGAATCGTGTGGCTTTGGCTGCGGCTTCCTCCCTGCTATCTGCTGGCATCCAATAGACCGCCAACGTCTGACCCCAAAGCCCTTATGTCGACGCTGTTTATCGGACTCATGTCCGGCACGTCGCTGGATGGGGTGGACGGTGTGTTGGTCGATCTGTCCAACACCCGGCTCAAAGTCATTGCCCACGTCAATGCCCCTTTGTCACAAGCGCTGACGCAAGAGCTGCTGGCACTGAACTCGCCAGGGGTCAACGAAATTCACCGCGCGGCACTGGCTGCCAACGCCTTGGTTCGGGTTTACGCTCACATCGTGGCCCAACTGCTTCACAACTCCGGCCTGAATGCGGCGCAAGTGGCTGCCATCGGTGCGCATGGCCAGACCGTTCGCCATCAGCCCCAAGCCTTTGACGGGACAGGTTACACGCTGCAACTCAATAACCCGGCCTTGCTCGCGGAGTTGACCGGCATTGATGTGGTTGCAGACTTTCGAAGCCGGGACATTGCGGCAGGAGGGCAAGGGGCTCCCTTGGTGCCGGCTTTTCATCAGTCGGTATTTGGTCGTGTCGGTGAAACGGTTGCGGCGCTCAATATTGGCGGCATCTCCAACCTGACCGTGATGGGCCCAGGGGGGGGAAACGATGTCATCGGCTTTGACTGCGGTCCTGGCAATGCCTTGATGGACGCTTGGTGTCAGCAGCATTTGGGGCACGCGTATGACGCGGATGGTGCGTGGGCTGCGGCCGGTCATGTGCATGAAGGGCTATTGGGCCGCCTGCTCGAAGAGCCCTACTTCGCCCAAGCTGCACCCAAAAGTACAGGACGCGATCTGTTCAATCTCACCTGGCTGCACTGGCGGCTAGAGGGGTTCTCGTCCGTCGCGCCCGTTGATGTGCAAGCCACCCTCACGGAACTGACTGCCATCACGTGCGCAAGCAGCCTTCGCAAGTACGGTAACGCGGCGCAGCAAATGATTGTGTGTGGGGGGGGCGCGTTTAACGGCCATTTGATGTGCAGGCTGCAAGCCCATCTACCCAGCCTCCAGGTGACCTCCTCAGAGCGACATGGGCTGCCGCCCCAGCAAGTCGAAGCCACCGCATTTGCCTGGTTGGCCAGCAAAACCGCAGCGCGCCAAACGACCAGCCTTCAAACAGTGACGGGCGCCCGTGGCGCCCGTATTTCTGGTGCAATCTACCCGGCGTGACCGGGGAACCGCAAAAACCGATCAGGTTGTAAAACTGGAGCCGCAGCCGCAAGTGGATTGGGCATTGGGATTTTTGATGACAAATTGAGCCCCTTGCAGGTCTTCTTTGTAATCAATTTCTGCACCCAACAAGTACTGGTAGCTCATGGCGTCAATCAACAAAGAAACACCATGCTTGGTCATGGTCGTGTCATCGTCATTGGTGATTTCATCAAACGTGAAACCATACTGAAATCCAGAACAACCGCCCCCTTGTACAAAGACGCGCAGTTTCAAATCAGGGTTGCCTTCTTCAGCAATCAGGTCAGCCACTTTGGCCGCCGCACTGTCTGTAAACAGAATGGGGCTCGGCATTTCGGGGGGCAAATTTTCGGCAACGGCGCTCATGGAATACTCCGGGAATTGAATGAAATGAATACTACAGCAATTCAGTCAGGAATTTTTTCAGTGGTTATTTGCCGCTAGTTTGAGTGTGGGTTTGTCCGGGTCCACCGCCCCATTTACCTCATCTTTTTGACCTTTGGCAACGGCCTCATTCGCGTCCACGATAGGACGCAACTGACCGCAAACGATCGCGCCCCGGTGCATCTCCAATACGGTGTAATGCACATCACCGTGAATTTTGGCTTTCGGCTGCAACTCCAACATGACGCGCGCATGCACAGGCCCATGAACCGACCCGTTCACGATCACGTGGTCGGCATGAATTTCACCGTTCACAGTCGCCGTTTCCGAGATCACCAACATGCTCGACACGTCTTTGCCAGCACTCACATTGCCCACGACCGTGCCATCGACTCTCAACCCATCCGAAAAAGAGAGATGGCCATCAATGCGACTGGTTTCACCAATCAGGCACTTAATCGCAGGCTGCTTCGTCTTGTTGAACATGTCATCATCCTCATTGTTAAATTTTGGGAACGTGGTCAGAGTTTGAGGGACTGAACCACCTTGACCACCGAGCCCACCATGACCTTGGCGGTGACGCTTTTGAGTAAGACCTGGGCTGGCAATTCCACCACGCCCTCCAATCGACCATAGTGTTTAAATTTGATGGCTTGTCCGCCTGCGGGCAACGTCGCGGTCCAAATTTTTCCATTCATCAGCCCGCTGAAATCTAAGACCAAGTGACCATCAAACTCACCGGCATTTCGCGCCGCTTGCACCAGCAAGACCTGCCACTTTAATTCTTGGTCATTGAGACGCTCTGCTTGTAGGCTGCGAATGGCCAACCCGCCGCCACCCACGGCGGGAATCAGTTCCTCAAAGAATCCTAAGTCGTCGCGCAAACTTTGATTGGTCGCTTCCAATTGTTTGTTGACGGCTGCGAGTTTCTCAAAGGAGGCCTTCTCCGCCAGCAACAGTGTGTCTGCCGTGTTGGCCACGGACTGGGCTTGGTCACGTGCGGCCTGCAGTGCCGCAAGCTCTTGGCGCAACACCCCCAATTCAGAGCGGGCCTGCTTCAGTTCAGTCTTGGTATCGTGGTCCAGCCCCGCAATGTCTTTGCCAAATTCAAACGCCCACAGAGCAATCGAGGCACAAAAGCCAAAAACAAGGGCAAAAATAATCCAGCGAAATGGCCATGGCAACGCACTGCGCACCGACACGCGAGGTGCACTCACCGTCAGTCGTCGAATAAGAAGTCGAAGTCGCATGAGGGAGCGAGTCTAACGCCCGAAATGCAAACAGCCGCCAGAACCTGCATTCTGGCGGCTGTTTGTCGCGTAAAGCGAGCGAAGTTGTGGAACTTAACGCTTGCTGAACTGCTTGCGACGACGAGCGCCGTGGAAGCCGACTTTCTTACGCTCAACTTCACGCGCATCGCGCGTCACGAAACCGGCTTTGCTCAAGTCAGGCTTGAGGGTTGCGTCATAGTCGATCAACGCACGGGTGATACCGTGGCGCACTGCACCCGCTTGGCCAGACTCACCGCCGCCAGCGACGTTGACCATGATGTCAAACGTCTCAGCGTGGTTTGTCAACAGCAGAGGCTGCTTGCAAATCATGATGGAGGTTGCACGACCGAAAAACTTTTCGATGTCTTTGCCATTCACGACGATCTGGCCAGAGCCTTTTTTCAGGAAAACACGGGCGACGCTGGATTTGCGACGGCCGGTACCATTGTTCCAATCACCGATCATTTGGCAGACTCCCTTTTCACTGCATCGGCAGAAATGCCGGCAATGTCCAATACTTTGGGCTGCTGGGCGGTATGGGGATGCTCTGCACCACCGTAAACTTTCAGCTTCTTGATCATGGCATAGCCCAATGGGCCTTTGGGCAACATTCCCTTGACGGCTTTTTCCAAAGCGCGGCCAGGAAATTTGGCTTGCATGTCACGGAAATTGATGGCAGAGATGCCACCTGGGTAGCCGGAGTGGCTGTAATACACCTTGTCGATCGGCTTGGCGCCGGTTACGCGCAGGCGATCTGTGTTGACGACAATGATGAAGTCACCCGTGTCAACGTGAGGCGTGTAAATGGCCTTGTGTTTGCCGCGCAAACGGAGAGCAACTTCGCTGGCTACTCGTCCGAGGACCTTGTCGGTCGCGTCAATCACAAACCACTCGTGCACGACCTCAGCGGGTTTTGCGCTGAAAGTTTTTGTCATGAGTTTCTCAATAAAAGAGGGTTTGTCCAACCTAAGGGGTTAGCTTCCTTGCTGCTCTTTTCTACGGTCGGCGTTCCTCTGATGGGAATCTCTTAGGTAGGTTAACCCGCTTATCTGAC
>JBAQDW010000129.1:0-36179 GCA_049286445.1 Rhodoferax sp. | reverse complement strand
ATCTCGACCCGTTCATTCAAGAACGTTTGAGTCTGGAGGGCAATTGGGCGGTGTTTGCCCCAAATCGCTACGGACCCAAAACCCTGAACTATTTCGCCAAATCTCCGAACCCGTCAGCACCTACCCGGGACAACTGGCTGGGCACCGATGATCGCGGGCGCGATTTGCTGGCCCAGTTGTTGTACGGTTTTCGTGTCAGCGTGCTGTTTGCGCTGGCGTTGACCTTCACCGGCACGCTGCTGGGCATCGTCACCGGCGCGGTTCAAGGCTTTTTTGGCGGCAAGACTGATTTGGCGTTTCAACGCTTTATTGAGATTTGGGGCGCCATGCCAGAGCTCTACATGTTGATTATTTTCAGCGCCATTTTTGCACCTAGCCTGGGGCTGTTGCTGGTGCTTCTGAGTTTGTTTGGGTGGATGGGCTTGTCGGATTACGTGCGAGCGGAGTTTTTGCGCAATCGACAGTTGGACTATGTGCGGGCGGCCCGCGCGCTTGGGGTGAGCCACTGGCACATCATCACCCGCCACTTGCTTCCCAACAGCCTGACGCCCGTGGTGACGTTTTTGCCATTTCGCATGAGCGGCGCGATTCTGGCGCTGACCTCGCTCGACTTTCTGGGGTTGGGTGTCCCACCGGGCACACCGTCGCTGGGCGAACTGTTGTCTCAGGGGAAAAACAATATTGATGCGTGGTGGATCTCTCTGTCCACCTTTGTGGTGCTGGTCGTGACACTGTTGCTGTTGACCTTCATGGGGGATGCGCTTCGCGACGCGCTGGACCCCAGAAAGGCCCAATCGTGATCCCATCAGCCCCTTTACTGGATGTGAAACAACTGCGTGTGTCATTTGGGAGCCACACAGTAGTTCACGGTATTGATTTTTGCGTCGCCCCAGGCGAAAAACTGGCCCTGGTGGGGGAGTCAGGCTCCGGGAAGACCGTCACGGCGCTGAGTTTGCTGCGTCTGGTCCAAGACGCTCAGATCAGTGGGCAATGCCTGTTCAAGGGCGGTGACCTCGTGTCCCTGCCGATCAGGGAGATGCGGGCGATTCGGGGGCAAGACATCGCCATGATTTTTCAGGAACCCATGACAGCACTGAACCCGCTGTTCACCATTGGGGACCAAATTGCCGAAGTATTAGAGCTAAAACAGGGTCTAGCCCGCCAGGCGTCTGCGCAAGCAGCTATTCAATTAATAGCAGAGACAGGCATCACAGAACCTGCGCGCCGTGCCAAGGCTTACCCGCATCAGCTGAGCGGCGGCCAGCGCCAACGGGCCATGATCGCCATGGCCCTCGCCTGCAAGCCTCAACTGTTGTTGGCGGATGAGCCCACCACCGCGTTGGACGTCACCCTGAGAGGACAGATACTGGATTTGTTGACGGACTTGCAACAGCAAAACGGCATGGCTGTGTTGCTGATCACCCACGATTTGAATTTGGTACGGCGCTTCGCGGATCGGGTCATCGTGATGGAAAACGGGCGCATTGTGGAGCAAGGGGCCGTGGCCGAGGTCTTCAATCGACCCACGCACGCCTATACCCAACGCCTGA
Organism: Rhodoferax sp.; assembly: GCA_049286445.1. GTDB lineage: Bacteria > Pseudomonadota > Gammaproteobacteria > Burkholderiales > Burkholderiaceae_C > Rhodoferax. Next base: position 34,629 of record JBAQDW010000129.1, on the reverse strand, counting down.
TCAACAGCCGACCCGAGCCTGACCTGGAAGAGGCGGTGCCGCGCGCCAACCCAAGCCCGGTGTTGACCGCCCGCGCGCTGCGAGTGGCTTATTCCACGCCCTTGCCAGGTCTCAAGGGTTGGTTTGGGCGGGGAGAATTTGTGGCGGTCAAAGGCGCCGATTTCAAGTTGCCGCCCGGTCAAACGCTGGGCGTGATTGGGGAATCGGGCTCAGGCAAGTCCACGTTGGCCCTGGCAGCACTGGGTTTGTTGCCCTTCACTGGCGAATTGACAGTTGCCGCCCAAGCCTGGGGCCAAAGCGCTGCACAAGACCGGGCCCTTAGAAGCACGGTTCAAGTGGTGTTTCAAGATCCTTTTTCTTCCCTCTCCCCTCGGTTGACGGTCGAGGAGATTGTGGGAGAAGGCTTACTCGTGCACCACCCCGGCTTAACGTTGGCACAGCGTCGCACGCGTGTGGTCGAGGCCTTGGCCGATGTGGGCATGGGCGCTGGCGTAGGCAGTGACAGCAGCGACGCGCTTTTGCGGCGATACCCTCACGAGTTTTCCGGCGGGCAGCGCCAACGACTGGCCATTGCGCGCGCCTTGATCATTGACCCCAAGGTTTTGGTGCTGGATGAGCCGACCAGTGCGCTGGATGTGACGATTCAAAAACAAGTGCTCCAGTTGTTACAACGCTTGCAACGTGAGCGGGGGTTAAGTTACTTGCTGATCACCCACGATGTGGCGGTCATTCGCGCCATGGCCCACCACGTGCTGGTGATGAAAGACGGAGAAATCGTCGAGTCCGGCCCGGTGGCAACAGTTTTAGAGGCGCCCACCCATGCCTACGCCCAGACTTTGCTGGCTGCGGCAGCCTGAAAACGATCAAAATCAAGGCTTTTTCGAGTACAATCCAAGCTCACGACCAAACGGGCGGGTATCTACCGCCCGTTTTTTTTGGTCGATTGTTTTTGCACTTCAAGTGGATACACGTGGCGCTCAAGGAAATTGTTGAACAAATTGTGGCCGGTTTGGGCTATGACCTGGTGGAAATTGAACGTTCCCCCGGTGGTCTGCTGCGCATCACCATTGACTTGCCATGGTCGCCGCCAGATGCGTCGGCGCTGTCGGCGCTGTCGGAGCAATTTATCACGGTCGAAGATTGTGAAAAAGTCACGCGCCAGTTGCAGTTTGCACTTGAAGTGGATGCGATTGAGTATTCGCGGCTTGAGGTGTCCTCGCCCGGTATCGACCGCCCCTTGCGGCACCAGCAAGATTTCGAGCGCTTTGTGGGCCATGTGATTGACATCACCCTGAAAGCGCCCATGGGTTCGGCGGCTGCGGGTCAGGTCAGCGCCAATCGTAAAAAATTTCGGGGCACGCTGGAGCGGGTCCAAAACGAGGGCGCAGGCACGGGTTGGCAAATCGTCTGGAGCGATGAGCCTGCCGTCAAGCCCGGTCAACGAGTGAGCAAGAAACGTGTGCCAGCACCGCTGCAAGCCTTGGGCTTCACCTTGGATGAGTTGCGCGAATCTCGTTTGGCCCCGATCGTGAGTTTCAAAGGTCGCGGCGACAGCTTGGGATCAAGTGGCGATCCCGAAACAAATTTGGTTTGAATTGAAACAGGAGAGTCATGGCATGAATCGCGAAATGTTAATGCTGGTGGAAGCCATCTCACGCGAGAAAAATGTGGAGCGTGATGTGGTTTTTGGCGCTGTCGAAGCGGCGCTGGCACAGGCAACTAAAAAGATCCATGAAGGCGACGTCGATATTCGCGTCTCGCTGGATCGGGACAGCGGAAATTACGAAACGTTTCGCCGCTGGCACGTCGTACCCGATGAGGCCGGTTTGCAATTGCCTGACCAAGAAATCCTGTTGTTCGAAGCCAAAGAGCAAATTCCTGACATTGAGGTCGATGAGTACATCGAAGAGACCATTGAGTCCATGCCAATTGGCCGGATTGGTGCGATGGCGGCCAAACAAGTCATTTTGCAAAAAATCCGTGATGCCGAACGCGAGATGCTGCTCAACGACTTCATGTCGCGCGGCGACAAAATCTTTGTAGGCACTGTCAAGCGCATGGACAAGGGTGACATCATTGTTGAGAGCGGTCGCGTCGAAGGACGGCTGCGTCGCAGTGAGATGATCCCCAAAGAAAATCTGCGCATTGGTGACCGCGTTCGCGCCATGATCATGGAAGTGGACCTCACCTTGCGCGGCGCACCGATTATCTTGTCGCGTTCATCGCCGGAATTCATGGTGGAGTTGTTCCGCCAGGAAGTGCCCGAGATCGAGCAGGGTTTGCTGGAAATCAAATCCTGTGCTCGGGATGCAGGCTCCCGCGCCAAAATTGCGGTCTTGTCCCATGACAAGCGCGTTGACCCCATCGGCACCTGTGTTGGTGTGCGCGGCACCCGCGTCAACGGGGTGACCAATGAATTGGCCGGCGAGCGGGTTGACATTGTGTTGTGGAGCGAAGACCCGGCCCAGTTCGTGATTGGTGCCCTGGCACCCGCCAACGTCTCGTCGATCGTGGTGGACGAGGAGCGTCACGCAATGGACGTGGTGGTCGATGAAGAAAATCTCGCGATCGCCATTGGTCGGGGCGGTCAAAACGTGCGGCTGGCCGCCGATTTGACGGGCTGGAAAATCAACATTTTGGATGCGGCTGAGTCTGCCCAGAAGCAGGCAGATGAAACCGATTCAGGCCGCAAGCTTTTCATGGAAAAGCTCGATGTGGATGAAGAAATCGCCGACATGTTGATTGCAGAAGGCTTCACCAGTCTGGAGCAGGTGGCTTACGTGCCGCTCGAAGAAATGCTTGAGATTGAGAGCTTTGACGAAGACACCGCCAACGAACTGCGCACTCGCGCCAAGAGTGCGCTGTTGTTGATGGAAATCGCCCACGAAGAGAATGTTGACAGTGTTGCGCTTGACCTGCGCGATCTGGAAGGCATTTCTCACGAACTGATCGGAAAGCTGGCCGATGCAGGTATTCACACCCGTGATGACCTGGCTGACTTGGCTGTTGACGAACTCACTGAAATTACCGGCCAGTCTGCGGACGAGGCCACGACCCTGATCATGAAGGCGCGCGAACATTGGTTTACCAATGACGCCGCCTCTCAAGAGTAACGGTCATGAAAGGCTACAAAAAATATGTCCAGTACGACCGTCGCAGAGTTTGCATCCGAACTCAAGAAAACAAACGAAACACTGCTTGAGCAGTTGAAGGCTGCGGGAGTGGCCAAGTCCACCGCAACCGACACCTTGACAGAATCTGACAAGCAGAATTTGCTGAGCTATCTGCAAGCCAGTCATGGCAATGCCGGGGGTGAGCGCAAGAAAATTACGCTCGTCAAGAAGTCCACCACTGAGATCAAACAGGCGGACTCAACGGGCAAGGCACGCACGATTCAGGTTGAAGTGCGTAAAAAACGCACCTTCGTTCGCCGAGAAGAGGGGGTTGATGTGCCCGTTGTTGAGGCCTCCCCATCGACCCAAGAATCGGATGCGGCAGCGGCATTGGAAACGGCCGAACTCGCCCGTCGCGAAGAAGAAGCCAGCCGGCAAGCTGAATTGATTCGTCGCCAAGAGGAAGAGTTGGCCGAGAGCCGTCGTTTGCGCGAAGAACAAGAAGCCAAGAGCCGTGCGGCCGCCGAACAAGCCGCCAAAATTGCCGCTGAAGCTGAAGCCGCTGAAGAGGCGGCCAAAAAATTGGCAGAAAAAGCAAAATCGGCCGCGGCCATCGCCTCCAAAACCAATGAAGCAGTACCTGCCACGGCAGCCGCTCCCGAAGCGGCTTCGGTCACCGATGCCGTCGCGGCCAAGGCGGAGGCTGTTGTCAAAGCCAAAGTAGTCGCTGCTGAAAAATCTGCGGCAGACTCTATCGCTCGCGCTGAAGAAGCTGCACGCGCAGCCGATTTAGGTGACCGCCGACGCAAAGCGGAGGCAGAAGCCGCCGCGATTCGCCTGATGATGTCTTCCCCTGCCAAGAAAGCGCCACCGGTTAAAAAACCGGAGGAGTTGCGTGCGGAAGCGGCGAAAGCGGCGGGACTCAAGGGCACGTTGCACAAACCCGTGACCGCGCCAAAGCCCGCTGCTCCTGCGGCTGGCACACCGGCCACCCCTGCAGCAGGCACGGGCAAAGAAGTGAAATCCGCCAAGTTGTCGAGCAGCTGGGCAGGCGATCCGGCCAAGAAAAAGGGCATCCCCACACGCGGCGCCACAGCGACGCCAAGCCGTGGCAACAACTGGCGTGCCGGTCCTCGCGGACGACGTGGCAGCAATGACCGTGACGACCAGCAGCGGATGCCTTCGGCACCGGTTGAGGCGCGCATCATTGAGGTGCACGTCCCAGAGACGATTACCGTGTCGGAATTGGCGCACAAAATGGCCGTCAAGGCGTCTGAGGTCATCAAACATTTGATGAAATTGGGCCAGATGGTCACGATCAACCAACCCTTGGACCAAGACACCGCCATGATTGTGGTGGAAGAGATGGGACACACGGCCATCGTTGCCGAGTTGGACGATCCAGAGGCGTTCACCGACGACGAGACCAATCTGCAACTGGCTGAAGCCCTGCCTCGCGCACCGGTCGTGACGGTCATGGGCCACGTGGACCACGGCAAGACGTCGCTGCTGGATTACATTCGGCGTGCCAAAGTTCAAGTCGGTGAAGCCGGTGGTATCACCCAGCACATTGGTGCTTACCACGTGGAAACACCGCGCGGTATGGTGTCGTTCCTGGACACTCCCGGACACGAAGCCTTTACCGCCATGCGTGCCCGGGGTGCCAAAGCCACTGACATTGTGATTTTGGTGGTAGCTGCAGACGACGGCGTGATGCCCCAAACCAAAGAAGCCATCAAGCACGCGAAAGCCGCCGGTGTGCCTTTGGTGGTGGCCATCAACAAGATTGACAAACAAGGCGCTAACGCGGACCGCGTTCGCAACGAGTTGCTGACCGAAGAGGTGGTGTCAGAAGAGTTGGGTGGTGACACACCTTTTGTCTCGGTGTCCGCAAAAACCGGCCAAGGCATTGATGACTTGCTGGAACAAGTGCTGCTGCAAGCCGAGGTGCTCGAGTTGCGTGCCCCCGTGGCATCCATGGCCAAAGGCTTGGTGATTGAGGCGCGTTTGGACAAAGGTCGCGGCCCTGTGGCCACGGTGCTGGTTCAGTCAGGTACCTTGAAAGCCGGTGATACCGTGTTGGCGGGGTCCACCTACGGACGTGTTCGGGCCATGCTCGACGAGAACGGTTTGGCGGTCAAGACCGCTGGTCCGTCGATCCCCGTCGAGATCCAAGGTTTGACCGAAGTACCGCAAGCCGGTGACGATTTCATGGTGATGCTGGACGAGCGCCGCGCCCGTGAGATTGCCACTTACCGTGCCGGCAAATTCCGCAACACCAAGTTGGCCAAACAACAGGCCGCGAAGTTGGAGAACATGTTCTCCGATATCTCCGCCGGTGAAGTCAAGATGTTGCCGATCATCATCAAGGCCGACGTGCAAGGCTCGCAAGAGGCGCTTGGACAGTCGCTGCTCAAGTTGTCAACGGACGAGGTCAAAGTTCAAATGGTGTATTCCGCAGTGGGCGGCATCAGTGAATCCGACGTCAATTTGGCCATTGCGGCTAAAGCGGTGATCATTGGCTTTAACACCCGTGCCGATGCCGGTGCGCGCAAGTTGGCTGAGAACAATGGCGTCGATATTCGTTACTACGACATCATCTATGACGCGGTTGACGACTTGAAACTGGCCATGTCGGGCATGTTGACGCCCGACAAGAAGGAAGAAATCATCGGTACGGCCGAGATTCGTCAGGTCTTCAAAGTGTCCAAAATTGGCTCGATTGCCGGTTGTATGGTCACCGCGGGTGTGGTTCGCCGCGCCGCGCGAATTCGCTTGCTGCGCAACAATATGGTCATCTTCACGGGTGAACTCGAGTCGCTCAAGCGTTTCAAAGACGATGCCAAGGAAGTCAAGGAAGGTTTCGAGTGCGGTTTGAATATCAAGAATTACAACGACATCCAAGAGGGTGACGTGCTGGAGTTCTTCGAGATTCGAGAAGTCGCCCGTACGCTGTGATGAAACGGTAATTGAACGTGCGTAAAAAGTCGAATACTCCGAACCGGAGCTTCAAAGTGGCCGATCAGATCCAACGGGATCTGACCGAGCTGATTGCCCGCGAGTTGAAAGACCCGCGCGTGGGCATGGTGACGATCCAAGCCGTTGAAGTCACGCCGGACTACGCGCATGCAAAGGTGTTTTTCAGCCTGCTCAATGGTGATCCCAAAGCCTGCACCGAAGGGCTGAACCAAGCTGCCGGGTTTTTGCGCGCGGGTTTGTTCAAGCGTTTGCACATCCACACGGTGCCTACCTTGCACTTTCTGTTTGATCAGACCACCGAGAAAGCGGCTGACATGAACGCGCTGATTGCGCGCGCAGTCGCCTCCCGGGCCAAGGAGGACTAAACCGATGAATGCGCCACGTGCACGGGTTGCAAGGCGCCCCGTGCATGGGGTGCTGCTGTTGGACAAGCCTTTGGGTTGGTCAAGTAATGACGCCTTGCAAAAGGTGAAATGGTTGTTGCGGGCGGAAAAAGCGGGTCATACCGGCACGCTCGATCCGTTGGCCACGGGGGTGTTGCCCCTGTGTTTTGGTGCCGCCACCAAGTTCAGCCAGCTCCAATTGGATGCTGACAAAACGTATGAGGCGGTGGCCAAGCTGGGCATTAAAACCACCACCGGTGATGCCGAGGGCGATGTCCTTGAAACCCGTGAGGTGAGGGTGTCTGCAGACGATCTTCAGCGCGTGGCTCCCTTGTTCACCGGTGCGATTGAGCAAATCCCGCCCATGCACAGTGCGCTGAAGAAAGACGGCAAAGCGCTTTACGAATATGCAAGAGCAGGCGTGGTAGTGGAGCGTGAAGCACGCCATGTCACTATTTATGAGCTAAATATGGCTCTAGCCCATATGGAGCCTGCGCAACCAGCTATCAAAATGATAGTTAAATGCAGCAAAGGGACCTATATCCGAACCCTGGGTGAAGATATTGGTGAAGCCTTGGGCTGTGGTGCTCACTTGAGCGCCTTGCGACGCATCGAAACCGGTGGCTTTTCGGTGGCACACGCTGTGACATTGGAAGCGCTGGAGGCCATGAGTGAGGCCGAGAGAATGAACTGTCTGATGCCGGTGGCGTCCTTGCTGGGCGAGCACACGGTGGTCACACTGGACAGAGAGAATGCAGGACGTTTCCTCAGCGGTGTACGCCGCCGGGGCGGCTGGCCAGATGATGAGAAAGTGGCCGTTTACGGCGACCCACCTCGCGCCTTGCTGGGAACGGCCCACGTCAAGGGCGGCGAACTGATACCGGGGCGGCTTTTAAGCCCGATTGAGATAGAGCAAATATTGGCTGGTGTCGCGTTAAGCGCCCCGAGTACAGAGTTTGAGAAGATTTAAGAGAAAGCAATCATGAGCATGAAACAAATCCGTAATATCGCCATCATCGCGCACGTTGACCATGGAAAAACCACCATGGTTGACCAGTTGCTGCGTCAATCTGGAACCTTTGCCGAGCACGAAAAAGTGGTCGACACCGTGATGGACAACAACGCCATTGAGAAAGAACGTGGCATCACGATTCTGGCCAAAAACTGTGCCGTCACGTGGAAGGGCACGCACATCAACATCGTGGACACCCCCGGACACGCTGACTTTGGTGGTGAAGTTGAGCGCGCGCTGTCCATGGTGGACGGTGTGGTGCTCTTGATCGACGCGCAAGAAGGCCCCATGCCACAAACCCGTTTTGTGACGAAGAAAGCCTTGGCCCTGGGTTTGAAGCCCATTCTGGTGGTCAACAAAGTGGACAAGCCGGGTGCTCGTCCTGACTTCGTCGTGAACGCGGCTTTCGATTTGTTTGACAAGCTCGGTGCGACCGATGAGCAGCTGGATTTTCCCGTGGTTTACGCCTCGGGTATCAATGGCTGGTCTTCGATGGAAGAGGGCCCTCAAGGCGAGCAGTGGGGCCCCGATATGTCGGCCCTGTTTGACACAGTGCTCTCCCACGTTCCGGCTCAAAAGGGTGATCCTGCGGCACCGCTGCAGCTGCAAATCTCCGCCCTTGATTTCTCGACCTTTGTGGGTCGCATCGGTGTGGGCCGTATCAGCCAGGGCACGATCAAGCCGATGATGGATGTGGTCATCATGGAAGGCCCAGACGGCAAGCCGGTCAAAGGTCGCGTCAACCAAGTGCTGACATTTCAAGGGTTGGAGCGCGTGCAGGCCACAGAGGCGGGTCCCGGCGAAATCGTTTTGATCAATGGTTTGGGTGACATCGGTATTGGCGTCACGATCACCGATCCAGTCAACCCGATGCCGCTGCCAATGCTCAAGGTGGACGAGCCCACGCTGACCATGAACTTTTGCGTCAACACCAGTCCCTTGGCAGGTCGCGAAGGCAAGTACGTCACCAGCCGTCAAATCTGGGACCGTTTGCAAAAAGAGCTGCAGCACAACGTGGCGCTGCGGGTCAATGAGACCAATGAAGAAGGTATCTTCGAAGTCATGGGCCGAGGCGAGCTTCACCTGACTATTTTGTTGGAAAACATGCGCCGCGAAGGCTATGAGTTGGCCGTATCCAAGCCCCGCGTGGTGTTCCGCGATGTGAACGGTGAAAAGCATGAACCCATCGAGTTGGTGACCGCCGACATCGAAGAAACCCACCAAGGCGGCGTGATGCAGGCCCTGGGTGAGCGCAAGGGCGATTTGGTCAATATGGAATCTGATGGCCGGGGCCGCGTGCGTCTCGAATACCGCATTCCTGCACGGGGTTTGATTGGTTTTACCAATGAATTTTTGAACTTGACGCGCGGCAGTGGTTTGATCTCCAATATTTTTGACAGCTACGAAGCCCACAAGGGTGACCTCGGGGGTCGCAAAAACGGTGTTCTGATTTCCATGGATGCGGGTGAAATTTTCACCTACGCACTGGGCAAGTTGGATGACCGTGGTCGCATGTTCGTGCGGCCGAATGATCCCGTGTACGAAGGCATGATTGTGGGCATCCACAGCCGTGACAACGATTTGGTCGTGAACGCCACCCGGACCAAACAGCTGACCAACTTCCGGGTCAGCGGCAAGGAAGACGCGATCAAGATCACGCCGCCCATTGACTGCACTCTGGAATACGGTGTGGAGTTCATTGAGGATGACGAGCTGGTCGAGATCACACCCAAATCAATTCGCCTGCGCAAGCGCTACTTGACCGAGAGCGAACGCAAACGCGCGGGCCGTTAAGCCGGGCTCACCAGGCTAAGAACCGACCTCAAGTTGGGAACCAAGCGGGCGTTTCAGTCCGCTTTTTTTTGGACTTTTGTATGAAACTGAGCCACAACCAAGCCGTGTTGTTGATGGTGGTCGTGACCCTGCTGTGGTCCACGGCCGGTGTCGTGACGCGCCATTTGGAACACGCAGAGCGTTTTGAAGTGACCTTCTGGCGCAGCTTCTTCACCGTGCTGTCTTTGATGGTGATCCTGCCCTGGTTCCAAGGGCGAGAGGTGTTCAAACGCATCGCTCGCGCAGAGGCCGCGTTGTGGCTCTCTGGTGTCTGTTGGTGCGGCATGTTCACCTTCTTTATGCTGGGCATCACGATGATCAGCGTGGCCAATGTCCTCATCACCATGTCGTTGGGGCCCTTGCTGACGGCGTTGGCCGCGCGCATTTTCATTGGCCACCGCATTCCTGAGAGAACGTGGGTCGCCATTGTGGTGGCAGGCTGTGGCATCGGTTATATCTACGGCAGCCAACTGACCAAGGGGGCCAGTTTGGCAGGCACCTTGGTGGCGTTGGCGGTGCCAATCTCTGCCGCTGCCAATTGGACGCTCATCCAATCTTCCCAAGCCAAAGGAAAACAGATTGACCTGATACCCGCCGTGCTGATTGGCGCGTTTCTGTCCGCCGTGGTGATGTTGCCGATGGCGCTGCCATTTCAAGCCTCGGTGTTTGATTTGACCCTGCTGGCGGGCTTGGGCCTGTTTCAATTGGCAATTCCGTGCGTCTTGGCCGTGATTTGCACACGGGTGCTTAAGGCACCTGAGGTGTCATTGCTGGGGTTGCTGGAGGTGGTTTTCGGGATTTTGCTGGCCTGGGTGGGCGCGAATGAGGCCCCTGGCCCCAATGTATTGGTCGGTGGCACCTTGGTGATTGGTGCGTTGGTCGTGAACGAGTTGATGGGATGGAGACAAAGACGATGACAGAACAAGCTGAAACTGCAAACCCTACTGAGCCGCCTCACCACGAGGTGCTGACGCAAATCCGTGGCCAGGTGGGTCTGATCACATTGAATCGGCCCAAAGCGCTGAACGCCTTGTCACTGGGCATGATTCGCACACTGACACGCTGTTTGCTCGACTGGCGCGACGATCCTCAAGTCAAAGCGGTTGCCATTCGAGGCACCCACAAACAAGGGGTTTTTGGTGGGTTTTGTGCGGGTGGAGATATCCGTTTCTTTCACAAGGCGGCGTTGGCCGGAGAGGCAACGCTGGAAGACTTTTTCACGGAAGAATACGCACTTAACCACTTGATTCACACCTACCCTAAGCCCTACATCGCCTTCATGGACGGCATTGTGATGGGTGGTGGTATGGGCATCAGCCAAGGTGCTTCACTCAGAATCGTGACCCAAGCCACCAAGATGGCCATGCCAGAAACCCATATTGGCTTGTTTCCTGATGTCGGCGGCGGTTACTTTCTGAGTCGCTGTCCGGGGCGCGTCGGGGAATTCCTGGCTTTGACGGGGGAGTTGCTGGGGGCAGGCGCTGCCTTGAGTTATGGGCTAGCCGACCAGTGCTTTGATGTCGACCAGCTCGCCTTGGCGTGGGACGCGCTCACTGATTTGGATTGGCATCAACCGGACAGTTTGACACAATGGTCTGCTATGTATTCAATAGCGACTGCCGCACACTGCACGGGGGCTAGCGCTCAAATTAACCATTTTTTCTCACTGCCAGACATGACGGCCATGGTTCAGGCCTTGGAAGCCGATTCAAGTGACTGGGCGCAGCAATGTGCCGCAACACTGCGCAAGCGTTCGCCCCTGATGTTGCACGTGACCTTGATGCAAATTCGCAAAGCACGCACCTTGAGCTTGGCCGACGACCTGCGTATGGAGCGGGACATGGTGCGCCATTGTTTTCACCCCGATCACCTGCGTCGAAGCGGTTTGCAAAGCGAAACGGTGGAGGGCATTCGTGCACTGGCGGTTGACAAAGACCATGCGCCAAAGTGGGAACCCCAACGCATCGAAGATGTCACTCCAGCGATGGTGGCCCCTTTCTTTGAAAGCCCGTGGCCAGTGCACGCACACCCGTTGCGGCATCTGCGCTAGCTGCGGGGCGGCGTGAACCGGCAACTCAACGTTGCCGACTCTTCATGGCGCGCTCCACCTCGCGCTTGCCTTCACGGTCTTTGATGGTGTCGCGCTTGTCGTGCTCGGCCTTGCCTTTGGCCAGGGCAATCTCACATTTGATCTTGCCCGCCTTCCAGTGCAAATTGATGGGCACCAGCGTGTAGCCTTTTTGCTCAACCTTGCCCGTCAGGCGTTTGATCTCTTCTTTGTGCAGCAGCAGCTTCTTGGTGCGTACTTTGTCGGGACTGATGTGGCTGGAAGCCGTGTTCAGCGGTTGAATCTGGAGGCCAATGATGAAAAGTTCGCCTTGGCGGATCACGACATAGCCGTCAGTCAACTGCACTTTGCCGGCTCGAAGCGATTTAACCTCCCAGCCTTCCAGCACCAAGCCCGCTTCGAGGCGTTCTTCAAAGAAGTAGTTGTAAGCGGCCTTCTTGTTGTCAGCAATTCGGGCAGAGGTATCGGGTTTTTTTGCCATGAGATGAAGTTGGGTTTGTCAGTCGTGCGTTCAAGGCTTGTCTACAATCCCGCGCAGGCCCCTATTCTATGAAAACCGTTATCAAGTCCGTTCTGATCTGGTACAGCCCGCAAGAAATGTATGTTCTTGTCACTGGAGTTGACCAGTACCCGCAATTTTTACCGTGGTGTGACCATGCGCGGGTGCTCAGTGAGGACGCCTTGGGTGTGACCGCAGAGATTGGCATCGCGTTCGGCGGCGTGCGCCAAAATTTCACCACGCGCAACGACCACACCCCCGATCGACAGGTGTCCATCACGCTGATCGACGGCCCCTTTTCTCGTTTGGACGGCGCCTGGAATTTTCTTCCCCTTGGTGACGGTAGCCAGCGGGCCTGCCGCGTGGAATTAAGACTGAATTACGGCTTCAAGAACGCAACTTTGGGAAAACTGGTGGGCCCCGTGTTTGACAAAATTGCCAGCAGCCTCATGGATGCTTTTGTGAAGCGCGCAGCGCAAGTTTATGGTGAGTGAGCATCGGTTTCAAATCACGCTGGTCTATTCTCCACGGCCTCGGGTGGTGCGGGAAATGGCGATGGAGGTGGCAGAGGGCACCACAGTCCAAGACGTACTCCTTCAAAGCCAGTGGCTGCAAGCGTACCCAGAGCTGGCCAATTCGGAAGCCTCGGTCGGCATTTGGGGGCGCATGGTGACCCAGACGCAAACAGTGCGAGCCCAAGACCGGATTGAAATCTACCGTCCACTGACCGTGGATCCCAAGGTGGCGCGCCGCGAGCGGTTCACCAGGCAAGGCGCAAAGGCCGCTGGCCTGTTCTCCAAAAAACGGGACGGCGCCAAGGCGGGTTATTGAACCGGGAGGGTCCATTGGGCGCACCCGCGACGCCGCACGGTGAGTGGCGGCGCACTGAGCATTCCCGGCTGAAGCCGGCCAGCCGGGTGTTCACTGGCAGTCAGATTCGATAATGCTTTGAATTCGTTTCATTTCAGAAGCGCGAGCGGCTTCATCCATGATTTCTCGCTCCCCTTTCTCGTTGGTGCGAGACACACGAACCCCTGAATCGAAGGTTGCTTTGGCCCCTTTGGCGCGGGCACAGTTCTCAACACGCGCCTTGAGCAATTTCTCTTCCGCCTCCTTCTTTTTGGCTGCTTCTGCGTCGTCCGCCAGCTTTTTCTTCGCCAACAGGTCTTTGTCAACACCACTCAATTGGGGTGAATCGAGGGTCTTTTTGACAGCGGCGGCTGGGCTGGGTTCTTGGGTTGTTGATTGCGATTGAAGGGAGGCAGCGCGACCAGCGGGCCGTTTCAAGATGTTTTTATCAAGAATCTCAGGCGGTGGCGGTCGGTCACTGAAGACCTTTCGGCCGTCTTTGTCGATCCATTGCCACTGCGCCAACGCCGATGTAGCAATCAAGCAAGTGAGCCCAAGGGTAAGAAGCCGGTAAACGTTCATGGGGCGAGTTTAATGCCCTGCCACGCCAAACTCAAAGCAAAAACAGCGCTTGCTCCCGGCGCGAAGCGGCGCGCCTCGGGGTGTTTTGGCCCGGGGCGCGGACTGTCAGCGCAGGTACAATTTGCGATTTTGGAGCTTCGACATGCGCCTGATCGGCAAAGCGCTCACCTTCGACGATGTCCTGTTGGTGCCCGCATTCTCCCAAGTCCTTCCCAAGGACGCCTCTCTCGCCACCCGTTTTTCCCGCAATATTGCACTGAACCTGCCCTTGGTGTCGGCCGCCATGGACACCGTTACCGAAGCGCGGCTGGCCATTGCCATCGCTCAAGAGGGCGGCATGGGTATTGTTCACAAGAATTTGACGGCACAAGAACAGGCGGCACAGGTCGCCAAGGTCAAGCGATACGAATCAGGGGTTTTGCGCGACCCCGTCGTGATCACGCCAGAGCACACCGTGCACCAGGTCATGTCCTTGTCTGAACAACTGGGTGTGTCAGGCTTTCCGGTCTGCGAAGGTGGCAAGGTGGTAGGTATTGTCACGGGCCGTGATTTGCGCTTTGAAACCCGCTATGACCTGCCCGTGCGCCATATCATGACGCAACGCGACAAGCTGGTCACGGTGCCTGATGGCACCACACTGGCCCAAGCCAAGGTTTTGCTGAACCAATTCAAGATTGAGCGCCTGTTGGTGGTTAACGATGCGTTTGAACTGAAGGGTTTGATTACCGTTAAAGACATCACCAAACAAACCAGCTTCCCCAATGCCGCACGTGATGCCCAGGGAAAACTGCGGGTCGGTGCCGCCGTGGGGGTAGGCGAGGGCACCGAAGAACGTGTTGAAGCACTGGCGCGCGCCGGAGTCGATGCCATCGTGGTGGACACTGCCCATGGCCACAGCAAGGGGGTGATTGAGCGGGTGCGTTGGGTCAAGAAAAATTACCCGCACATTGACGTAATTGGCGGCAATATCGCCACCGGTGCCGCCGCGCTGGCATTGGTCGACGCCGGTGCGGATGGCGTCAAAGTAGGGATTGGTCCCGGCTCCATTTGCACCACGCGCATTGTGGCGGGCGTCGGTGTTCCACAAATCATGGCGATAGACAGCGTTGCCAATGCGCTCAAAGGCACGGGTGTGCCGCTGATTGCAGATGGTGGCATTCGCTTTAGTGGCGATATTTCCAAGGCGATTGCGGCCGGAGCCAGCACCGTCATGATGGGCGGCATGTTCGCGGGCACCGAAGAAGCACCCGGCGAGGTGATCCTGTTTCAGGGCCGCAGTTACAAAAGCTACCGTGGGATGGGCAGCATTGGTGCCATGCAGCAAGGCAGTGCCGACCGTTACTTTCAAGAGTCAAGCACCGGCAACCCCAACGCCGACAAGTTGGTGCCCGAGGGCATTGAAGGGCGTGTCCCCTACAAGGGCTCCATGGTAGCCATCATCTTCCAGATGGCCGGCGGTTTACGTGCCAGCATGGGCTATTGCGGCTGTGCCACGATTGAAGAAATGCAGGACAGGTCGGAGTTTGTCGAAATCACCACGGCAGGCATTCGCGAAAGCCATGTGCATGACGTTCAGATTACCAAAGAAGCCCCCAACTACCGCGCAGATTAAGCGGTCACAGGCTCATCAACAACAAACGTTGGTTTGAAACCTCCTCCCTTCAGGGGGGCAACATTCGTTTGGGAGTAGCGCAAGCGCTTCCAGACTCGCTCCGACAAGGGGCGTGGATTAAAACATGCACCAAAAAATTCTTATTCTGGACTTTGGGTCTCAAGTCACCCAGCTGATTGCCCGGCGCATTCGCGACGCCCATGTCTTTTGTGAAGTTCATCCTTGCGACGTGAGCAGTGACTGGATTCGTGAGTACGCGCGTGACGGCAACTTGAAGGGGGTCATTCTTTCAGGCAGCCACGCCAGCGTCTACGAAGACACCACCGACAAGGCTCCGCAAGCGGTCTTTGAACTGGGTATTCCGGTGCTTGGTATTTGTTATGGCATGCAGACCATGGCGCACCAACTGGGCGGCATCGTGCAAAGTGGCCACAAACGCGAGTTTGGTCATGCCGATGTGCGAGCCCACGGGCACACCCCATTATTGGAGGGCATTCAGGACTACACCACCGCCATGGGCCACGGGATGTTGAAGGTTTGGATGAGCCATGGCGACAAAGTCACCGAACTGCCGCCCGGATTCACACTCATGGCCAGCACCGACAGTTGCCCCATTGCGGGCATGGCAGACGAAAACCGCCGTTTCTACGGGGTTCAATTCCATCCTGAGGTGACGCACACCCAACGGGGTGCCGCCATTTTGGAGCGCTTCGTCCTGGAGATTTGCCAGGCGCGCGCGGATTGGATCATGGGCGACTACATCAGCGAAGCCGTTCAAAAAATTCGGGAACAAGTGGGCACCGAAGAAGTCATTCTTGGCCTGTCCGGGGGCGTGGATTCATCCGTCGCCGCGGCTTTGATTCATCGCGCCATTGGCGACCAGCTGACCTGTGTCTTTGTGGACCATGGCCTGATGCGGCTCAACGAAGGCGACATGGTCATGGAGATGTTTGTCGACAAATTGCACGCCAAGGTGGTCCGGGTCGATGCGGCAGAGCAATTTTTGGGCGAGCTCAAAGGCGTCAGTGAGCCAGAAGCCAAGCGCAAGATCATTGGACGCGAGTTTGTTGAAGTGTTCAAGAGTGAAGCCAGCAAACTTAAAAATGACCATTCGCGCCACGTGGCGTGGTTGGCGCAGGGCACGATTTACCCTGACGTGATTGAGTCCGGCGGTGCCAAGTCCAAAAAAGCGGTTGTCATCAAGAGCCATCACAACGTTGGCGGATTGCCTGAACAACTGGGGCTGAAGTTGCTGGAGCCTCTTCGTGAACTGTTCAAAGACGAAGTTCGAGAGCTGGGCGTCGCCCTTGGTTTGCCGTACCACATGGTGTACCGCCACCCCTTTCCAGGTCCAGGCCTGGGTGTGCGGATTTTGGGCGAGATCAAGAAAGAGTACGCAGACTTGCTTCGCGAAGCGGACGCCATCTTCATCGAAGAACTGCGCAACTTCATGGACGAAGCCACGGGTAAAAGCTGGTACGACCTCACCAGTCAGGCGTTTGTGGTGTTTCTCCCGGTCAAGAGCGTGGGTGTAATGGGCGATGGACGCACCTACGACTATGTCGTGGCCTTGCGGGCAGTGCAAACCAGCGACTTCATGACCGCAGACTGGGCAGAGCTGCCCTACGCGTTACTCAAGAAAGTCTCCGGGCGAATCATCAACGAAGTGCGCGGCATCAATCGGGTCACGTACGACGTGAGCTCCAAGCCGCCAGCGACGATTGAGTGGGAGTGACAGGGCGTTGCTCTGCTGCGGGAATCGGCCTGCCGTAAAAGGCGGGTGGACGCTGTGCAGCGCCTATTTTTCCGGTTTTCGGGAGCTTTCGGTGTTTCGTTTCAATCGGCTTGAGTGGGGCGTCTCGTGACCCTGGCGCCACCCCTGCCGGGTTCCTCTTCCCTTCACGACCAGCGCATGATGGGCTTGGCACTGGCGCAGGCGCAACTGGCCTTCGATGCGGGTGAGGTGCCAGTGGGGGCGGTGGTTGTTAAAGATGGCTTGGTGATTGGCGTGGGTCACAACTCCCCTGTGATGCGCCACGACCCGTGTGCGCACGCGGAAGTGTTGGCTCTGCAGGCCGCTGCTGGCACAACGCAAAATTACCGCTTGGAGGGTTGCGAGCTGTTTGTCACACTGGAGCCATGCGCCATGTGCGCCGGGGCTATCTTGCAAGCTCGTTTGGCGCGGGTTGTTTATGGCGCGCCAGAACCCAAAACCGGTGCAGCGGGCTCCGTCATTAATCTGTTTGAAAACCGGCAACTCAACCACCAAACGGTGGTTCAAGGAGGTCTGCTGGCCGATGAATGCAGCCAGGTTCTCGCGCTCTTTTTTCAAAAGCGTCGGCAAGCAAAGCGAAGAAATAGCCAACCGTTGCGTGAAGATGCATTGAGAACACCGGACCGAAGCTTCGATCATTTGCCCGGTTATCCCTGGAAGCCGCACTACGTGACTGACTTGCCCGCGTTGAACGGCTTGCGTCTGCATTACCTTGACGAAGGCCCCGAAAATGGACCTTTGACTTGGCTCTGTCTGCATGGTTATGCCAACTGGAGTTATGAATTCCGAACCATGTTGCCGGTGTTTCTGGCGGCCGGGCATCGCGTCATTGCACCCGACATGATTGGGTTTGGAAAAAGCGACAAGCCCAAGAAGGAGGGCGTCCATTCGGTGGCCTGGCATCGCCACATCCTGTTGGAACTGGTTGAGCGGCTCGATCTGCACCGTGTGGTGATGGTGGTACAGGGCTGGGGTGGCTTACTGGGCCTCACCGTGCCTATAAAAGAGAGGCACCGTTACGCTGGCTTGGTCGTGATGCACACCACGCGGGCAACAGGCGACCTGCCCGCCAGCGACAGACCTCTTGCGCGGCGTGAACAGTGCGTCAAACTCCCCAAAATTCAGGCTGGCCAGCGCATGGACGGTGGTACTCTGGGGGCCTCCAAGGCGGAACGTGATCCCTGTGACGCGCCGTTTCCAGACGCAGGGCATCGCGCGGCTGTGCGGGCTTTTGCCGAATGGATTCCCGACAAAGACACGCTTTACCCTCTGATTCAAAACTGCCAACTCCCCATGCTCGTGCCTGAATCGGGTCAATTTTTACCAGAACAAGGCGAAGCGGTCGCTCAAGCGGCCGTCGCCCACTTTACTCTGCCGTCTCGCTATGCATGATTCATCTCACCCCAAACGCATCTACGTCTATTCACCGTCTGGTGCCGTGCGTGACAAGGCCGCATTTCGTCGCGGCATCGCAAGGCTGCGGTTTCTCGGTTACGAGGTCGAGATTGATGAGGCCGCGTTGGCCACTCACCTTCGTTTTGCGGGCGACGACGATTGTCGTCTGGCCGCCATTCACCGGGCCGCCGCCAGTGGCGCTGATATCGCCTTGATCACGCGCGGCGGGTATGGGCTAACCCGAATTTTGGAGCGCATTGATTACAAGACGGTCGCTAAAGCCATCGAAAACGGCACGCAGTTTGTCGGTATCAGCGACTTCACCGCGTTTCAATGTGCCGTTTTGGCCAAAACTGGGCAGGTCACTTGGGCCGGCCCCGCGCTGTGCGAGGGGTTTGGTGTGGGCGGCAAGCCGAAGCTCAAAGAGGGTGTGGTTCGTGCAGTCGCACAGGTACCCGACGAGATTATGGAAGCCTGTTTTGACGACCTGATTGGTGGACAAGGGGAGGGCACGGGCTGGCGTCAGCACCGCGAGTCATCCAAAAGTGCTATTAATTCAATAGCTTCTTGCGCAGGTGCTATAAGGGCTGAAACCGAATTTTTCATTAATGATGCCATGCTTTGGGGTGGCAATCTGACCGTTTTAACCGCCCTGATCGGGACGCCCTATTTTCCCAACATCAAAGGGGGCATTCTGTTTTTGGAAGACGTGGGAGAACACCCGTACCGCATTGAACGAATGCTGACGCAATTGCTGAACGCAGGTGTTTTGCAGCAACAAAAAGCCATTGTTTTGGGTCAATTCACGGAGTTCAAACTCGTTCCTCATGATCGCGGTTACAAATTACAGAGCGTGGTGGACTGGCTTCGCAACGCCATTCAACCCCCTGTTTTGACCAACTTGCCCTATGGGCATGTGGCAACCAAAGTACTGCTGCCCATGGGGGCCAAAATCGATTTGGCGGTTGAAGGGCGTGATGTGATGATGGTCTGGGGGCATCTGTAAAGAGGTTTCAGGTCAACAGGGTATTTTGAATCCTCATTGTTCTAAACTCCCGTATCCCTTTTGAATACAAAAACTCACCGTATGGGCATTCACAGCACCGTCGTTTTCACCGATCTTTATGGCAGCACCGGCGCCTATGAAGCATTGGGCAATGCGAGGGCGACTCATGAAATTACCCAGGTCACAGGGTGGATTTCAACCGTCATTGAAGAGCATGGCGGACGGGTCGTCAAAATACTGGGGGATGGCGTTTTGGCTTTGTTTGATGACAACAGCCAGGGCATTGCTGCCGTCATCGACATTCAACGCAGCCGAAAAAGGCAATTGACACACGCCTCTGGAACCAATCGCATGCCGATCCGAATTGGCGTTGCCAGCGGCGAGGTCGAGCTGGTCGATGGGGATTGTTATGGCGACGCCGTGAATGTGGCCGCGCGGCTGAGCGACATGTCGGGGCCGCAGCAGATCTGGGTGAATAGTCAAGCGCTGCTCAATCTCAAGCAGGCAATTGGTGTCCATTTCAAAACGCTCGGTGACATCACCATTCGAGGACGCGCTGAGCCGTGCACGGTGTACCAGATTGATTGGCAGGAAGACGTTGCCACTGAATTCCTCACCATGCAGGCCGAGCTGGACCCCGTGTTTGATTCACCTGACCGTGATGTTCTGGGTGGCCAAGTTGAATTGACGTGGTTGACTACCCAAAAAACGTTTCGATCCTTCGAGCTCCCGATCCACATTGGCCGTGTGCAACAAGCCGATTTTGTCGTTACCGACCCCCGTGTTTCCCGAACCCATGCCCGAATCGACTGGCGAAACGGAAGTGTCATGCTGGTTGATCTCAGCTCCTATGGCTGCTGGGTTCGATTCTCAGGGGGTGGATCGGATTTATTGCTTCGCCGCAAAGAGTGCGTATTGCACGGTCGTGGCGAAATCGCGCTAGGCTCCTCATTTTCTGACGTCAGCGCCGCCACTGTGAAGTTCGCGGTGTCTTAAAAAGGCTCCCCAGGGAGCGATCAAACCAGAAATTCTGACACTTTAGTTAACATAATATACATCGTATAAGACGATAAAACATTGATTACCAAAGCGCAATCGGCAAAGTTCTGGTTTTCAAAGGTCTGGTTTTTACCAGCCCTTTGGTGCACGTGCTCGAACGGAGGCTGCAATCAGCTTGGCGGTTTCAGGTCGACTGGCACCGTTGGCAAAATCAATGGCGGTCAGCCCTTTTTCATTTTTCAGCAGCGGATCGGCACCCGCCGACAGGAGCTGTTGCACGGACTCGGTTGAGCCATAGTGCGCGGCCATCATCAGCGGCGTGCTGCCGTTGGGCGATTCGGCATCAATGTAGGCGTGGTTTTGTAGCAACAAATCGATCACCGCCACTTGGCCCGTTGTTGCCGCATAGTGAAGTGGCGTCCAGCCGGTTTTATTGACATCCGCACCACGGGTAATGAGCTTGGCGCAGACATCCGTCAGGCCCTTGAGGGCGGCCATCATCAACGGGCTTTCATCTTTGGCTGTTCGGCTTTCGACCTGGGTTTTGGGCCACTGGATGAACACATCGGCCACTTTCAGGGACGGCTCTTTGATGGCCAAAAACAGGCCGGTATTGCCATTGGCATCGACAGTGTTGGCATCAAAACCGCGATTCAGTAGCGTGACGATGGCGTCTGCGTCGTCACGTTTAACGGCTAAAAAAAAGTCTTCAAAAGAACCCGCCTGCGCCCAAGAACAAGCCACCAAAACCAACACTTGAGCCGCGTATTTAAAAAACCGGACTGCTTCAATGCCCCTCTTCATCACAGCAGGACCCCTTTGAAAAGACGATCGAAATTGCGGCTGGTGAGTTCTGCGATGTCTTCGACCGGGCAATTTCTGAGTTCTGCCAACTGCTTGGCAACGTAGGGAACCAGCGCAGGGGTGTTGGTTTTTCCCCGGAAAGGCATGGGTGCCAAATAAGGACTGTCGGTCTCGATCAATAAGCGATCCAAGGGCACAAAGGCCGCCACATCGCGCAGGTCTTGCGCGGTCTTGAACGTCAAAATGCCTGAAAACGAGATGTAAAAACCGAGGTCCAGTGCGGCCCGAGCCACTTGTTTGGTTTCGGTGAAGCAATGGAACACACCGCCTGCGCTGCCGGGCGAGCCGTCTTCGCCCTCCTCCTTCAGAATGCCAACGGTGTCATCTGAAGCGGCCCGGGTGTGAATGACCAGTGGCTTGTCCAACTGACGCGCGGCATGAATATGGGTGCGAAAGCGGTCCCGCTGCCACGCCATGTCGGCCACGGTGCGCTCACCCAGTCGAAAGTAATCCAAACCGGTTTCACCAATTCCCACCACGCGTGGCAACTGGCCCAGGGTCAACAGGTCGTGCAGGGACGGCTCGGTGACCCCCTCATTGTCAGGATGCACACCGGCCGTCGCCCAAAAGTTGTCGTAGGTGGTCGCCAAGGTGTGAACGGCAGAAAACTCTTCCAGCGTGGTGCAAATACACAGTGCCCGATCCACTCGGGCCTGAACCATGGCCTCACGGATCGTGGCCAAGTTAGCAACGAGTTCAGGAAAATTAAGGTGGCAGTGAGAGTCAGTAAACATAGGGCACTAATAAAGAGCAAGGTGCCGCTGGCGGCGGTGAGGGCTCAAATGGTTTGGGTGGGCCGGTCCGAGGACAGGCTCGCACCCAAGATTTCTTCGATTTTTTGCTTTAAAGCCTGGGATTTTTCATCCTTGGGGAACAAAATACCCACCCCTTGTGCACGGCTGCCAGCCGCTTTGTCGGGCGTAATCCAGGCCACCGTGCCGGCCACCGGGTAGCGTTGGGTATCGTCAGGGAGCGACAGCAAGACATAAACGTCGTCGCCCAGCTGATAACTGCGCGTGGTGGGGATGAAAATGCCGCCCTGACTGAACATGGGGATGTACGCCGCGTAAAGCGCCGATTTTTGTTTGATGGACAGCTGGATCACACTGGGCCGAGGCGCAGCGTTTGCGGAGGAGGATGGCGCAGGTGAGGTGCTCATGGTGTTTGTTTCACTTTGAATGGATGGCAATTTGGGCTTGACTGACAAGCGCCTCCAGCATGAGCCCCGCGTTGAAGGGGTGCTCGACGGTGCGCATGGTGTGAGACAAGGCTTTTCCCCAGGCCGTCAGACTTCGCAGCGATCCACCCCGGGGCAATTCATTGGCCGCAAAAAAGCGCGGTGCAGCGCCGGTATGAATCGCCAACATGTCATGGCAAATTTTATGCAGGGCATCGACGGCCTGCGCCGGGGTCCAGTCTTTCAAAGCGCCGACCTCGCCGCGCGCCATCGCTTGAGGCAGTTTGACCCACGCTTGCGCGCTCCGCACGGACCCGCCTGAAAACTGCAGGGCATCATCGGGCCGACCGCCTGCCGCTCGCAAGGCCACTGCGGCGTCGTTCGCGGGGACCCCTTGCGCCTGAATCCACGCCAGTGATGCCTCTGGCGTGGGCCATGCCATGGTGTGGCCCAAACAGCGGCTGCGAATGGTGGGGAGCAATTGGTGGGCGGCTTCAGACGCCAACACAAATTTCACATCGCCGGGGGGCTCTTCAAGCGTTTTGAGCAAAGCGTTGGCGGTGATATTGTTCATGCGCTCGGCGGGGAAAACCAACACCGCCTTGCCCCGACCTCTGGCACTGGTGCGCTGCGAAAACTCAACCGCGTCGCGCATGGCATCGACCCTGATTTCTTTGCTGGGTTTGCGTTTTTTTTCGTCAAGTTCGGATTGGGCTTTTTCACTGAGCGGCCACCCTAATTCCAACATCACCGTCTCAGGCATCAGCACGCAAAGATCGGCGTGGGTTCGGACGTCCATGGCGTGGCAGGCCTGGCACACGCCACAAGCGCCTTGCGGGCTGGGTTGATCACACAACCAAGCGCGCACCATCGCCAGGGCCAAAGCGTATTGACCCAGGCCTGACGGGCCCGCCAACAACCAGGCGTGCCCGCGCTGGGCGAGAAGGCGCTCGCTTTGAGCGGCAAGCCATGGCGCAAGCACCGTGCTACTCATGTCAACCAGCCCCGGTTCACGACGGCGTGCCTGACCTCGTTCCACACCTTGTCACGGGTGTTGGCGGCGTCAACCCGGGCAAACCGGTGGGGCGCTCGGTTCATTCGATTCAGGTAAGCCGCAGCCACCCGACTAAAAAATTCCAGGGGTTGCGCTTCAAACTTGTCGGGAACACGCGCGCCTGCCAGCCGACTGGCTGCAATGTCAGGGGCTAAATCAAACCACACGGTCAAATCAGGTTGTCGAATGAAATGGCCGCCCTGCCCTGATGTGGTCTGCACCCACTGCTCTAAAGTTGATAGCGTATCGAGGTCAAAACCGCGCCCTCCTCCTTGATAAGCAAAAGTGGCGTCGGTGAAACGATCGCACAGCACCACATCGCCTCGTGCCAAGGCGGGCTCGATGCACTGCTGCAAGTGATCGCGCCGCCCGGCAAATACCAGCAAAGCTTCGGTCATGGCGTCCATGGGGTCGTTCAGCACCAAGGTGCGAAGCTGCTCCGCCAGCGGCGTGCCACCGGGCTCTCGCGTCAGGGTGACGCGACGCCCTTGGTCGCGAAACAACTGCGCCAAACCATCAAGGTGGGTGGATTTTCCCGCCCCATCAATGCCTTCAAAAGTGATGAAAATGCCGCCCGCTGTCATAGTTGCTTACTGCCCCCGCTGGTATTTGTTCACCGCACGATTGTGCTCTTCCAACGTGGCGCTGAATTGACTCGTGCCGTCGCCCCGTGCCACGAAGTACAGCGCTTTCGTGTCAGCGGGCTGAACCGCCGCCATCAGCGACGCTTTTCCGGGCATTGAAATGGGGGTGGGTGGCAAGCCGGTGCGGGTGTACGTGTTCCACGGTGTGTCCTCCAGCAAATGGCGACGTCGCAGGTTGCCATCAAAAGCGGTGCCCAAGCCGTAAATCACCGTGGGGTCGGTCTGCAGCATCATGCCGATGCGCAAGCGGTTGGTGAAAACCCCGGCGACTTCGGCACGGTCGCTGTCGCGTCCGGTTTCTTTTTCCACAATGCTGGCCAGAATCAAGGCCTGTTCCGGCGTTTTCAAAGGCGAATGGCTGGCGCGCAATTTCCACGCCGCCTCCAACTGCCGGTCCATGGCCTGCACCGCGCTTTTTAAAACGCCCAAATCACTGCTGCCTTTGGCGTAGGTGTAGGTGTCGGGAAAGAGCCGCCCTTCGGGGTGCGTGTCGGGTTTGCCAAGCGCCTTCATGATCAAATCAGGCGCTAGCCCTTTCGTATCTTGCGCAAGGTGCTCTGCTTTTGATAGTGACTCCCGCACTTGGGAGAACGTCCACCCTTCCAGGAAGGTCACGCTTCGCACGGCCTGCTCTCCATTGACCAGCTTTTGCAGCAAGCGTCTGGGCGTAGTGCCTTGTTCGATTTCGTAACTTCCCGCCTTGATTTGCCGGGCGTCACCCGACAAGCGAAACCACCAGTACAGCAGGGTGGCATTGGTTTGCGTTCCCGCATCCACCGCCAACTGTGCGACCGTGCGCGCCGATGCGCCGGGTTGAATCACCAGGTCCACCGGGTCGGACTGCAACGCCAGCGCTTGGTTGAGCCACCAAGCGGCATATCCGCCCAGCAGCGCAGCAGCAAGCAAAAAAATTGACAGGAGACGACGCACAGCCCTATAGCCCTCTGATGAATAGAGAGCGCATGATAATTCACCCATGCACAACACACTCCATGGAATCACCGCCCTCACCCACCTCGGCGTCATCAAGGTTGAAGGCGAAGACGCCGCCAAATTTTTGCACGGTCAATTGACGCAAGACTTTTCGCTTTTGGGCACCTCAGAGGCCCGTCTGGCGGCTTTTTGCACTGCCAAAGGCCGCATGCAGGCCAGCTTCATTGGTTTCAAGACCAGCCCCACCGAGATATTTTTAATTTGCCCCACGGATGTGTTGGCACCCGCCATGAAGCGCTTGTCGATGTTTGTGATGCGCGCCAAAGCCAAGTTCAGCGACGCCAGCGCTGAGATGGTCGTTTACGGCCTGGCGGGTGATGCTATTGAAAAAGTAGCTGCTCCCGCAGGCGCTGCTTGGGCCAGGGCCGAAATTGGCACTGCAACCCTGATTCAACTCTACCCCGCTGACGGGGTTGCCCGCGCTTTGTGGATTGCACCGGCATCGCAAGCCGCACCGCCCGGCGAACCCCTGAGTGCCGACTTATGGGCTTGGGGCGAAGTGCGCAGCGGCATTGCGCTGATCACGACGCCCATTGCCGAAGCGTTTGTGCCGCAAATGCTCAACTACGAGTCGGTCGGCGGTGTCAACTTTAAGAAGGGCTGCTACCCCGGCCAAGAAGTGGTGGCACGCAGTCAATTTCGCGGCACGCTCAAACGTCGCGCCTACTTGGTGCACTCGGACGCACCCATGGCGGCCGGCGACGAGGTGTTTCAAGCCGCAGACGAAGGGCAGCCTTGCGGCATCGTGGCGCAAGCCGCTGCCTCTCCCGCCGGCGGTTTTGACGCCCTGGTGTCCATGCAAGTGGCTGCTTTTGAGTTGGGTGACCTTCATTTGACCAGCGCGACCGGCCCTGTGGTGACAGCCAGCGTCGCGCCCTACCCTTTGTTGGCGGACATCTAAAGCGCGGGGTTGCGGTTCAGAGGGAGGGAACAAGCGGGTGCACCATTTCAATGTGCACAATGCCCGCCTCTTCAAACGACGCCCCTTGCGTTGTAAAACCATGGCGGGCATAGAAACCTTGGGCGGTTTGCTGGGCGTGCAGAAGCACCGTGTGGTCGCCGCGCTGTGCGGCGGCCGCCATCAAAGCGTGTAGCACCTCGCCCCCCAGCTGGGTGCCCCGCAAGACGCGGTTGACAGCCATGCGGCCAATGCGGCCCACGCCAGGCGCGTGTTGTACCAGCCGCCCGGTCGCAACTGCAACGCCTAGGCGGTTGCGGGCCACGGCGTGAACAGCGCTTGCGTCGGCAGCGTCCTGCTCCAGCGCGACGGGGATTCGCTGCTCTTTGACGAACACTTCCGCGCGCACCTGGCGGGCTTGTGTTTGCAGTGTTTGCCAAGCGCCCACCTGCACCGCCACCATCGGCTCCCCTGCTTCAAAGGCCAACAAGATGTCGCGCAAAGCGGGTGGCACAGGTTTAGATGTTTGGGTGGTGGGGTCGGCAAAAACATAAATCAACTCGCAGCTGATCAAGCCGTCTTCGCCTCTAAAGATGGCACCTCTAAAGGTCATGGACGAGGTGCCAATGCGTTGGCATTGCAGCGCCACCTCCAACTGATCATCCATTTGCGCGGAGGCGTGGTACTCAATCGTTGCCTTTTTGACATACAGGTCGCCACCCAGCGCTTGCAGCGTGCTGTCGTAGGGCAAGGCCAGCGCGCGCCAATAGTCGCCCATCGCGGTGTCAAAGTAGGTCAGGTAGTGCGCGTTGAAAACGATTTTCTGCATGTCCACGTCAGCCCAGCGGACACGCAGGCGGTGAAAAAAGCGGAAATTTTGACGTTGAAGGGGGCTCATGGGGGGTGTCTCAGGTTAAAAAAGCAGCTTTCAAAGCGCGTGCAGCGTCGGCATGGGCGCGCAGCGCCTCAGGAATGGCACGGCCCATTTTGATGAATTCATGCACCACACCACGGTAGATGTCCAAATCAACCGCGACGCCCGCTGCGCGCAACTTGTCGGCGTACAGCAATCCTTCGTCAATCAGCGGGTCGCACTCGGCCAGGCCGAACCATGCCGGGGCCACGCCCTCCACATCGGGCGCATTCAGCGGGGCAAATCGCCAATCGGCTCGATCTGCGGAGTTGGGCAGGTAATGACTGAAAAAATACGCAATGGCGGGAGCTTCTAATACAAAGCCATGGGCAAACGTTTTGTGCGACGGCGAATCTGCTTGTTCAGCACAGCCGGGGTAAAAAAGCAGTTGCAACGCCAGGGACAAGCCTGCATCTCGCGCGTGAAGGGCACAGGCGGCAGCCAGTGTGCCGCCCGCGCTGTCGCCGCCTACCGCCACGCGGCTCACGTCCAGTCCCCGGGCGGCCCCTTGCGAGGCTACCCACTGCACCACGTCCCAGGCATCGTTGTGCGCCACCGGGAAGGTGTGTTCGGGTGCCAATCTGTAATTGACCGACAGCACTGCGCAGTGTGCCAAATGACTCAGGGTCCGACACAACGTGTCATGCGAGGCAATACTGCCAATGGTGAAACCCCCACCATGAAAATAGACCAGCACGGGCAACACCTCATCCGTGGGCGCATAAAGGCGCACCGGCAAATCTTCGTCATCGCGCGCGGGCACGGTGAAGCTTTCCACCCGGTGTAATTTTGGGGCCGGTACCTCCAAAACACCCGCACCCATTTCATACGCCAACCTCGCTTGCGTGGGGCTTAAGGCATGCAGCGGCAGTTGGCCCGCGCGGGCCATGCGGTCCAGCACGCCGTGCATGGCCGGGGTTAGCAAAGCGCGGGGATTACGGTGGTGACTCATGTAAACAGCACTTCTTGTTAAAGTTTAATTTTTTATCCTACACCGCAAACGCCATGGCAATCATCTACTACGTGACGCAGGTCCAGTTCGATTTCGGTGCGATTCGGCTCCTCCCGCAGGAATGTGAGCGGGTCGGTATCAGCCGTCCCCTGATCGTCACCGATGTCGGCGTCAAAGCCGCGGGTGTGTTACAGAAAGCACTGGATGCCTTGCGGGGCTTGCCCGTTGCTGTTTTTGACCAGACGCCGTCCAATCCGACCGAGGCCGCCGTGCGGGCTGCCACCGCTATTTACAAGGCGCAAGGTTGTGATGGCCTGGTTGCAGTCGGCGGTGGCTCCTCTATTGACTGCGCCAAGGGCGTGGCGATCGCCGCCACACATGAAGGCCCGCTGATCCACTACGCCACGATTGAAGGGGGTTCACCCCGTATTGGTGCGCGTGCCGCCCCTTTGATCGCGGTGCCCACGACCAGCGGCACCGGCAGTGAAGTTGCCCGGGGCGCGATCATTATTGTGGATGACCACCGCAAACTGGGTTTTCACTCCTGGCATTTGGTCCCCAAAGCTGCCATTTGCGACCCTGAACTCACCTTGGGCTTGCCGCCCGTGCTGACCGCTGCGACGGGTATGGACGCGATCGCGCACTGCATGGAGACCTTCATGGCCCCATTGTTCAACCCTCCCGCGGACGGCATTGCACTCGATGGTTTGGAGCGGGGTTGGGCGCACATTGAGCGCGCCACCCGGAACGGGCAAGACAGGGCGGCGCGCTTGAACATGATGAGTGCCTCGCTGCAAGGTGCCATGGCGTTTCAAAAAGGCCTGGGGTGTGTTCACTCGCTCAGCCACAGCCTGGGTGGCGTTGATCCGCGAATGCACCACGGCACCTTGAATGCCATGTTTCTGCCGGCGGTGGTTGCTTTTAACGCCGAGTCTGAGTCGGTGGTCAAAGACAAACGCCTGCAGCGAATGGCCCACGCCATGGGGCTTTCATCGGGCAGCGATATTCCCGAAGCCATCAAAGACATGAACGCAAGACTGGGGTTACCCACGGGTCTGAGTGCCATGGGTTTGACGCCGGCGCAGTTCGATCAGGTTGTTGCAGGCGCTCTGCTTGACCATTGCCATCAGACCAATCCTCGCTTGGCGAGTGAGGCCGATTATTTGCAGTTGTTGGCGCAGTCTTTGTAGCGCCATTGCGTACTTTTGCCAGTGGTTTAGGGGGCCAACTCGGGGCCATTGGCACTAACCTTGCTAGTATGCAGGGTAAGCAAGGCCCCGTCTTGTTGATCAATAAGAGAGGCGAACCCATGTCAATTCACGCGGCCCTGAGCCACATCACCCACTACAAATACGATCGCCCGGTCAGCCTTGGGCCCCAAGTGATTCGCCTGCGCCCGGCGCCACACTGCCGCAGCAAGATCATTTCGTACTCGCTCAAAATTGATCCCGTTGATCACTACATCAATTGGCAGCAAGACCCTTTTGCCAACTACCAAGGACGTCTGGTCTTTGACGGCAAAACCACCGAGTTCAAAGTCACCGTTGATCTGGTGGTCGAGATGGCGGTTTACAACCCGTTTGACTTCTTTCTAGAACCTGCCGCTGAAAACTTCCCGTTCAAATACGAGCCTTTGCTTGAACAAGAGCTGGCCCCTTACTTGGCGGTTGACCCCGCCACCGAGCGGCTGAAGGCCTATTTGGCCACGGTCAACATGACAAAACGCCGCACGATTGATTTCTTGGTGGACATCAACCAGATGCTGCACCAAGACATCAATTACCTGATTCGCATGGAGCCTGGCGTGCAAACCCCGGACGAAACCCTCAAGTTGGGCTCGGGTTCCTGCCGTGACTCGGGCTGGTTATTGGTTCAAATGCTGCGCCACTGCGGACTGGCAGCGCGCTTCGTCTCCGGTTACCTGATTCAACTCAAGCCCGACGTGAAGTCTTTGGATGGCCCCAGCGGCACCGAGGTGGACTTCACCGATTTACACGCGTGGTGTGAGGTGTATTTACCCGGTGCGGGCTGGATTGGTTTGGATGCCACCTCCGGTTTGATGGCCGGCGAAGGTCATATTCCGCTTGCTTGCACTCCCCAGCCTTCTGGCGCTGCGCCCATTGAAGGCAGCATGGACGAGTGCGAGGTGGAGTTTGAGCACTTGATGGAAATCACCCGCATTTTCGAGTCACCCCGGGTGACCAAGCCCTACACCGAAGAGCAGTGGAATGACGTCATGGCACTGGGCCACACGGTGGACCAGCAATTGCACGACGGCGATGTGCGACTGACCATGGGCGGCGAGCCGACCTTTGTGGCGGTCAATGACCGCGATGCGGGCGAATGGAATACCGATGCCCTCGGCCCCACCAAACGCGGCTTTGCGACCGCCTTGGTCCACAAGCTGCGTCGTGAATACGGTGAAGGCGGCTTCCTCCATTTTGGGCAGGGCAAGTGGTATCCCGGCGAGCAGCTGCCGCGTTGGGCCCTGAATATTTATTGGCGCGCGGACCAGCAAACCGTGTGGTCCAACCCGGCGCTGTTCACCGACGAGCGCTCGCCCACGCACTACACCAGCGAGGACGCGCGTCGCTTCACCCAAATGCTGGCAGCCAAGCTCGGCATGAGCGATGAGTTCATGCAGGCCGCGCATGAAGATGTGTGGTACTACCTCTGGCGCGAGCGCCGCTTGCCCATCAACGTTGACCCCTTCAATTCAAAGCTGGATGACGAGATGGAGCGTGCGCGCCTGCGCCGGGTATTTGAGCAAAAACTCGACTCCGTGGTGGGCTACGTGTTGCCGCTCAAACCCTCCGACAGTGCGCCCGGCGTGCGACCGGTTTGGTCCACCGGTTCATGGTTTTTGCGGGACGAGCGCATGTACCTGATGCCAGGCGATTCCCCCATGGGCTTGCGCTTGCCTCTGGACTCGCTGCCTTGGGTGAGCAAGGCCGATTTCCCTTACCTCAACGAGCAAGACCCTTGCAGTGCGCGCGCGGAACTGCCCAAGCATGCGGCCTTGGCCGCCCGGTACCAAGAAACAACGCCCGCGACAGCCATCCCGTGCGCTCCCGGCCGCGCTTGGGATGACTCCGCCAATGCCGCCCCCTACTTGGCGGGGACCGGACCGCAGGTTGAGGCCGCCCGCAAAATGCAAGCCGCTTCCACCACTGCCGTTAACCTCAACGCCGCCAGCGCGCAAGGGGCCACGCAAGCGGAGCCTGCCGACTTCTCCCGCGTGCCCCAACTGCGTGAATCGGCCCACTGGATTACCCGCACGGCGCTGTGTGTGGAGGTTCGCGACCCGCGCCGGGCCAGCGGCCCCAAAGCCGAATCACTGGGTGAAAAGTCAGGGGTGCTGTACATCTTCATGCCGCCGCTAGAGAAGCTGGACGACTACCTGGACCTGTTGGCCGCGATTGAGGCCACTGCCGAGTCCTTGGCGCTGCAAATTGTTCTGGAAGGTTACCCTCCCCCGCGCGACCCCCGTCTGAAGCTGCTTCAAGTCACGCCTGACCCTGGCGTCATCGAGGTCAACATTCATCCGGTCACGAACTGGGACGACCTCGTCAAGAACACCGAGTTTCTGTACAACGCCGCGTTCGAGTCGCGCTTGTCAGCTGAAAAATTCATGAAAGACGGCCGCCATACCGGTACCGGCGGGGGCAACCACTTTGTCATGGGCGGTGCCACGCCTTCCGACAGCCCCTTCCTGCGCAAGCCAGAGTTGCTGGCCAGCTTGCTGCTGTATTGGCACAACCACCCTTCCCTGAGCTACCTGTTCAGCGGTATGTTTGTGGGCCCGACCAGCCAGGCCCCTCGGGTAGATGAAGCTCGCAACGACCAGTTGTATGAGCTTGAAATTGCGATCGAGCAGATTTACAAAAACCGTGAGTTGCACGGCCACAGCATGCCGCCGTGGCTGGTTGACCGCACACTGCGCAACATCTTGATTGATGCCACGGGCAACACGCACCGCAGTGAATTCTCCATCGACAAGATGTACTCGCCTGATTCGGCCACGGGGCGCTTGGGCCTGCTGGAGTTGCGCGCTTTTGAGATGCCGCCGCATCCCCGCATGAGCATTGTTCAGCAGCTTCTCTTGCGCGCTCTGGTGGCCCGGTTTTGGAACACGCCTTACAAAGCCCCCGCCACCCGCTGGGGCACCGAGCTGCATGACCGATTCTTGCTGCCGACCTTCATCAAGATGGACTTCAATGACGTGATGCAGGAAATGCGCGATGCCGGCTTTGCGTTTGACGACAGCTGGTTTGCGCCACATTACGAGTTCCGCTTTCCCGTGGTGGGCGCGGTCGCATCGTCCAGCATTGAACTCACCTTGCGCAACGCGCTGGAGCCTTGGCACGTCATGGGCGAAGAAGGTGCACCAGGCGGCACGGCCCGTTATGTCGATTCCTCTTTGGAGCGCATGGAAGTTCGGGTCACCGGCCTCAATGAGAGTCGTTATGTGATCACCTGCAACGGCCACGCCTTGCCCCTGCAATCAACGGGCACGATGGGCGAGTATGTGGCGGGCGTTCGTTACAAGGCGTGGAACCCGCCTTCGGCACTGCACCCCAGCATTGGCGTGCACGCGCCATTGACCTTTGACATCGTGGACACCTGGATGAAGCGCTCCATCGGCGGTTGCCAGTACTACGTCGCCCACCCAGGCGGGTTAAATCCAGACACCTTCCCGGTGAACTCTTACGAAGCTGAAAGCCGTCGCATGGCGCGCTTCACCGCCATGGGGCACACCCCCAGCAAGCTGGTGGTGCCGCCTGCCACCATTAACGTGGCGGGCAGTCGAGAATTTCCATTTACGCTGGATCTGCGCCGGGTGTGACCTCAGGTACGGCGTCGTTCGGGGCGGTGGGGTCAGTCGTTACAGATTGACTCGCCGCCGCTTGCAACCGTTCACGCCGTTTCAGCGCGCCGACGACGTCACGAGGATTCATGCCGTACATAGCGGCGAATTCCTCAGGCGTTTTGCCGCTGCTGTCATAGGCGCGAAGTGTGGCTTCTTGCTTCGCCATTTTTTGCTCATGTTCTGCCAACGCTTCGGTGAGCAAGGCGTTAATGGCCTCATCTTTGGTCTGCACACGGGCCAGATAAAGCTGGTGGGTAAGGCCGGACGCCTCAAAGGCTGCAATCAGCTGGTTGCGCAGTTTGGGACGCAAATCTTCTCGCGAGCGGCGCTGGCGCCGCCGAAACAGCTCCACCACGGCAAAATAAACATGTTCAGGCGCAAGGGCGTCACCTGGTGCGCCCAGCAAGTCATGCCGTGGGTGGCCAGCGGCCACACTTTGAAGGTAGCGGGTCGAGCGCGTGTGCTGGCCCAAGGCCAATTTCAACGTGTCACGTTCAAATTGGTCCGGGTGGGCAGCCAGCAGCTCATGAAAAACGCCCAACTTCAAAGGAAGAAACTGCTCGCCAAAGAGATGGGGATAAAGCTCAAACAGTTTTTCCAACACTGGCTGCACAGAAACAGGGGCACTGGCTGCCTGAGCGGGACTCTCCGACACGGAGGGCTCTTCGGTTTGAACGGGGGCTTCTTGGGTCATAAGGGTCATGGGGTTCTTCATTGAGACAACCTTTGATTGTCAACCAATTTGAAGACCAGCGATCGAAGCGCTCGCCCGGGCAGTGGCCAAGCCATGCCAGAATATTGCATGCCCTCCCCCTTTGCGCCCGCGGTGGCCGACAAGATAACCCTCGACACCTCCAAAGAAAGCGCCACCCAGGCGCTTTACCGAGCCGCCATTGGCCCCCTCAATACTGACTATTACCTCCCCCTCTTCAGCGGTTTCGAGTTAACCGCAAAGTTGACGCTGAGGTGGAACACGGCTGCCGGTCTCTACACTTTGAATTGGATGGTATTTCGCAGGCTGTGGACTGCCGCGTGGGTGTACGCCTGCGTCGTCTTGGGCGGCGTTCTTGTGGTGTTTGGGCTTGGCCGTTTGATTTTTAAGTTCTCGACGGAGATGGGGGTTGCCCTGGGTTTTTTCATGCTCCTACTGAGTTGTGTCGTGCCAGGCCTGCTTGGCAACACGTGGCTGCACACCGACAGCCGGCGAAAAATGGCACAGGCCTTGAGTCAATCGGCCACGCTGCAAGAAGCCTGTGCCACGTTGCGGGCTCAATCCAGCTCCCGAAATCGCTTCCTGGGAATCGTGTCGATCAACCTGATTCTCATCAGCGTGGGACTCGGCCTGTATTGGAAACTGGAGGGTGCGCCAGGGGTTAAAACCATCTCCCCACTCCCCGTGACTGAACGCCAGCCTTTCTCCAAACCCTTGCCCTTGATTGATTTGACTTCGGCCGAGCCGCTTGCTGCTGCGAGTCAAACTGCGTCCGAGCCACCGAACCCCTCAGCAGACGCCGCCCCTGCACCAGCGCTGCCGTTGCCCGTTTCAGCCCCACCACCACCGCCATCCATACTCACACCACCATCCACACCCGTACTACTGCCGCCTTCCACTCCCGCGCCGGCTGCGAAACCGGTCGTGGTCAAACCATCGTCTTTGCCGTCCTACTACATCAACGTTGGCTTGTTTGCCAATGCGGAGAATGCAGCCAAAGTACAGCAACGTTTGGAAAACGCTGGAATGCCGGTGACCACAACGGTCCTCGCGCTGCCCAAGGGCAACCGTTCTCGCGTGCGAGTGGGTCCGTTCTCTGGTCGCGCCGCGGCTGATGAAGCGGTTCGCGCCGTCAAAGCCTTGGGCCTGGACGCCGTCATCATCCCTTCACCATAAAAGTTCGGTCTTTTCACAGACGCACGAGCCCAGCCAAGCAGAGCCGACCCGAAGGGCACTTACTTGGTCGGGTGACGCGCTCG
This sequence comes from Rhodoferax sp., assembly GCA_049286445.1. GTDB lineage: Bacteria > Pseudomonadota > Gammaproteobacteria > Burkholderiales > Burkholderiaceae_C > Rhodoferax. The sequence goes on along the minus strand of JBAQDW010000129.1, from coordinate 189 downwards.
GCTCACCGTAAAGTGGACCCCTGAATTAAGTCAGCGGTTTAAGCTGGACACTGTCTGAAGAAGTGGGGAAACCATGAGTGAAACAAAGAAGCGCAAAGTGCACCTGCCGGAGTTCAAGGCCAAGGTGGGACTGGAGGCGGTCCGAGGGGTGATGACGATCAACGAGATCGGTCAGGCACACGGGGTGCA
>JBAQDW010000128.1:0-5445 GCA_049286445.1 Rhodoferax sp. | reverse complement strand
GGCCTGGCCTTGTCCCACCAGCTGCAGCAATTGGCGGACACGATTCAAACGCAAGACGCCGCCGTGCTGGCCCTGCGCGAGCAGCACAAGGGCTTGAAAGAACAAGTGCTGGACAAGCAAAAACTGCTGGACCAAGAGCGCCGCATCCAAAGCCTGGAAGCCCACCGCCTGGCCCTGCAACCCGGCGAGCCTTGTCCCCTGTGCGGCGCCGCCGAGCACCCCTTGGTCGGCAGCTACCAGGCGCTTGACCTCTGCGCCACGGCCGCCGCCTTGCAAGACAAACAGGCCGCGTTAGACGCCTTGGTCAGCGCCGGCCAAAAAGCCGCCGCTGATCTGGCCGCCAGCAAAGCCAGCCTCACCGCCAAAAACGGCCAGCAAGACCAAACCGCGCAAGACATTGGGCATTGGCAAACCGAGTGGGCCGCGTTCACCCAAGCCATCACCCACCCCCAACCATTGGGTGCTGATGATTGGCAAAGCACAGATGCCTTGGCCGCCGCCCGCGACGCCGCCACGCAAATGCTGAACCAGGCCGCCCAAGCGCTGCAAGCTGCCGAAGCTGGCGACCAAGCCCTGCAGCGCGCCGCCCAAAGGGCCCAGCAAAGCGCGCAAGCCCGGCAAACCGCCACCCACCAGCTGGAGCGCCTGCAGCAAGACGAGCAAAACGCCCTGGCCCGCCACACCACGTTGTCAACCACGCTGCAAGCCCTTCAAACGGAGTTGGCGGGGCTCGAAGACAGCCTGGGCACCACGCTGCTGGCCGCCGGGCACACCCTGCCCGACGAGCCCGCACCGTGGCTGAAAGCGCGCGAAGGCGAATGGCGCCACTGGCAGCAAACCCAAACCCAGCTTCAAACCTTGGCCCAAACCATCGTCCGCCAAACCACAGCGTGCGAGGCCGCGCAAAAGGATGCCGACGAGTGGGCGCAACTTTGGGCCTTCATGCGCGCCACCACCGCCAAAAACGCCGCCGCGCTGGCCCCGCCCACGGACGACGCCAACGACAACCTGCCCGCCGCCCTGAGCCAGTGCAGCGACGAGATTAATCGCCTGTCCCAAGCTATCGCCGACCTGCAAGGCCAAACCACCCAGGCGCAAGCCCAACTCAGCCAGCATCAGGCAGGGTTAGGCAACGCTGAAAAAACCTGGCAAGCCGCCCTGGCCGCCAGTCCATTTGCTGACGTGCCCGCGTTTGAAGCCGCGCTGCTGGCCCCGCCAGAGCGCCAGCGCCTCAGCGCGTTGAAAGATGCCTTGCAAGCCGCGCAACACCAAGCCGCTGCGCTGATCAAAGCCGCCACGGCCAAAAACCTGCAGCTCCAAGCCCAGGCCCTGACCCCACTCACTCTGGACGAGCTGGCCACCCAACTGGAGGCGCAAGAAGCGCAGCGCCTCCTTTTAAGTGAGCACATGGGTGCCCAACGCGCCCTGCTCACGCAGGATGAGCAAAACCGCCAAAGCCAGCAAACCCTGCTGGCGCGCATCAGCGCGCAAACCACCGAGGCCGACCTCTGGCAGCGCTTGGACAGCCTGGTTGGCTCCGCCAAGGGGGACAAGTTTCGCAAGTTTGCCCAAGGCTTGACGCTGGACCACCTGCTGCTCTTGGCCAACCGCCACCTCGCCCGCCTGCACGGGCGCTACCTGCTGCGCCGCAAACCCAGTGGCGAGTTGGAGCTGGACATTGTGGACGGCTGGCAGGGCGACGTGGCGCGGGACACCCGCACGCTCTCGGGCGGCGAAAGCTTTTTGGTCAGCCTGGCGCTGGCCTTGTCGTTGTCTGACTTGGTGAGCAACAAAACCTCGATTGACTCGCTCTTTTTGGACGAAGGTTTTGGCACGCTGGACGGCGACACGCTGGACATCGCGCTCAACGCCTTGGACACTTTGAACGCCACCGGCAAGATGATCGGGGTCATTAGCCACGTGGAGAGCCTCAAAGAGCGCATTCCGGCGCAAATTCGGGTGGAAAAAGGTGGCGGCGTGGGGCACTCCCGCTTGGTGGTGTAGCGGGTGCGTGCGGTGGCAGAATCGACGCGCACTTACTTGCCAACTTATTGACCTGCACTGCCATGAATGAAACTGAACAAGGAGCCCGATGGGTCAGTGGAGACGGCCCGATCAATCTGCGCACCGCCACCCCCCAGCAACGGGGTGCCCCACCGCCGCAAGACACCGTGAGCCCGGAAGCCTTTGCGCGCGCTGAACGCTCCCAAGCCAGAAGCGCCTTGGGCGCGGGGCTGGCGCAACAGCTGGAGGCGGCGCAAACGCCTGCGCACCAAGCGCCCCACGCCCTGCAGATTATTTTTGCCATGGTGTTCACGGGCGGCGTGCTGACCGGCTTGCTGGCGTGGTTGCAAATGTCGCTGCTGCTGGGCGCTGTCGCTTTGGCATCGCTGCTGTTGGGGGTTTTGGGGTGGGTCAAAAGCGTCAAGCGGCCCGCTGGTTTGGTAGCGGCCCCTTTGTTTGACAAAAAGACCCTGACTGCGTTTGACGAGGCTCTGCAAGCCATGGCCTCAGAACTCAGCCCCACGGTGCATGCAATGTTGCGCCGCATCAAGGCCGCGCTGGCCCAGGCGGCCCAGCATGCGGGTCCGGTGGACGAGCACTTCACGCAAGACGACCGCATGTTTTTGGTGGAGTGTTTGCGCCGCTACATTCCCGACTCACTCGAAGCCTACTTGCGCGTGCCGCCGAATCAGCGCAGCCACGCTTTATCCCCGCAAGAGCCTTCGCCAGAAGACGCCTTGGCCCAGCAACTGTTGATGCTGCAAGACGAGATTGAAAAGCGCAGCAAGAAAATCGGCCGCAGTGCGGCCGAAGATTTGCTGAAACAGCAGCGTTTTCTGGAGTCGAAGAAAACGCGCTGAAAGGGCCCGGTTTAGCCCGCTGCGGGCGGTTTGGCCTCTGCCACCTCGCGCTGGCTGGCGGCGCGGCGTTCCAGCAAGTCGGCTTCTTGGGCGTCGCGCACTGTCTTGGCCAAGGTGAAGGTGCTGCTGACCAAAAAGAGCCACGTCACCAGCATGTAGTATTTTTGCCATTCACCAATTTCCATGCGCCACAGGCCCCAGCCGGTGAGCAGCACCGCGGCGGCAAACGCGACCCACACCGTGAAGACCCACTGCGCGGTGTCAATCTGGCCATCGCGGTTGTCGCGCAGCGTTTTCGCCACGGCGAACGAGGCAAACAGGCAAAAGAACATGCCAATGGCCAGAAACGCCCGGTCCAACTCGCCACCGGGCATGCGCAAAATACCCACGGCGGCACACAACACGGCCAGTCCAAACGCCAATCGAACTTGAATACGCCAAGCGCGGGTGTCGCGCTGCATCACATAACGGGTTGCCATAGTTCAATCTCCTTGGGGTAAAAATAATTCAGAAACTCAACTCAAAAATCAAAGCTTCACCGGGCCACTCAACTGCGAGGTGGTGGCTTGGCGTGCGTGCTCTAAGCGAACCTTGTCGATGTACTGCTCTGAGCGTTTGATCTCTGCCGCAATGATGGTGTTGTTTTGACCCATGACTTCAATCGCCTTGCTGCGAAAGGTGTCCATCGCATCCATCGCCTTGAAGGTCTGCTCAAACATTTCTTTGAGCTTTTCCACGCCCACCATGGGGTTCTGTGCAAACTGCGCGGTTTTCTCCACATGGGTGTTGAGTTGCCGACCCGATTCGGCGATCAGGCTTTCAATCGAGCTGTTCACGCCAGTCAGCATCTCCATCACTTTGATCTGGTTGCCCGTGGCGCGCGCCACGGTTTGCGCCACGGCCAGAGCACTCATGCCTGTGGTGGCCACGCGGGTGCAGCCGTTCATCATCTCGCGGCCGGTTTTCTTCAGCACGTCGAGCGCCAAATAGCCGTTGGTACACACCGCCTGTTGCGTCAGCATGTCTTGCAGGTTTTGGCGCGCGTAGAACAAAACCTCTTGCTCCAGCGCTTTGGCGCGAAGGGGGTCGGTGGCTTTCACGGTCTCAACCTTGTCAAACAGCTTGGCATCCAGCGACTCGGCAAATTGAATGGCACCGGTGAGCTTTTGCATCGCGTCCCACAGTTTGCTGCGCGTGACTTCCAACTCCACCACGTCGCGCTGCATGTCGTCGCGTGCTGAATACAGCTGCTGCATGCTTTTTTGCAGTTGATCGCCCACGCTTTGGTATTTGCGAAAGTACGCTTGCAAGCGGTTGCCGTAGGGAATGAAGCCGAGCAGCTTTTGCGGCTGAAACAAATCACCATCTTTGCCGGGGTTCAACTCATCCAAGTGCCCCCGCATGTCACGCACGGCCTTGAAGGCGGTGCTGTCTTCCACGCCTACAAAGTTGCGCTCCATGAAGCGCCCCTGCATCAGGCTGGCTGCAATCGACACCTCTTCCCGGCCCAGTGCAAAGGCGCTGTCCAGCTTGGCGCGAAAGCTGTCGCTTTGAACATCTTCGGTGAGCAAAGCCGCGACAAACCGGTCCACTTGGTCTTCAACCGCCGCTTTGACCTCTGGCGCTACCGGCATGGCGGACTTGGCACTCTGATTACTCAGCGGAACAATGACTTCGGGCGGTGTGAGTTGAAAGCTGGGGGCGGTAAGGCCGGTTTGTGGGCTGGCAGCGGAGTCTGTAGACATCAAATTCTCCTGGCTTGTCGGGTTTAATTTTTTGCCGATTGTAGGGTGACGGGTTGCCCCTTGCGGGCCCATCATTGCGACAAAAAAACGGTGCAATCAGCCCGACGCAGGGCGAATCACGCTGCACTAACCCGACTGAACACGGGCGTGCTCCACTTTTTTCATTCACGTGCCAAATCGACCTCTAGCCCTTGATAGGACTGTGCAAGCAGCTCCTTTTTTAGGAGCGTTTGTGTGTCAGTCTGCTGCGGGAAGGCGTCGCCACGTCAGGCCAACACCACCCACAGCACGTAGGCCGCCACCAGCACTGCCCACGCCCAGCGCCCCCAACGTGGGCCCGGGCGTTTGAGCCACGCCACCCGCGACGTCTTGCCGCTGTAGCGGGCAAAGCGGCGCTTCAAGTCATCCGCTTGGCGCTGCTTTTCCGGGTCCGACGTGCGAAACCGCTGGGCTTCACTGTTGGAGGCTGGCTTGTGGCGGCGCAAGCCGTCTTGATCATCAGGAGTCATGCCAATAGGGGGTGTCGTGAAAAGTGGGCGTCGAGTCAAATAGGCGGCTGGCCTAGGTCAAATGTGCGCAGGAAGCTATCGAATCAGTAGCGTAGTGACGCAATGCGTGTCACCAAGCGGGCCGATCCCATCGCACCAAGCGGTAACGGCGGGTATTTTTTATTGATGTGAGTCAAATAGATGAGGTTTCTCTCGCTTATTCTAGTAGACAGTCAACTTGATTCACGCTGATGCAGATCGGGGTAAACCCAGGCCATCTTCGAGCGGGCCTTGGGCAAGTTGAATTGCCATTGCACAGGTTTTTCCAGGGCATTCCTGTGAGCGCAG
>JBAQDW010000127.1:0-1961 GCA_049286445.1 Rhodoferax sp. | reverse complement strand
GCCTTGGACTTTTGAGCAAAGACAGGGCATTCAGGAAGTCAGTGGCGTGGCCCACCCTGATGAGGTAGCTCAACTCCACCGCGATCGGCCCCGCACCGGGCAAAGGCGTATCGGCCAGCAGCAGATCTTCAAACGGCACCACTTGGGTGATGTCCTTGTGTTCGCCCATGCGCAGCGGGAAAAGGGGCCCGAGCAGCGCGCCAATGAGCATCCCCGCTGCCGCCAAACACAGGGCCGTGGGCAAACTCGTCAAACTGGCCAGCGCACCCCACAAAGCCGACCCCAGCGCATAGGACCCCAAGGCCGACAGCACATGCAAGGCCGACGCGCGCGAACGCACCCACGGTGGCGCGCTGCCTTGCGTGGCCGTGTTGTACGTGGTCATAACCATCATCCAGCACGCGCCGCCCACCACCAGCGCTGCGTACACCAAAGCTCGGACCTGCGACAACGCCGCCACCAGCATCACCAAAGCAAACAGCACGCCACAGCCCACCACCAGCGTCTCCAGCCTCACCCGCTGGCGCAAGGCCCCAAAAAACAGCCCCATGCCCACCGCGCCCGCGCCCAGGCAAGCCATCAGCAAACCAAAGCCTTCCGCCCCCAGGCCCAAACGCTGCTGACCAATCACCGGCAACAGCGCCCACAGGGCCGAACCCGTGCCGCCAAAGGCCGCCGTTCGCAACAGCTGCGCCAGCATCGGGGTTGAGTGGCGGGCGTAGCGCAAGCCCGCCAACGTGCCTCCCCACACGCGTTCGGCGGGCAAACGGCTCAAGGGATGAGGCTTGGGCGGCCAACGCCGCACCGCCCACCACAGCGCCATCACCCCACCGGACGCCAACACAAACACCCAAGCCGACCCCAGCCAGGCAAACAACAGACCCGCCAGCGCAGGCCCCAAGGCCCGCGCGCCGTTATAGGCCATGCTCATCGACAAAATCACGTGCGGCAACTCCTCGCGGGGTCGCATCTCGCCCACCATCGAGTTCCAAGCGGGCGACATCACGGCCGTGCAACAGCCAAACAACAGCGTGAAGAACAACACCGTGGCCGTGCCCGCCACACCGCCCAGCAACGCCCCCGACAACATCGCCACGCCCACCGCCTGCACCACCAGCGTGCTCAACAGCAAACGCCGCCGGTCGGTCGTATCTGCCAACACGCCCGAAGGCAAGGCCAGCACAAACATCGGCAAAAACACCGCCGTTTGCACCAAGGCCACCACAAAGGAAGAGGCCTGTAGCTCCACCATCATCCAGGCCGCCGCCATGGCCATCATGGCGTTGGCCGTGAAGTAGCCAAAGCTGGCACCCCACATGCCGCGAAACGGTTTGTCTTGGAGTACCGTCCAAATACTGGCTGGCGGGGACACTGAACTCATGGTCAGGCTTCTCGGTAGGTGGGTGAATCCAGCCGCAAGCGCAGCGCGGCAAAGAGCACAATGTAGCCTGAGCCCGCGTCTCAGCGCCGGTGAGCAGACCCTCGGAATGCGTGGGTCAGTTGGTGGGGGCTTTGATCCAGTTGGCCATCAGTTCGACCGCCTCGCGCTCCATGCCAATGAAGCCATGCCAATGCAAAGCCTCGCAGACATTGCCCGTGGGATTCTGGCCGCCGCTGACCATGATCTCCTTCTTGGTCTGCGCGTTCTTCAATCCGCGCAGGATGGCCGGCACCTCATGCGCAAGGCACCATTGGCAAGCGTCTTTGGCATGGTGCAGCACCAGCACCGGCACCTTGATTTGCTCCAAATCTTGTTTGGGCACGGCGCCGGGCTTCTTGTCACTGACCACACTGGAAGTCAGTACCATTCCGGCCATAGCGTCAGGCATGTTGATGGCAGCGGCCGTCACTGAAACGGTGCCCCGGCTGGTGCCAACCATCCAGAGCGGCACATCGGCTTTGCGTTTTACAAACTCCAGCACTTTGCGGATATCGGTCATGTGCGTCTCGCTGATGCGGTC
>JBAQDW010000126.1:0-5271 GCA_049286445.1 Rhodoferax sp. | reverse complement strand
GCAAATGCACAGCCTGAAAGGGGTTGCCGCCTTACTCGGGGCGACCGAACTGGCCAAAGCGGTGGGTGCGCTGGAACAGCAGTGCCGCACCCAAGGGCCGGTGCTTGCGCTAGCGCAGCAAGCTCAGGCGTTGCGGCCAAGGGTAAGCCAAACGATCGACGCACTTCACCAAGCCGTGCGTTTGTTGGAGGCCGCTGAGCCTCTCCCCGCCACCGGTTCAAAGTCTGAGCCGTTGTCAGAAACGGGCGTGTCTGTGCTGACCCATGAGAGGGCAGTAGACAGCCTGCTGACCCAGCTTGAAACCCTGCTGGAGGCCTCTGATTTGGATGCCTTGACGCTCTTTAGGGAGTCGGAGGACGAGTTGACCGAATTTTTCCAAGACCGGGTGGCGTCGCTGGGGCAGGCTCTAGACGGTTTGGACTTCGATGAGGCGCTGGTTCGGTGTCGGGCCTTGCGGCTGCTTCCCACGACTTAGAAAACCCCTTTTTTCAGATCGCCCCGCGCCAAGGACGCTACTTCACGTTGCACTCCAGTCGAAGCAAGGTCACGGCGTCCTTCAAGTCGTAATCGAAATCACGGGTCAAAGTTTTGGCAGACTCTTCGACAAAGTCATTCCACATTCGGGCGTAGGCGTCTTGGTGTACCGCAGGCGCGTGGTCGGTGATGAACTGGATGGCCAGCGCGGGCTGAAGGCCTGACTTGCGGATTTTTCGCACCAAAGTCGTGGCCCCTCTTTCACTGAGGATGGTTTTCGGCGCAGAGCCTGCCGCCACGCACAAGAAAACAGTCATCAGCGAGCCTTCGTCGTCATGCCCACCCGTGGCCTTGTTCCACGCCTCAGACGCGGTGCGGTCGAAGTGATCGACCTCGCTCAATCCGTCTTCTATCCAAAAGTAACGCCCCATGAAGGCGGGGGTTTGGTCGAACAGCTTTCGGGTGGACAGGGTAGTATCCAAAACCTTGGGTAAATCCGCTCGAACCGAGACCGCAATTTTTTCCACTATGCCTTTGAATTCAAGCGGCAGTTGTTTTGGCGCGGCGACGGTGAGAGCCGTGGGATCGGCGGCGTATTTTTTCCGAAGGGCGGCGATGGCTTTGTCAAACGCCACCCAATCTGGCATATCCGTGCGTTGGGTGGCCATCATCAGCAGACTGGTGCGGATCACCGCTTCTGCGTCTTTACCCGCTTCTTCCAGGGCGTCCGCATCCAGCCCCAGTTCGTTGGCAAACCAAATAGCAGCTTGAATCACGCGCTCGACCTGGCTGCGTTTGCTCAATTCCAGTTGGTAATCCGCCAAGCTTCTGAGCGTCCACTTGGCCAGATGTGGGATCTGGGCGTCGTTGAACCCACCGGCCTCGTTCATGCCAAAGTGGGTGTTTTGCGGCATGGCCAACAGGCTTTTGAGCATGTCCGAAGCCGCTTTAGAGCGGGACATAAACGAATGTTCCTGCAAAGACTGCGCCGCCCGGTGCAAGTCGCCCGCGCTGGTGTGCTCCAGTGTCAGGCTGACCAGGTTAACGATGCGGTCCTTGGCTTTTTCCAGGTCGGGGCGCAGGTTCTCATTGCCAAAATAACGGGCAATTTGAACCATGCCTTTGGGCGCGTCGGTGCAAATGGCGTCCAGCTTGACTTGGTCAATGAGGCCGTGCGCCACGCCATAGGCCAGCGCCTTCTCAAAGAAGGGACGCGCATCAAACAGCGCAACCGGGGCAGGGGAGTTGGATGCGGCCTGCGTCATGGGTCAGATGGCCGATTCTTCGTCGGATTCGCGCGCGGCGGGTGTTGCCTTGCCTCGGTCTGTATCGCCCGTTTCCACCTTGCCGTCATCCTCTTCCATGGCTTCAAATTCATCGCCCAAACCGGCTTCAAAAGCCCGTGCTTTGGCGCGCAGCACCAGCAGCATCTCAATAAACAAATCGGTGCACTGGTAGCGCAGAATCCAGGCGAGTTCCATCCAGTCTTGGTCAGCGACCTCGTCTTGCTCAATGCGCGGCTTGGCGTAGGCAGAGGCAAAGAGGGCGGTTTCCGACATCATGTCGCCATCGTCTTCGACGGTGTCAAAGGTGCCGGTGCGGGCAAAGGCCTCAATGCGGCTCCACTTTTCAGTGAAGTAGTCGGCCAGTGCCTCGGCGCCCCCTTCCAGGTTGCCAATGGCGTCCATGAATTCGACCGGGTCCGCACCGTCGCGGAAGATGATGGCGTTCAACATGCCACGCAGATGGGTGTGCGTGAGGTCTTTGTACTGCTTTTCAATGACGACGGCCCGCGCAAACTGCAGCGGCGTGAGCATCAGGTTGATCACGGACTCTTTTGAGCTGTCGTACTCACGGATGACGGCCAAAATGTCTTTGGGCGGCAATTGGTCCAGCACCACCATCAAGGCAGCGTCGCCTTCGGTGTCAGCCAGTTCAACCAGGGCGGCTTCTGCGCCGACGATGTCGCCAGAGGCAATCAGGCTTTGGGTTCGCTCAATCAGGGCAAGGTGTTTCATCAATAGGCTCCGTGGGGATTAACGATCTTTGCGGTCAAACCCTTGCTCGACCATCCAGTCGGCACCGGCGTCTTCGCGTGCGCGCGCTTCTTTTTCTTCTTCGTCATCACCGTCCAGGTACTCACCGTCGCTGTCGCTGTCGTGATCGCGGGCCTCATCAGAGTTGTCGTGGTCTTCCTCGTCGCGTGCCGCGGGTGCCGGTTTGGCATCGGCCTTGCCGTAGAGGTATTCCACGCCCGCAGCCACGGTCATGAACCACTCGCCCATGGGTTCCTTCAAAATTTCCCGCACCAGGTCTTGTGTCCACGGGCGCATTTCAATCGCGCCGGCCAGGCTGTCCCACTCGGGCAAATTCTCTGGGTCTTGCGCCACCAAATGCTCCATCACGGAGGGTAATTTGAACTGAAAACCTTGGTGAAACACCACCGCCACCATTTCCGGGCTGATCTCAATCATTTGGCGCAGAAAGGTAATTTCCTTGCGCTTGGCCGCCAGGCGCTGGCGAAGCACATCATGGCCTTCGGAGTCGGAGGTCAGGTCATCGATCTCAGCCTCATAGGCTGAGCGCAGGTTACGGAAAAAAGAAGAGGTACGCATCGGTGGTGATCTCAGAGTAATTGATTGAAGTAGCTTTGCCAAATGTCACGGGCCGTGTCAATGGGACTGTCCAGCAAATTGCGTCGACGGTTGTCGTCATAGGCCTGCCGACTGGCGTCATCTGACAGCACCTCATAGGCTTCCTGAACGGCGCGAAAGCGGGCGGGCGCCTGGGCATCGGTGTTTCGGTCGGGGTGGTGCAGCGCCGCTTTCTGGCGAAAGGCTTTTTTGATGTCGGCAGCCGACGCATTGCTGCTCAAACCCAAGGCGGCGTAGTGGTCTTTCATGGGCGGGCGAACAAGGAAAAATTCAAAGGTGTCATGCGGTGTGGAACGGGTGGTCCAATGATGCCTTTTTAAGGGGGATAAGTAACAGCGCTCTCTGGCAAGAGGTTGGGTTCAGGTTGCAGGCCTGGACAACACAGCGGATGAAAAGGTCTGAAGTTTAAGTCAATGCTGATGCGATTCCAGAGTCCCGCTTCGCGGACCGGTCGATGAATGACTACCCAGGCCTGTTTTGGGTTTTCGACACTGATTCAGCAACGGCCTAACCTGATGAGTCAGCGATAAGGCTCCTGATTAGGCTGACCAGGCTGGCGAGGTGTCAAGCGGAGCAGGCGCACCGCGGTTATGGGCGGCTGTCTTGGCTTCGTACATGCGAGCATCGGCAATGGCCATGCAGGCGTCCAATGCATCTTGCTCAGTGTGGCGCATGGCATAGCCCACTGCGGCACTCGGGTAAAGCGTGACCCCCATGACGGTGTAGCCTTGCTGCTGGCAACACACCTGCAGGGCCTGAATGTGGCGGTCCATTGCCTCGGGGGTGGTGTCGTCCACGATGACCAGAAACTCGTCTCCCCCCAGTCGGAAACAGCTGGCCTGCGGGAACACCGTGCGCAGGCAGGCCGCGTAGGACACCAAAATGGCGTCGCCCGCTGCGTGGCCGTTGGCATCATTGACGGGTTTGAGGTTGTTGAGATCGGCAATCAACACCGCTTGTGGGGTGCCTGCGTGTCGCAGCGAGGAGCGGGTGTGGCTGAAGTAGTTGCGGTTGTAAAGACCGGTTAACGCATCGGTGTAGAGCAAGTTCTCGCGCTGTTCGAGCAGCCGGGTCTGGGCCTTTTGTTCGGTGAGCTTTCGAACGATTCGAACTGTCGCCATCAAAATGACAACCAGTGCCGCGGCCAAGCCGGCCACGATCAGGGCCAAGCGTTTGTTCTGCTCATTTTGTAACGTTGGAACGCTCTGAATTCCGGCGTACCTGACCTCCTCAAAGCTCACCAGCGCCATGGCCTTGTCCATGATGGAGGCCAATTCAGTTTGCTGTTTGTTGACTCCGAAATAGATAAATGAGTCCTTAGACGTGCTTCCTCGTTTCACCACATCGGTGTGGCCCAGCCCATTGATGTAGAACTCCATCACGGTTGGATTTTCAATGGTGTAGTCCACCTCGCCGCTGCGCACCAATTTAAGTGACTCCATGATGGTGGCGGTCGTCACTATTTGCGCGTTCCGCAGGTTTTTTCTCAAATACTCTTCATGCCAGAAGCCGTCAATGACGGCCACGCGCTTGCCTTCGAGCCCATACACGTCTTCCACCGGTGCGCTGGATTTGAGGCCGACGATGATGTCGCGTTCCGTGCTGATCGCACGGGGGTAAACAAAGTGCGCCAGCCGGTCGTCGGTTTTTGCGATGTTGAGCACATCAATCTCTCCCGCCACGGCCCGGTTGTAAACGTCTGCAAAAGAGCCGCTGATGACCTTGAAGCGAATGCCGCTGATGTCCGAGATGCGTTTCAACATCTCTCCCATAATGCCGCGGTACTGGCCGTCTTGGTACAAATCAAAGGGCAGATAGTCTTCTGCCGAGCCCACCACTGCCTCGCCTTTGGTATCGAGCCAGTCCAGTTCGGCGGGTGTCAGTCGCATGATTTTGCGATTGAAGAGGTTTTCAGCTTCGCGGGACAGGGATTGAATCTTGCCGCTGTTGTGACTGATGTAGCGGCTGATAATTTCGCCCAATAGGGCGCGGTCTTTGAGGACCGCAAAGGTCATGTCTGAGGTGATGGCGGGCAGCCTGGCCGCCAGCACGATGTCGGGGGAATCGAACAAAATTTCTTTTTCGATTCCCCCGCCTGCAGTGACAAAGCCATCGACCACTGCGCTTGGTTGTCAAAGTCAAA
>JBAQDW010000125.1:0-7473 GCA_049286445.1 Rhodoferax sp. | reverse complement strand
ATGCGGGCTGTGATGCGCTCCACATCGGTGCTGCCTTTGAGGTGGTCGCGCAGCATGACCCAAGGGCCTGCCTGCAGCGCGGCAATCGCATCCAAGCGTTGCTGGGCCTCGCGCCGGTCCCGCCGGGGGTTGAGCAGCCAACTCTTCAACAAGCGACTGCCCATACCCGTCATGCAGGTGTCCAGCAATGAAAACAGAGTGGGCTTGTCCTCACCGCGCAGCGTTTGGGTGAGTTCGAGGTTGCGGCGGGTGGTGAGGGGCAAGTCGATCAACTCGTCGTTGCGCTGCACGCGCACGCTGTGCACATGGGTCAGTGCTCGCCCTTGGGTGTGTTCTGCATAGCCCAGCAGTGCGGCGGCGGCGGCATGGGCTTGCGCCAACGCCTGCGCTTGCCACGGTGCCAAGCTGGCCGCTTGCAGTTGGGCCAACAATTGGCGCTCACCCAAACCGGCGTCAAACTGCCAGTCGGGCCGCACGGTGATCGACATCGCGCCGTTGACCAGCGCTTTTCGCAGGCGGGCCTCGAAGACGGGTGTCGCGCCGGCGCTGAAGATCAGTTCACCGGGATTGATGCGGGCGATCCACTCAGCCAATTGTTCTGGCGAACACTCGGCCAGATGCACTTCGCCCTGGGTCACACTCACCCAAGCCAGCCCGCACAGGTTGCGTGGGCCTTGGTGAACGGCCAGCAGCAAAGACTCGGTCTTGTCGCTGAGTAGCTCCAAATCAGTCAGCGTGCCGGGCGTGACCACGCGCACCACCTTGCGCTCGACCGGGCCTTTGCCGGTGACTTCCCCCACCTGCTCGCAAATGGCCACCGACTCGCCCAATTTGATCAACCGCGCCAGGTAAGTCTCAATCGAATGAAAGGGCACACCGGCCATCACCACGGGTTGCCCGCCCGATTGACCCCGCTGCGTGAGCGTGATGTTCAGCAGCCGCGCAGCTTTCTCTGCATCGTCATAAAACAATTCGTAAAAGTCGCCCATGCGGTAGAGCAGCAAGGTGTCAGGATGCTCGGCTTTGAGCCCGAGGTACTGCTGCATCATGGGGGTGTGCGGGCTGGCCTTGTCGGTCATGGGGTTGAGTTCTCGCTTTCAAATTCAGGTCACAACGTGGCGTGAGGGGCATCCACACCAGCGCCTCTGGGGGAGGGCAGTAGAGGGCGCCTATTGTCTCTTGCGATAAGAGCAGTGCCTGTCAAGCCGGATAAATTTCTGAGCATCCCGTCCCGCTAGATGGGCTGCGGCTGATGCCCCGTTGTATCGAACTTGTCAATCGAGACATCATTGTGATTTTGTTGAACCAACGCCATCTCAAAAGACGGCTGATGTACTCTAATGGTTGGTTTTTGCGTTGATGAAAAGGGAACGGATATGAGCGACCACATGCCCGATGACTTGTCCGCTGCCGGACGCGACTTGCGGGCTTATACCGATGCGTTGCGACCCCAACATCCGGTGGTCAGGAACGTGGCTGGGGAATGGGTGTTGTTGAAGCATGCCGACGTCGCAGCCGCAGCCTTGGACCCGGAGCGTTTTTCAAGCGCCGTCTCACGCTACCTGCAGGTCCCCAATGGATTAGATGGTGAGGCGCACAGCCGTTACAGGGCCGTGATTGAGCGGCACCTGAGTCGGGACGCACTGGCGCCATTTATCCCGGTATTCGAGCGCGTTGCAGCCGAGTTGATGGCGCAGTTGCGCCGGGGCGTGGCGCTGGATGCCGTGAACGACATCGGCGCCGTGTTTGCCGTGCGTGCTCAATGTGCATGGTTGGGTTGGCCACCTGAGTTGGAGCCCAAACTGTTGGCGTGGATGAAAGAGAACCACGCCGCCACCCGCTCCGGGGATTCCGCCCGGATGGTGGCGGTTGCAGAGCAGTTTGACGAGATCATCCGATCCGTCGTGCAACCCTGCCGTGCCGAGCACAGCAATGCCGGGGACGACGTCACCAGCCGGCTTTGTCGTGAGGTGGTGGACGGGCAGCCGCTGACAGAGGCCGCGTTGGTGTCCATCCTGCGCAATTGGACAGGGGGCGATTTGGGGTCCATCGCGTTGTGTGTGGGTGTGCTGGTGGCCTATGTGGCTGAGCGGCCAGCGCTTGTGCAGAAGCTTCGCACGGCATCAAACCTGGATGTGGAAGCGGTCATTGATGAAGTGTTGCGTCTTGACGATCCCTTTGTTTCCAACCGACGCATCACCACGTGCCCTGTTCACATCGCAGGCCATGAGGTCCCGGCGGGTGCCAAGATCAAGCTGAACTGGACATCTGCCAACCGTGATGAGGCTGTTTTCGGCGTTAACTCTTTTGATCCTCAAGGCAACGCCGCTGCCAACTTGGTTTACGGAATCGGGAAACACGTCTGTCCGGGGCGTTTGCTGGCCACCTGGGAATTGCGGATTGCGCTGCAGGCGTTGTTGGCCTCGGTGCAGACGGTGGCGCTGGTGCCCGACGATTTGCCGCAGCGTGAGGTGGCTCCCGTGGGCGGTTATCACCGGGTGCCGGTGATCCTGACCTGAAGGATCAGGTGCTCACGCCCGTGGACCCGAAGCCACCTTCACCGCGCTCGCTGGAGGCGGTGAAGGCCTCAACCACCAGAAGGCAGCGGTCCGTGTTCTGCGAACTTAGAACGGTGCGTCGTTGGGGGTGGTGGTGACTTCAACGCTGGCGGGCGCTTCGCCTGCCAACGCTTTGACGGCTTGGCTCACGGCGGCTTTTTCTCCGGCGCTGGCAAACTTGCTGTATTTGCCCAGAATGCTCACCAGCTGACCATAAATGCGTGGGTTACCGGCCATGCATTCTTGCTGCTCAAGAAAGTTGGCTTCGCCTGAGAAGTTGCCCACCAAACCACCGGCCTCTGTCACCAACAGCGAACCCGCTGCCGTGTCCCAAGGCTGCAGGCCGGTTTCAAAGAATCCATCGGTGAAACCGGCCGCCACGTAAGCCAAGTCCAACGCTGCTGCGCCCGGGCGGCGAAGACCGGCGGTGCGCTGCATCATGTCGCCCATCATGCGCAAATAGGTGTTGAAGTCATCGCCTTGGCGGAAGGGGAAACCCGTTGAAATCAGGCAGTCTTTCAAGCGAATGCGTTTGGAGACCCGCAAGCGCCGGTCATTCATGAACGCGCCGCGTCCTTTGGTGGCCGTGAACAGGTCGTTGCGCGAGGGGTCGTACACCACGGCTTGTTCAATTTTGCCTTTGACCGCGAGGGCGATGCTGACGCAGTAAACCGGCAAGCCGTGAATGAAGTTGGTGGTGCCGTCTAAGGGGTCAATGATCCAGACGAACTCTGAGTCTTGTGCGCCGTGCTCCCGACCCGATTCTTCGGCCCAGATGCCGTGACCGGGGTAAGCGGTGAGCAGGGTTTCGATGATCGATTTTTCTGCTGCGTGATCGACTTCGGTCACAAAGTCATTCACCAGTTTCTGGGAAATCCGCACGGATTCAACGTCAAGCGCCGCGCGGTTGATGAGTGAGCCAGCGGCGCGGGCAGCCTTGATGGCCACGTTGATCATGGGGTGCAGATTGGGAGACGACATAAATTTTGAGAAGTGGTCGCAAAAACACAGGCGTTTTCACGACAGACCAAGAACGTTTCAGGACCATCCGGCGATGCGGACAGCGACAATAGACGGATTTTAGCCTGCTGGCGCGCATTGGCGTTAGGAGGCGTGTTCGACGAATGCCATGCAAACACGATTTATCTTGATCAACACCAGCCACGCTGGCAATGTGGGTGCGGCCGCACGCGCCATGAAAACAATGGGGTTTGATGACCTGGTGTTGGTGGCGCCGCGTTGGCCTAACGTGCTGAACCGCGAGGAAACCATTCAGCGCGCCAGCGGGGCGCTGGACGTTTTAAAGAACGCTCGGATCGTGGCCACGCTGGACGAGGCCTTGGATGGCATGTCGCATTTGTGTGCCACCGCCATGACACCGCGCGACTTTGGCCCACCCACCGTGACGCCGCGCGAACATTTTAAAATGCTATCAAAAGGGAAGCTGCCCACGCAGACTGGACAAGGGCCAGGGGCTGAAAATGATCAAAACTCAGGCGTGGCGTTCTTGTTTGGGTGTGAGCGCTTTGGCATGAGCAATGACGATGTCTACCGTTGCCACGCCTGCCTCAGCATTCCCAGCAACCCCAAGTTTGGCTCCTTGAACTTGGGCGCGGCCTTGCAAGTGATTGCCTACGAGTGGCGCTTGGCGTTGGGCGCGTATGCCGTTGAAGAAGCCACGGCCACGCCCACCTTAGCTGATGCGCAGCAAATTGCGGGTTTGTTGGCGCATTGGGAACAATCGCTCATGACGATTGGTTTCTTGGACCCCCGGGCGCCCAAAAAGCTCATGCCGCGTTTGAACCAGTTGTTGAACCGGGCGGGCATCACGCTAGAAGAGGTCAATATGCTGCGTGGCATTGCGAAATCAGTGGACCAGTCTGCCACCGGGGGCAAGGCCTTGCCGAAGACCCACACCGCTGCAGAAAGCTAGACTTCTGCTATGTTTTCACGACTTCGCTCCGACATTGAATGTATTCTCGAACGCGACCCGGCAGCGCGCAGCCGCTGGGAGGTGCTGACTTGCTACCCCGGCTTGCACGCCGTCATGCTGCACCGCCGCGCCCATTGGTGCTGGGTGCACGGCTACAAGTGGGCGGGTCGGTTCATCTCCAATTTTTCCCGCTTTCTGACCGGCATTGAAATTCACCCCGGCGCCAAAATTGGTGAACGTGTGTTCTTTGACCATGCCATGGGCGTGGTGGTGGGTGAGACGGCAGAGATTGGCGATGGTTGCACGATCTACCAAGGCGTCACGCTGGGTGGCACGTCGCTCTACAAGGGTGCCAAACGCCATCCCACGCTGGGTCGCAATGTGGTGGTCGGTGCGGGTGCGCAGGTGCTGGGCGGCTTTGAGGTGGGCGACGGTGCCAAGGTCGGCTCCAACGCCGTGGTCACCAAGCCGGTGCCCGCTGGCGCCACTGCCGTGGGCAACCCGGCACGCATTATTCAGGCCGATGTCGATGTGAAGCGTGAAGAGGCCGCTTCCAAAATGGGGTTCTCCGCCTACGGTGTCACGCAAAATGACGATCCGCTCAGCCAAGCGATGCGCGGCTTGATTGACAACGCCGGGTCACAAGAGCATCAAATCACCTTGTTATGGAAAGCCATTGAGATGCTGCAGGCCAATCGTGCGGCCACCGACTGTGTGCCTTGCGATGCCGCTTTGTTGGAGCACTTTGAAGCCGACAAGCTGAACCAACTCGTCGGCAAGTAGGCAACTTGGTTGGCTACGCGGTGGGGCGAAGGGCCGCTTTGGGCCGAAAGGCCTTGCACACGCCGTCGTTGGTTTCCAAGTAGGGGCCACCGATCAAATCAATGCAGTAAGGCACGGCGGCAAAAATGCCTGCCATGACGGACTCGCCCGTGGACTTGTCGCGCAAGCCCTCCAAGGTTTCTTGGATGGCCTTGGGCTGGCCCGGCAGGTTGATGATCAAGCATTGCCCGCGAATCACCGCCACTTGGCGCGACAAAATGGCGGTCGGTACAAACTGCAGGCTGATCTGGCGCATCTGCTCGCCAAAACCCGGCATTTCTTTGTGGGCGATGGCCAGCGTGGCCTCGGGTGTCACATCACGCAAAGCCGGCCCGGTGCCGCCGGTGGTCAGAATGAGCGAGCAGCCCGCATCCACCAAGGCCACGAGGGTGGCGCTGATGGTGGCTTGCTCGTCCGCAATCAGCCGGGGTTCAAACTGAAGCGGATTCTTGACTGCTCGTGTCAGCCAGTCTTGCAACGCAGGCACGCCTTTGTCCTCGTACACGCCGCTGGAGGCACGGTCACTGATGGACACGATGCCGATTTTGGCGGCGTTCAAACCCGTCACGGCGGTGCTGGTCATGACCTTGCTTCCTCGTCGCCATCGTCCTCAGCTGGAGCCGAATGGCCGGGGGCGCTGGGGTTCTCGGCTGATTTGAGCTGCTCACGCACCATTTGAAAAATGTCGCGGTAAGCGCGGCCATGGCGGATCGCTTCGCCCGGCTTTTCTGGCACCGCGTCTTTGCGGGCCTGGCGAATCAGGGCGCGCAGTTGCTGGCTGTCGGTGGCGGGGTGTTGATTGATCCACTGGCCAAACGCATCGTCATGGGCCATCAGGCGGTCACGCCACGTTTCAGACAGGTGCAGCACCAGGTTTTCATGGGCGGAGCCGCTGTGCTGCTCGGTGAGCGCGATGCGAATCGATTGAATGACCTCGGGCTCGATTTTGCGCATCAGCTTGCCTATGAACTGCATCTGGCGACGCTTGCCTTCAAAATTGGTAATGCGCTTCGCCTCGGCAATCGCGTCCTTGAGTTTGTCCGTCAGATCAAGGCGGGCCAGCAAATCGCCACGCATCGTCAGGAGGTCTTCGCCTAATTTCTGCAACTCATCGCTCTCGCGTTTGAGGTCGGTTCGGCTTTGGTCGTCAGTGCCTTTGAGTTCGGCCTTGAGTTCGATATCGCGTTCGCTGCCTTCGGCAACGAATTCACCGCGAACGAAATAGCCTTTTTTGAATTTGCGTGGCATGGTGTGGGGGTAGAGAGAAGGGCGCAGCAGGAGTCGTGCGCAGCCAAGTATCATAGCCGCCGATATGAAGAAATCCAACACGCCCCCCGCCTCGCCCGCCGCCGACCGTGGCTTTAGCTACAGCCGCCCATTTTTTGAAGACTTGGTGGACACCGCGCTGAACCATGCCAAAAAGCTCGGTGCCACCGATGCCGGGGCCGAAGCCTCTGAAGGCTGCGGCCTGAGTGTGTCGGTTCGCAAAGGTGAGCTGGAGAACGTCGAGCGCAACCGCGACAAGTCGCTGGGTGTCACGGTGTATGTGGGCCAGCGCCGTGGCAATGCCAGCACCTCCGATTTCTCCAAAGCCGCGATTCACCAAACCGTGCAAGCGGCGTTTGATATTGCGCGCTTTACCGCAGAAGACCCGTTTGCCGCGTTGCCCGATGCCAAAGACATCGCCCCGCCATCCAAGCAGCGCAGCAACCTCGATTTGTTTTTCCCGTGGGCGATTGACAGCGCACAAGCAGCCCAGCTGGCTTTGGTGGCCGAGTCGGCAGCTTTGAACGTCAGCAAGCGCATCACCAACAGCGAAGGTGCCAGCGTCTCGGCCCAGCAATCGCACTTTTTCAGCGCGCACACCAACGGCTTTCGGGGCGGCTACGCCAGTTCGCGCCACGGCATGTCGGTGTCTCCGATTGCGGGCAAAGGCAACGACATGCAGCGCGATGCGTGGTACACCTCCATGCGCTGTGCTGACGATCTGGCCTCACCCGAGGCGGTGGGGCGCTATGCAGCAGAGCGCGCATTGAGCCGCCTGAAGGCCCGAAAAATTGCCACCACGGAGTGCGCCGTGTTGTTTGAGTCGCCGCTTGCCGCCGGATTGCTGGGCTCGTTTGTGCAAGCCATCAGTGGCGGCGCGTTGTACCGCAAGAG
>JBAQDW010000124.1:0-5664 GCA_049286445.1 Rhodoferax sp. | reverse complement strand
AACCGGGCCACCTGCGTCTCGGCCTCGGCCCGAATGGCGCGCAGCGTTTGCCCTTGCGCTGCGTACAGTGTGGCGAGTTGCTGCCAAGCGCCCGCATCCGTCGGGTGATCCGTCACCCACACTTGCAGGTTTTGTGCGGCATCACGCGCCATAGCACGCTGCCCCGAGCGGGCCGCCACGGAGGCGGCCAGCATCAATTCAGGGCGCTGTTTGGCCGTGTTGCCCAAGACATCCATGGCCTGTATGGCCAGCGCCATTTGATCCGCTGCCAGTGCCATCTCAACCGCCAGCAGCGACGTCAATCGCGACGCCGCGCCACTTGGCCCGACGATCACGCGCAAACGCGCCAGATACGCTTGTGCGGCCTTGAAGTCACGCAACTGGGTGGTGGCCAGTGCCGCGCCGTACAACACGCCCGCCTGTTTGGCCGGCAGTTGCCGCGCCAGCCGGGCACTGTCGGCCTCCAGCACCACGGCTCGCAAAGCGTCCATGCCCGCATTTGCCAGCACACTGGCGCGGGCGGCGACGATGGCGTGTTCCGCCGTCAGGGTGGTATTGATCACGCTGCTGGCGCCCAAGGGCTGGCGCGCCTGCATGTCGGCCATGCGTTCGGTGGTCAGGGGGTGGCTGCGCAGGTAGGGGTAAGCACCGTTGTCGTTCAGCCGGGACGCCTGCTGCAGCTTGTCAAACATCGTCACAAAGCCCTGCGCCTCAAACCCCGCCTGCGTCATCACGCCAAAGCCCACGCGGTCTGCCTCGCGCTCCATTTCTCTCGAAAAATTGAGCTGGTTCTGCACTGCTACCGCCTGGCCACCCACCATCAGGGCGCTGCCTGCGTCCGGGCTTTTGCTGGCCGCCAGCGCGCCCAGCACCATGGCACCAATCATCCAGGGTGCTTGCTGGTTCTGCTTGGTCATCAAGCGGGCAATGTGGCGCTGGGTGACGTGGCTCAGCTCATGCCCCAGCACCGAGGCCAGCTCGTCGCGGCTGGTCACCACCGCAATCAGACCCAGGTGCACGCCCAAATAGCCGCCGGGCATGGCAAAGGCATTCACCGTGCGGTCCTTGCCCAGCATGATTTCCCAGGCAAAGCGCTGGTCCAGTTCAGGCGGCAAATCACCCCGCAGACGAGCCGCCGCCATCAAGGGTTGCCAAATGCCTTGCACATACTCGGCTAAAACCGGGTCGTCGATGTAATCCGGGTCCCGGTAGATGCTGCGGGCAATGCGGTCGCCCAGCCGGCGCTCCGTGCCCAGCGTCATGTCGCTGCCATCGCCCAAGGTCGGGAGTTGGCTGAATGACACGCTGTAGGCTGGCTCAACCGTCTGCGCCTGCAACGGCGGCAAGCCAGCCCAACCCATTGCTATTAAAAAAAGAGCTGCTCGCGCAGGTGCCACTAGGGCTAGAGCCCTATTTTTCATATAAAAACAAGGTGCACGTTTGGCGACCTGTTGTGACTGAGTCCTAAGCGGCTGAACGGCAGAGGCGCTGGTGTGCAGTGATGGAAAATTCATGCCCGTATGATGCTTGATCTGGCCAAAGGTTCTGCTCCTGTGCATTCACCCCGGCCTTTGACGCCCCGTTTGCCCCTTTTTATTACGCCTTGTTACTCCCCAACTAAATCACTATGAGCGCACTCACCCATTTCGACGACCAAGGCCAAGCCCACATGGTGGACGTGGCCGCCAAAGCCAGCACCCACCGCATCGGCGTTGCCGGCGGCCGCATTGAAATGCTGCCCGCCACACTGGCCATCATTGAGTCGGGCACCGCCAAAAAAGGCGATGTGCTGGGCATTGCCCGCATCGCCGGCATCATGGCCGCCAAAAAAACCAGCGACCTCATTCCCCTGTGCCACCCGCTGGCGCTGACCCGTGTGGCCATCGAGTTTGAGACCAGCGCCGTCGACACGGCCACCGGCGTGGCCCGCATCACCTGCACCGCCACGGTAGAGACCGTCGGCCCCACCGGCGTCGAAATGGAAGCCCTCACCGCCGTCCAAGTCGCCCTGCTCACCATCTACGACATGTGCAAAGCCGTTGACCGTGGCATGACGATTACCAACGTCAAGTTGCTGGAGAAGCACGGGGGCAAGTCGGGGAGTTTTATTAATGGGACGTGAGTGGCTTAAAAAAAGGCGCAAAGTGACTTGTGGTTAGCAAAGGTATCTCAAGCCTATGTCGGGCATATGTCACAGACGCGCCATTCAACGTCCTTCCTCGACCGTGTGCAGCGCGGACCTGATCTACGTCCGATATCTGGTGAAAAGCTCGCTAAAGTTTTCCGTCTAAATTCTTACTACCCCCTAAAACTCTATGTCCGCGAGGTTCATGTTTGGCAGACACGTGGGCTAGGCGATGACTTAGTCGGAGAAGGTCGGTCGGGCCGGTGATATGTGAGATATTGCCTACGATAATTCAACATCATTCAGATGCTGAGCCCGTTTCAGCTTGACTAATTCCTAGAAAATCCTCTGGCCATGAAACAGCTGCAATTTCAGTGTTTTCCAGAGCCATGGTTGTCCATGTACCGCGCATGACTTGGCAATTCGGGTCTGGTGTCGTCTTACATATCCTCAGTAACCACTTTTTGGCCTCATCTGGTTGCTTGTTCATTGCTAGATTTTCGGCGAGTTTATACATTACCAATGCACTTGGCATTGCATTAACTGTATCCGACATCCACTTCAATGTATCGGGTTTGACATTGTTTTGGGGTATGTTTCGAGCAAATTTTAAATAGTCGTAAAATTGAGTTAAGACAATAACATTTGGGGGAGTGCTTGGGATATCTGTGGAAATTTTTCTATTTTCAAAGCGAAGTCCGTAGAAACTTTTCTCTACTATGAAGTAATCTCGAATTGTAATTGCAAGAGTTATTGTCGAGATAATGCATATTAGTAAATAAAAAATAGTATTTTTTGATCCGATGACTCCTATTTTTAAACTGGTATTTATAGCCCCAACGAAAATTCCAAATGGAAGAAGAAAGTAGGCGTAGTGCAATGGGTACTCTAGCATTGAATGAATTCCTAATATGGCAATAAATGATATTAGGTGAATCTGTTTGAAATCACGAGGGTGTGTGAAGACCTTAAATACCCAGTAGCCCAATATTGAAACTGCTATTAATCCGAGCGGATAACCATTCCATAAGATGATATCTAATATCAAATTGTGTGATTGGTTAAACAATCCTCCTTGTTGCGGGTAGTTCTCAATGACTAAGAAATTAGCATTCGCCAATTGGCCCCAACCAAAACCAAAAAAAGGCTTGTGAAGTGACGCATCAAAAAGCATTTTCCATGCGCCCAATCGAGGATCGTCTATTGGAGATCGGTATGCGCCTACCGCACTCCCGCCAAAATAGTCACCAAATTTCGACAAGAAAAATACACATAAAATAAAATAGGTTCCAAGACTCAGAGTCGTCCATAGATATTGCTTCGATGGTAATGCTTTGCGCCAAGAAATTGCCCCTCCTGCAAGTAAGGCCAAATTGACCCACGCAGTGCGAGACTCCGTTAAAGCTATTCCAGTCAATAGGAAGATGGAGAATAATATTGAAAATACTGAATTTAACCTTCTTCTATAAAATCCCCACGAGCACGAAACTAATCCTAGTAGCAATAATGAGGCCAGTTGATTTGGTTGGGCCATGTTCGCGTAAAAGCGAGATCTTCCTTGGACAAATAGTGTCCATAATCCAGGGGACTCTGGCATAAGCCACTGATAAAACTGAATTCCGACGGAGACAATGGATGCCAATAAAATAGCGGTAAATAGAAAGTCGGCACATTGGCCTGGTGATTCCAACTCCCACCGTTCGCCAGACTGAATTGCAAATAAAAAACCTAACATATATGCGCTATTAATCCAAGCAGTTCCCCAAACTGGAATTTGTCCAGCCATGTACTGAAACAGCGGAACAAGACTAAATAGCGCGATAGTCAAGGTCAATAGGTGCCACTTAACTTCGGATTTACCCCGGAAAACTATCCAAAGGCCCACAATTGCCAAAATACTTGCAGCCCAAGCATCCCCATGAAACCCAACCCAAGGTGAAGAATGATTTGGCAGTAACCAAGCGAACGACAATGCCACCGCTGCCGAAACCAACCAAAATGGACTGAGAAGTTTGGAGTTCATTCGACTTATTTTGAATAAGTTTAGATAATAAAAAAGGGAGCTAAGCTCCCTTTTTAACCTATTAAGACAGGTTTATTTGCAGGACGATGGTGCCCAATTCGCTGGGTTACCAACGCAAGACCAGACCGTGATTGCATTGCCAGAGATCGTAGGTGTCAAGACAACAGAAAAATCGTTCGCATCATTAATTTTGCCGGAAACGCTGACGACACCGGATGTGTCACCGACCGACATCGCTGTTGCACGTGATGTGGGTACAAAACTAGTTCCGCAACCGGAAAGGCTTAAAGCGCCATTGGTTGACACTGCCTCTGTGACACAGGTCCGCGCACCACTTGCGGCCAAGATCACTTCAGATGCTTTTGCACGTGCTGTGTAGTCCTGGTAAGCAGGCAAAGCTACCGCAGCCAAAATACCGATGATCGCAACAACGATCATCAATTCGATTAGGGTAAAACCTTTTTGCATAGAACGCTTCATGAATAGCTCCTTAAGAAAACAAAAAAACAAATAAATCAACTAGACGTAGTTCTATATGCAGCTTGCGTGCCAACTTCAAAAAAGGCGCAGGATGCTGGAATTGTGTGAACAACGTCACGTCATGGCCGACGCCACTGACACTACCGTCGTTCTGAGGACCGTATTTGGCAGCATTGCGACAAAAATGACGTGACAAAAATGTCACTTACTTAATACAAACCTGCCGAACCATCTTGAGGTCGGTCAAACCCAGCATAACCTTCTCCATGCCGTCCATTTTGAGGGTGCGCATGCCGCCTTCGACGGCGGCGGCGAAGATTTGGGAGACGCGGGCGCGTTCCTGTATCAGTTTTTTGATCTCATCGTCAGCAATCAGCAGTTCGTGCAGGCCCACGCGGCCTTTGTAGCCGGTGTTTCCGCATTTGTCGCAACCGACATGGCGGTAGAACTTAAGTTGGCCGTTGTCGCCGTACAAATCGACCCAGTTGTCGATCAGTTTTTGGGTTTCTCCCTCAGTGTCTGCGACCCAGGCTTTGGAGTGGCGCAGCTCGTCGGCGTATTCCGTCACAAACTTCTTTAATTCTGAACCATTAGGAACATAAGACTCTTTGCAGTCGCAGAGTTTCTTGGCGAGGCGTTGTGCCAAGATGCCCAGCAAGGCGTCGGCAAAGTTGACGGGGTCCATGCCCATGTCCAGCAGGCGGGTAATCGACTCGGGGGCGGAGTTGGTGTGCAGGGTGGAGAAGACCAAGTGGCCCGTCAAAGACGCCTCAACGCCCATGGACACGGTTTCTTTGTCACGCGACTCACCCACCATGATGATGTCGGGGTCGGCCCGCAAAAAAGCGCGCATGACCAAGGGAAAATCAATGCCGGCTTTTTTGTTGATTTGAACTTGCCGTAGCCCTTTTTGGGTGATCTCAACCGGGTCTTCCGCCGTCCAGATTTTGGTGTCTGGCGTGTTGAGGTGTTTCAGAATCGAGTGCAGCGTGGTCGTCTTGCCAGAGCCCGTGGGGCCGCACACATAGAACAGACC
>JBAQDW010000123.1:0-2851 GCA_049286445.1 Rhodoferax sp. | reverse complement strand
CAGGCGGCGCAATTGCACAAACGTGCGCATGATGGCGATGCTGACCTCAACGGCGCGTTGGGAGCGCAGCACGCTGGAGAGCATGGCAACGCCTTGTTCGGTGAAGGCGTAGGGAATTGCAGTGATTTTGCGTCGTGATGAGGTCACAGTTTGTGACCTCATACCTTCCCACTCTTCTGGCGTTAATTGAAACATGAAGTCTGATGGAAACCGATCAAGGTTCCGTTTGACAGCCTGGTTCAGAGCCTTGGTGGCAACGTCGTAGAGGTCAGCCAGATCAGAATCCAGCAAAACCTTCTCGCCACGGATCAGAAGAACGAGTTTTGCCAGATTCTCTGGTCTTGGGATGATTTCATTCATCGAACCCGTCCTTAGGTTAGTCAATGCGCTTCACAGCTTGAAATAAATGGGTGGTGTTATGGCTTGAGATGCCAACTTGGCATGTCAAATTTCCGCCCTCTTGTGGGTCAGTTGCAGCATAAGGCCAGCTCGCGCACTGTCATGGACGAGTAGGTTTTGACGGGAGTAAAAATCTCATGCTTTCCCAGATCGGCAAACAGCGATCCTTCCTCGCTGTATTTTGACGAGCCGGTGAGCACGTCAAACCGGAAGTCACGCCGCTGAAACTTGCCTTTGCCCAAGTAGCCCCATTCGGCAAAGGTGATGGGCGGGCCGTCTACCGCACACATGGTCAGCGCGTCGCCGTGCACCAAATTGACAGCCAGCACATGCGTTGCAGCCCGGTGCAGATCGTCGGCTTCCTCCAGACTCAGGTATTGGGCAAACACCTCCAGCACGTTGGCGCGGCATTCGGCAATGTTGTCAGCCAGCAGCTCAATGCCGTAGATGCACATCAGCCCCAGCAGTGCGTAATGCTGGCGCTCGAAGTCAGACTTGCCGTATTTGAGTTCCACCGCTGCAAGCTTGCGTGTGAGGATTTGCACGATGAAATTGCCACTGCCACACGCGGGTTCCAGAAAACGGGAGTCAATGCGCTCGGTCTCCTCTTTCACCAAGTCAAGCATGGCTTCGACCATCCACGCTGGAGTAAAGACTTCGCCGTGGTCGGCGACGCGTTGTTTGGACTTAACGAGGCTCATGCGGTCCTGCAGCGCGTTTCAGCAGCTCCCGGGGGCACGACAGAGGTTGGATTTTTGATAGCCATTGAATTCTTGTGGATTTCCCAGGTGCTTTGCGGCACAAGCTGGCAAGCTTACCCCAAGCCGAATGGCGATTTTGCGAAACAGATTTACCCGTCAAGCAATTTGTGCAGGAAACCCAGCTTGCGGCAAATGTCATGCAAGCTGAGTTGCACCAACGCATCGTGGTGGCTTTTTAGCCGCTGGTAGGTCGTCCATTGCATGCCTTTGGGTTTGCCACCATCGCCATTCAAGATTCCAGCTTGCCACCCCATGCGTTTGCGTAGCTTGTCTGCCTGGGTGGATGCCCGGTCCCCTGCGCCTTCTTTCTGCGTGGCATAGCCAAGCCCGCCACACTGGCGGCAAGCAAAGTAGCGGCCCGGCGCGTAGAGAACCGCCACCCGCTTGCTGCACCGTGGGCAGGTAAACCAGTGGCGCTGCCCGCCCAGGTGGCAAGCTGAGGTTTGCGTCTGCACCCGTTGTTCAACTACTTCGCCGGTGCGCCTCATACGGTAGGACAGCACCATGCCTTGGTTGAAATCCACCCTGATGCTGATGCCCGCCACCTGGCGGTCGTTCACCAGCCATTGCCAGCTAAAGCCTCTGCCCGGCACCAGCAATCCTTTGCGGGTGATCTTGCGAATGTCCAGCGGCATGGAATCGCTGGTTTCCGCTTTGCCACTGTAACTGCTGCGCCGCCCACTTCCGCGTCCGCCCATTTTAATTCTCCGTTTTTTGCCGAAATCAATTGGCAAGTTGCGCGGGGTTTGTGACCTGAAAACCCATGAATCCGGCTGTAACCCGCATGGCTGCTAGGTTCTTGGTGTTTTGAGTGCCGCCGTAAATTGCGCATGTTTTTACGCCGCACAGCTGCTTCTGAGGTCTTTCAGCTTGATCAGCATGGCCAACGTGCGCTCAAACTTGCGGTCCAAGTGCGTTTCGTAGCGGGAAAGCTTCTCCAACCGGTACGCTTGCAGCCCTTCGCCAATGGTTTGGTTCACGATAGCGTCATGGTGGCGGGACTCTTTTTCTTGCTGGTAGACAAAGGGCGTGACGTGCTCGGTGATGAACGCAGCCAGCCCAGTGGCATCGGCGGCGTATTCCTCGTCGTCCACATAGTTTTGCCACCACTCGCGGGTGTCGGGAAGCAAGGCTCGCAGGGCTTTCTCATAGGCACGGTCGCCACCTTTGCGCAGGATGGCGCTGGCCTTGTTGGTCGCATCAATGTCATGCCGGGCAGACTGCTGGCTTTCTGCCACGTCCGCCGGTTTCAAGTCCATGAGGTTGCGAATGTCGGTGTTCTCGCCTGACAGGCCCATCTCAAACGGTGCTGCCGCTGGAATGACGGTCTTGGCGCTGCGGGCGGATTCCTTCAATCCTTTATTGATGGTGGCCCCTTCAGTTTGCAGCACCCGGCGCTTGCGCCAGATCACACTGGCCAGCTCTTCAATCAGATGTTGCTCCGTCGCGCCTGCGGGCAAGTGCTTAATCCCCCTGTTTCGCACGCGCAGAATTAATCCCCATTTGAAAACAGTTAGCAAATCAAAATGACGGTTGGTGAAGTAGATCGCCACGCCCACCACAACCACCCGAGTTCGACAGTTAATGACGTAAGTCTATGATTTCATTGACCGTGAATTCAAAACGTGCCCCTACAAGAGGCTGAGTTGCTTGAATTGGCTGGGTTGTTTGACCTTCAATGCGGTGAGCAC
>JBAQDW010000122.1:0-5154 GCA_049286445.1 Rhodoferax sp. | reverse complement strand
TTTTCTTGCGCTTTTTCACGCACCGAGCAGGTGTTGAACAAGATCAGGTCGGCCTCGTCCACGTTGGTGGTGGGCTCGTAGCCTTGGGCGGCTTGCAACACATCGGTCATCTTGCCCGAGTCGTACTCGTTCATTTGGCAGCCGAAGGTTTTGATAAAGACTTTTTTGCTCATGCGGGTATTCTTGGTGATGCTATGAAATAAAGAGCTGCTCGCGCAGGCGGTACCTGGGCTAGAGGGCTATTTGTTGTAAATATCGGCGTTCGCTGCTTGGCCCGTGGCAGGCGGGCTCCGCGACGGTAAGAACCGGGCTGAGCGGGTTTACCGTGGCCCGGCCAGGCCTGCCCTTGGCGCGAGGTTGCGCGCTCGACAAAGGGGAGTTGGGCGCATTGCGCTGAAGGAGAAGACCGACACCACGTGTCGGCGCGGGCGAGAATTGCAGCGGTTCATGGTGTTTGTCCAGAGGCTGTGTTAAAAAGAAAGTGATTGTAGATCAATCACTTAGCCTCTCACACAACCCCCCAGCGCGGCTTGCCGCAGGGTGTGAGCGGTGATGCGAAAGACTGTTTTTTTGTTGACTCAAGTGCTGCCAACGCAGCCCGTTGACCCACCCACCAGGAGCCACCATGAACGCACCCACCTATTCTTTTTCTGAATTGTTTGAACAATTGGGCTTGCCCGCCACTGACGAGGAAATTCGCCAATTTTTGGCGCAACACCACCCGCTGCCCACAGAAGTGCTGCTGCCCAATGCCCCGTTTTGGACCCCCACGCAGTCGGCGTTTTTGCGTGAAGAGTTGCTCAAAGATGCCGATTGGGCCATTGCCATCGACCAGCTCAACGCCTCCTTGCGTCCCAAAATCGTATAACCCTCACTCGCTAGGTGCCGCGCGCGCGGGCAGCGCAGCGGCACCCCTCTTTACACGTCCTTTGCAAAAAATTTGAACCGCAGGGCGACCAAAATTTCTCGCCAGACCGTATGCTTCAGCGTTTCCCAACGCACTACATTGAGGCAATGCCCATGGTCCCCCCTGTTGATGCCCGCGCGGCACTCCAGCACACCCGCCCTTTCCGCGCCCTAAGCGCGCTTTGCCTTGACCCCACGCCTGACCTGGGTCGTCTCTCTTTCATCTCCTCTCTCTCACTCGGCCGTTGTTCATGAACAAGTTGTCTCTCTTCTCCGTGGCGACGGGCTGCGTTGCCGTGCTTGCATGGCTGAACCCGTTGGCCATTGCGCAAAACGCACCTGCCGCAGCCGCGCCGGGCGCATCCGGCCCCCCGGTGTCAGTGACCACGGTGCGAGCCAAAAAAACAGACCTTCCCGTGCGGCTGCGTGCCACGGGCACGGTCACGCCGCTCACGACGGTTGAGGTGCGTGCCCAAGTGAACAGCGTCATCAGCAAGGTCCACATCAGGGAAGGCCAGTTTGTGAAAGCCGGGCAATTGCTGTTCACTTTGGATGCTCGTACGGATGAGGCCAATGTAGGCAAAGCACGGGCCCAGTTGGCCAAGGACAACGTGGCCTTGGCCGATGCCCGCCGCCAGTTGGCGCGCTCGCAGCAGTTGTTCGCGCAAAACTTCATCTCTCAAGGCGCCTTGGACGCCGGTGAAACGGGGGTGGCGTCTCAGCAGGCGGCGGTCGCAGCGTCGCAAGCGGCCACCGCCGCCGCCCAAGTCGCGCTGTCTTACGCCCGCATCGTGTCGCCGCATGCCGGGCGCGTGGGGGCTATCAATGTGTTTGCGGGCAGTGCCGTGCAAGCCAATGTCACCCCGCTGGTCACTGTGACCCAGTTGGACCCGGTGGCTGTGACCTACAGCATTCCCCAGCGCCACCTGAACGACGCTTTGGGTGCGCTCAAAGACGGCGGCTCACCGGTGACGGCCACGCTGGCCGAAGGCGCGGGTACGTTTGAAGGACGCCTTCAATTTGTGGACAGCGCGGTGGACGCCAGCTCCGGCGCGGTCAAGGCCAAAGCGGTGTTTGCCAACCCCAACAGCCAACTGTGGCCGGGTGCCTTCGTGGAAATAGCGCAAACCGTGGGCGTGATCAAAGACGCGGTGGTGGTGCCGCAAGCGGCCATTGTTCAAAACGCACGCGGCACGCTGGTTTACACGCTGGTGGACGGCAAGGCAGAATCCCTGCCCGTCAAGGTGCTGTACGCCCAAGGGGCTGACGCCGCCGTGGAAGGCGTCAAGCCCGGTGCCGTGTTGGTGTTGGATGGCAAACAAAATGTACGCCCCGGCAGCACCCTGATGGAGCGCAGCCCAGACGCTGCGGGTGGCAAGGGCAGCCGTGACAAAGGGGGGCCCGCTGGCAAAGGCGAAACCGGGGGCAAAGCGGAAAAAGGTGAAAAACTCCCTGCGGGTGACGCCCCCTCACGCGCGAGCACGCCATGAACCTGTCTGAACTTTTCATCCGCCGTCCGGTGATGACGGTGCTGCTCAACATCGCCATCGTGGTGGCCGGCGTGATTGGCTTTCGCAGCATCCCCGTGGCGGCGCTGCCCAGTTACGACACGCCCATCATCAACGTGTCGGCCAACCTGGCGGGTGCGAACCCGGAAACCATGGCCAGCTCAGTGGCCTTGCCCTTGGAAAAGCAGTTTCAGACGGTTCCGGGCCTGAAAACCATCAGCTCCGCCAGCACCCAGGGCAGCACCTCGCTCACGCTGGAGTTTGAAGAGGGCCGTGACATTGATGCCGCAGCAGTCGATGTGCAGGCCGCTTTGCTGCGCGCCCAGCGCTTGCTGCCCGCCGACATGACCAACCCACCGGCGTACCGCAAGGTCAATCCCGCCGACACGCCTATTTTGCTCATCGCGCTGACCTCGCCGTCAATGGCGCCGTCGGAGTTGCAAGACTACGCCAGCCACCTCATCTCGCCGACCTTGTCCACCCTCACTGGGGTGGCGCAGGTCAATATTTATGGCCAGAAGCGTTACGCCGTGCGGGTCCAAGTCAAGCCCGATTGGCTGGCCGCGCGCAACATTGGCCTGGATGAACTGAGTGCCGCGCTGCGCTCGGCCAACGTGAACACCCCTGTCGGCACCTTGGATGGCCCCCGGCAAACCCTGACCCTGCAGGCCAACCGCCAACTCAAAAACGCCGCTGATTTTGCCGAGATCATTGTCAGCAACAAGGGCGGCAATGCCGTGCGCCTCAAAGACGTGGCACGCGTCGAAGACAGCCTGGAGACCCTTAAAAGTTGGGCCACGCTGAACGGTGAAAACTCCATCACCATTGCCATTCAACGCCAGCCCGGTGCCAACACCGTGCGTGTGGTGGATGCCGTGCGCGCCGCTTTGCCCCAGCTGCAAAGTCAGTTGCCGCAATCAGTCACCATGACGGCGGTGAACGATCGCTCGGTGTCGGTGCGCGAAGCCCTGCATGACGTGAGCCTGACCCTGATGGGCACCATCGTGCTGGTGGTGCTGGTGATTTTCTTGTTTTTGCGCCGCTTTGTGGCCACGGTCATTCCGGCCCTGTCCCTGCCGATTTCGCTCATGGGTGCGGTGGCCTTGCTGTGGGGCATGTCGTACAGCTTGGACAATATTTCGCTGCTGGGGCTCACCCTGGCTGTGGGGTTGGTGGTGGACGATGCCATCGTGGTGCTGGAAAACATCATTCGCCATATCGAGAAAGGCGTGCCGCCGTTTCAGGCCGCTTTGAAAGGCGCGCGCGAGGTGGGTTTCACCATCATCTCCATTTCCAGCTCGCTGATTGCGGTGTTCATTCCCATTTTTTTCATGCCAGGCGTTATTGGCCTGCTGTTTCACGAGTTTGCGGTGGTGGTGGGGCTGGCGATTGTCGTGTCGGCGTTTGTGTCGCTCACCTTGGTGCCCATGTTGGCCAGCCGCTTTCTCACGGACGAGCGCCACAAGAAACCGCCCGGTCCCGTGGTGCGCTCGTTCGAGCGGGGGTTTAACGCGGTGTTGGGCGCGTATGCGCGCGGGCTGGACAAAGCCTTGTCGCACCGAAAAACCGTGCTACTGGTGGCGTTGGCCACCTTTGTGGCCACCGCTTGGTTGTTCATGGTGATTCCCAAAGGCTTTTTCCCTGAGGAAGACATTGGTCAAATTCAGGTCTCTACCGAGGCGGCTGAAGACACCTCGTTTCCTGAGATGGTGAAGCTGCAAGAGCGGGCCGCCAGCATCATTCGGCAAGACCCCAACGTGGCAGCGGTGAGTTCATTCAATGGCGGCATCGGGGCGCAAAACTCGGGTCGCATGTTTGTCACGCTCAAACCCACGGGCGATCGTCTGCCGATGAAAAAGGTGGTCGAAGGGCTGCGCGGCAAGCTGAAAAGCGTCGCAGGCATCAACGTGTTTTTGCGCCCAACGCAAAACCTGCAGCTGGGCGGGCGCGCCAGCAAGGCGCAGTACCAGTACATATTGCAAAGTGTCACCGCCGATGAGCTCAACGCCTGGGTCGGCAAGTTGCAAGAGCAGTTGCGCGGCGACCCTGCGTTTCGGGATGTCAATAGCGACTCCCAACTCAAAGGCTTACAAGCGCAACTCAAAATTGACCGCGACCGCGCCAACACCTTGGGGGTTTCCATTGAAGGGATTCGCACCGCCTTGTTCAATGCCTTTGGCGAGCGCCAGGTGTCCACCATTTACCTGCCCACCGACAGCTACCAGGTGATCATGGAGGTGGTGCCCGAGGCCAAGCAAGACGAAAGCGCGCTGGGCGGTATTTACGTGCGCTCGTCACTGGGCGGGCTCGTGCCTCTGTCGAGCTTCACCACGGTGGAGCGCACGGTGGGTGCGACCTCCATCAACCACGTGGGTCAGTTGCAGGCGGTCACGGTGTCGTTTAACTTGGCGCCCGGCGTGGCGCTGGGGGATGCCACCGCCAAGATTGACGCGGCGCGCGAGGCCATTCGCATGCCGTCCTCCATCATTGCCAGCTATGGCGGCGACGCTGCGGTGTTCAAAAGCTCGCAGAGCAGCCAAGCGGTGCTGGTGATTTCAGCCCTGCTGGTGATTTACGTGCTGCTAGGCGTGCTGTACGAGAGCTACATCCACCCCATCACCATTTTGGCGGGCTTGCCGTCAGCGGCCGTGGGCGCGCTGGCCACCCTCATGCTGTTTGGCCAAGACCTGACCTTGATTGCCACCATTGGCATCGTGCTTTTGATTGGCATCGTCAAGAA
>JBAQDW010000121.1:0-7892 GCA_049286445.1 Rhodoferax sp. | reverse complement strand
GGCGCACCGAAGGCACGGGAATGCGGGCAATCACCTCCGCTGCAAAGGCATAGGTCAACAGGCCACGCGCCGCGTCCAGCGACAACCCCCGGCTTTGCAAATAAAACAACTCGTCGTTGTCGAGCTGACCCACCGTGGCCCCGTGGGTACAGCGCACGTCATCGGCGTTGATCTCCAATTGCGGCAGGGTATTGACTCGCGCTTTTGGGCCCAACAGCAGCGTGCGGCTGGACTGGGCGGAGTCGATTTTCTGCGCGCCGGGGTGCACTTGCACACGGCCCTTGAACACCGCGTGGGCACTGCCGGCAACAATGCATTTGTGTAATTGCCGGCTGGTGCCGTGGACCTGGGCATGGGTGATACAGGTGTGTGTGTCGGCCACCTGCTCTGCGGCAATGTGGGCCAACCCGTCCAATGCGCAATGGGTGCCTTCGCCGTTTTGCAAAGCGGTGGTGTCCAAGCGTGAGATCTCACCCCCTAACGCAATGCTCACGCTGTGGTACTGGCTGTCGCGGGCTTGCGTTAATGCACAACGGGCGATGTGAAAGGCGCTCGCACTTTCGCGCTGTAGGCGAATGTGATGCACCTGCGCATTGGCGGCCAAGGCCAGTTCTGTCACGCTGTTGGTGAAATAAGGCGCGTCCGTCAACGACACGTAGTCTTCAATCACGGTGAATGCACTGCCTTGTTCGGCAATCACCAAGGTGCGCGGGTGGCTACTCACGTGCGCCTGGGTGGCGACAAACAGCAGGTGCACCGGCCCGCGAGCAACGGCGTTGCGCGCTGCCACCACCACAGCGGCGTCAAACAACTGAGCCGTGTTCTGCGCCGTGAAGCGTTGCTGCGGGTCTTGGGCGAGCTGACCGAGATGGGCCAAAACGGCGTCAGGGTGGGTGGTGAGCGCTTGGGCGAGGGGGCTGACGTTGAGCGTGTTTTGATCGGCGTTGAGGTCCAGTTGTGGCGCGTGCACACCATCGACAAAAACGAGACGCTGCGCCGCTTCTGGAACGGTCCAGTGCGCAATGTCATCCAGTGTCAACGCAGTGGGCGTCTCAAGCGCGTGCAGCGGGGTGCGATTGAGGGCCGCAATGCGGGTAAAACGCCACGCTTCGTCGTGGGTGTTGGGAACGGTCAGCGCGCCCACGCGCTCAAGTGCTGCCGAGCGCAGCGCTTTAAGGGCGGCACCCGGCGCAGCGGGTGCCAAAGCAAGTGCCGTGCTCATGCCAGGGCCTTTGTCTGCGCCACGGGCGCTGCGTCGGGCTGTGTCCAGTCGTAGCCGCGTTCCTCCAGCTCCAGCGCGAGCGTTTTATCACCGGTTCTGGTGATGCGCCCGCCCTCAATCACGTGCACAAAATCAGGCACGATGTAGTTCAGCAAACGCTGGTAGTGGGTAATCAGCAGCAACGCGTTGTTTGCCGTTGCGAGCTGATTGATGCCGTGCGAGATGATGCGCAAGGCATCAATGTCCAAGCCCGAGTCCGTCTCGTCCAGAATCGCCAAGCCGGGCTCCAAGAGCGCCATTTGCAAAATCTCGTTGCGCTTTTTCTCGCCACCAGAGAAACCTTCGTTGACGCTGCGGTCCAGAAAGTCGGGGTTCATTTCAAGCAGCTTCATTTTTTCCCGCACCAAGTCGTCAAACTCCAGGGGGTCCAGCTCGTCTTTGCCGCGCGCGCCTTGCATGGTGTTGTAGGCCAAACGCAAAAACTGGCTGTTGCCTACGCCTGGAATTTCAATGGGGTACTGAAAGGCCAAAAACACCCCGGCGCGTGCACGCTGCTCGGGCGACAGGTCCAACAAATTGGTGCCTTCAAAAAGTACCTCTCCCGCCGTGACTTCGTAGGCCGTGTGGCCTGCCAGCACTTTGGACAGGGTGCTTTTTCCAGACCCGTTGGGGCCCATGATCGCGTGCACCTCACCCCGTTTGATGGTGAGGTTCAAGCCCTTGAGAATGGGGGTGCCGTTGATGCTGGCGTGCAGGTCACGCACTTCGAGCAGAGTGGGGCTGTTGGGCAAAATCATCCGATGCTTCCTTCAAGTTTGAGGCCCAGAAGCTGGGTCGCTTCAACGGCAAATTCCATGGGCAATTGCTGAAATACATCCTTGCAAAACCCGTTAATGATCATGGAGATGGCTTCTTCGGCACCGATGCCGCGCTGGGCAAAATAGAACAGCTGGTCCTCGCCAATGCGGGAGGTCGAGGCCTCGTGCTCTACCGTGGCGCTGTCGTTGCGCACTTCGATATAGGGGAAGGTGTGGGCGCCACTCTTCTGCCCAATCAGCATGGAGTCGCACTGCGAGTAGCTGCGGGCGTTGGTGGCCGTGGGCATGACTTTGACCAAGCCGCGGTAGCTGTTGCTGGACTGTCCCGCCGAGATGCCTTTGCTGACAATGGTGCTGCGCGTGTTCTTGCCCAGGTGGATCATCTTGGTGCCGGTGTCGGCCTGCTGCTGGTGGTTGGTGACCGCCACCGAGTAAAACTCGCCCACCGAGTTGTCGCCCTGCAAAATACAAGACGGGTATTTCCAGGTGATGGCGGAGCCGGTTTCCACCTGCGTCCAGGAAATGCGCGAATTCACGCCCTTGGCCAAGCCGCGCTTGGTGACAAAGTTGTAGATGCCGCCCACGCCGTTCTCGTCACCGGCGTACCAGTTTTGCACGGTGGAATACTTGATGTCAGCGTTGTCCAGCGCCACCAGTTCCACCACCGCCGCGTGCAATTGGTTGGTGTCAAACTTGGGCGCCGTGCAGCCTTCCAGGTAGGACACGCTGGCGCCTTCTTCGGCAATGATCAAGGTGCGCTCAAACTGACCCGACTCCTCGGTGTTGATGCGAAAGTAAGTGGACAAATCCATGGGGCACTTCACCCCTTTGGGGATGTAGCAAAACGAGCCATCGGTGAACACGGCCGAGTTGAGCGCAGCATAAAAGTTGTCGGCCGTTGGCACCACCGTACCCAGGTACTTTTGCACCAACTCAGGGTGGTTTTGGACCGCATCTGACATGGAGCCAAAAATGATGCCCACCTCGGCCAGTTTGGCTTTGTAAGTGGTGGCAACCGACACGCTGTCAAAAATAACGTCAACCGCCACGCCGGCCAAGGCGGCGCGTTCGTGCAGCGGCACGCCCAATTTTTCAAAGGTGCGCAGCAGCTCGGGATCAACCTCATCCATGCTGGCCAGCAGCGCCTTCTTTTTGGGTGCCGCGTAGTAGCTGATGTTTTGAAAATCAATGGGCGGGTGCTCTAGTTTGGCCCACATGGGGTCGGTCATGGTCAGCCAGTGGCGCAGGGCCTTGAGGCGAAACTCCAGTAACCAGGCCGGCTCGTTCTTCTTGGCCGAGATCATTCGCACCGTGTCTTCACTCAGCCCCTTGGCGGCCACATCGCTGTCGATGTCTGTCACAAAGCCATGCCGGTACGGCTGGCTGACCAAGTCTTGCAGGGTGCTGCTCATGAAGCCACCTTTTTCATATTGAAACTCTCGCCACAGCCGCAGGTGCTGCTCACGTTGGGGTTGTCGAACTGGTAGGTTTTCTTCATGCCTTCGTTGACATAGTCCAGTCGGGACCCGTCGATGCTGAGCAGACTTTTGGCATCAACCACCAGCTTGGCGCCAAAGTACTCAAAAACGTGGTCATCCGCCCTGATCGTGTCTGCAATGTCATAGGTGTAGGTCAGCCCGGAGCAGCCCACCGGTTTAATTCCGACGCGCAGGCCTAAACCACTGCCATGTTTGGCCAGTTGGTTGCTGATTTGTTGGGCGGCGGCTTCGGTCAGTGTGATAGTCATGGAGAAGCTCCTTTAAAGATGCATTTAAGATGAATCTTAAATCGAATAGAGGGTTTGTCAAACAAACCGACTTCAATAGCGTAATTTTTTAACGTGAATTAGCGGCATTTTTGGGTTGAAGTGCTCGATCTCAAGTGTCACAGATGCCAACTCGCACCCGCATTTAAAGCCCCAAGAGGCACGCTTACCCAA
This sequence comes from Rhodoferax sp., assembly GCA_049286445.1. GTDB lineage: Bacteria > Pseudomonadota > Gammaproteobacteria > Burkholderiales > Burkholderiaceae_C > Rhodoferax. Next base: position 3,913 of record JBAQDW010000121.1, on the reverse strand, counting down.
TGGCAAGTCCGGTATGGTGCATGAGGATGGATACCCCTGTTGATGAAAGCGGCAACCGGGTCTGTGGCAAAGCGTGGTTCTTGAGGGTGAGGGCGGCACCCCTTAAACTTTGCCCATGACCCTGCCGTCTCCTGAATTCACCCCTGCCACGCTGTCACTTGAACATGCGCATCCCCGCACCGAGGCGGCCCTGCAGCGCTTGCGCAACGCCATGCGCGAGATCGAAGCTGAGGTAGCGACCCACCAAGGTGTGTATCCCTTCAACCACGGCCGGGTCACCCAGTCGGAGCTGTGCCGCCGCGCAGACGTGAAAAAAGCCACGCTGCAAAACCCCGTCCACAAAGACACCACCCGGGTCGAGATCATGACTTGGCTGGACAGGTTGGCTGTGCGCTTAACGCAGACCCGTGACGGGACCCGGGAGCGGGTCACTGCCGTGGCCGACGACCTGGGTAGCCAAGTGCAGGCGCTCACGCAACTGCTCCAGCTCAGTCAGACTGAGGTGACCCAGCTGCGGGAAGAAAATGCGGCCCTGAAGCGTGCCTTGCAACACGCCCGCGAAACCTAGTCACGCCTCGTTGGCGGCGGCTGGGCCAAAGACGCCCACAGGGCGCACAGGTTTTTGCGGTGCTGGCATCATGGCCCCATGATTTATTCACTTGAACCTGGATTCACCGCTGTGGTGCTGGGCGCCAGCGGTGCCCTTGGGCAGGCTTGGCTGGAACTGCTTCAGGCCGACCCCCGCTGCGCCCAAGTGGTGGGCTTGTCACGCCAGAGTGACCCGCCTTTGGTGCTGGAAGATGAAGCCAGTTTGACCGCGTGCGCACACCATTTGGCCACTCTTGGGCCCCTGCATTTGGTCTTGGACGCGACAGGGGCTTTGACTATCGAGGGCCGGGGTCCGGAGAAACGCCTCGATGAATTGGACCGTGCCGCTCTGCTGCGTGCTTTTGAGGTGAATGCGGTAGGCCCGGCGCTGCTGATCAAACACTTGGCACCGCTGCTGGCCACCGGGCAGCGCGTGGTGTGGGCCAAGCTGTCGGCGCGGGTGGGCAGCATTGAAGACAATGCCAAGGGCGGCTGGTATGGCTACCGCGCTTCCAAAGCCGCCCTGAACATGTTGTTGCAAACGGCCGCCATCGAGTTGGCCCGAAAGCGCCCGCTGGCCGTGGTTGCGGCTTTGCAACCCGGCACCGTGCGCTCGCGTTTGAGCCAGCCTTTTGTGGGTGACAACGCGCTGGACCCTCGCACGTCCGCTCAGCGCTTGCTGGACGTGCTCGACACCCTGGAACCCACAGGTCGCGCCCAGTTTGTGGATCACCTGGCGCAAGCGATTCCTTGGTAAGGGACTGTTGGGTGGAGAAGGGGGCTGTTTTTGAATGCTTGTTGAAGCCCGGGAGTCGGACCGCTTTTGTGGGGTGGTTGGTTCAACACCGCCGTTTAAATTCAAAATAATTGAACTCAGGCTCCAATCAAAGTGAACGAATTTGCAGTCATGGGCCTCTAAACTTGTTTTCAGTAGGGAAGAAAAGCCCATCCCCTTATTCCCTGAAAGCAAGACGTGCGCTCCACTCCCCCTCACTCTCCCGCCCAAACCATGCGGCGTTACAGCCCTGTGGCCATGGCGTTGCATTGGCTGTTGGCTTTGGGCATTTTGGGCCTTTTCGCGGTCGGCTTGTACATGACTGACCTGCCTTTTTCCCCCTGGCGTCTCAAGCTGTACAACTGGCACAAATGGGCGGGGGTGACGATTTTGGCGCTCTCCGCCTTGCGCTTGCTGTGGCGTTTCACCCACCGCCCGCCGGCCTTGCCTGAGCGCGTGCTGCAGGCGATGCCCCCTTGGCAGACTTTTGCCCACCATGCCACGCACCATTTGCTCTACATCCTGTTTTTTGCGGTGCCTTTGTTGGGCTGGGCGTACAGCTCGGCGGCCGGGTTTCCGATTGTTTGGTTGGGCCAGTGGCCGCTGCCCGACTTGCTCAGCAAAAACAAAGAAATAGCGGACCTGATCAAACCCCTGCACGGCTACGCCGCGTGGGCTTTGGTCGTGCTGGCCGCACTGCACATTGCCGCCGCTCTTAAACACCACTTTGTTGACCGAGACGGCCTGCTCAACCGCATGCTGCCCGCCCGCTCCGCTTCTCAATAAGGAACTTCCTCATGATCATGAACACGACTTCTTTTCTTCTGCCTTTGTTGGCCACGGCTTTGGCCGTGGTTGCCTTGCCCGCTGCGGCACAGCAAAAACTCATTCCTGCCCAAAGTGAAATTCGCTTCGAGTTCAAGCAAATGGGCGTGCCTGTGGAAGGGCGTTTCAAAAATTTTGACGGCCAGATCAGCTTCGATGCCGCCAAACCCACCGCCAGCAAGGTGAATTTCACCGTGGACATTGCCAGTGTCACCCTCGGCTCAGCCGAGACCGATGCCGAACTGCCCAAGGCCGATTGGTTCAATACCGCCAAGTTCCCGCAGGCCACCTTCGCCTCCTCGTCGTTCAAGGCGCTGAGCCCTGGCAAATACGAGGTGGCCGGCAAACTCAGCATCAAGGGCGCGCAGCGCGATGTGGTCGTCCCCCTCACCATGACCCAAGCGGGTGCCGTGACGACGGCCGCCGGCACGTTCCCCATCAAACGTCTGGGCTTCAAAATTGGTGAAAACGATTGGGCCGACACCAGCATGGTTGCCGACGATGTGCAAGTCAAATTCAAGCTCGCCTTGAGCGGTGTTGGCAAGCTGTAGCTTGCCTCCGCGCTCACTCTCGCTTTTTCTTTCCCTTTTTAACTGTCACTACTGGAGTTTTTCATGCGCCTTTCCGCCTTATCTTTTGCCGCCGTTGCCCTGCTGGCCGGCACTGCCCACGTTCACGCCGCAGACTACGCCATTGACCCCACCCACACGTTTGCCACGTTTGAGATCGGTCACATGGGCGCGTCCACCAACCGGGGCCGTTTTGACAAAAAAGAAGGCACCGTGCAATTTGACCGTGCCGCCAAAACCGGCAAGGTGGACATCGCCATTGACACCACCTCCATCAACACCGGCACCCCCGCTTTTAACAAGCACCTGCAAAGCGCCGATCTGTTTGACGCTGCCAAATTCCCCACCGCCAGGTTCGTCTCCGACAAGTTCAGCTTCAATGGTGACAAAGTCTCTGAAGTCACCGGCACGTTGACGCTGTTGGGCAAGACCCAGCCCGTCACGCTGAAATCCACAGGCTTTAACTGCTACGACAGCCCCATGCTGAAACGCGAAGTGTGTGGCGGTGACTTCGAGACCACCATCGACCGCACGGCCTTTGGCATGAACTACGGCGTGGACTGGGGTTTTCCGAAAAACGTGCGCATCATCGTTCAGGTTGAGGCCGTCAAGCAGTAACCCAACGCAGACAAGGAGGGGCTCTTGGGTGGGATTTACAGGGTCTTTTAGGCCTCTAGCCCACGTGGCACCTGCGCAAGCCGCTCCTAATCCGATAGCGGTCTCAGCAACTCCGCCAAATCGTCCTCGGTGAACAGCGGCTGTTTGCGCCCCGCAGCACCGCTGTAAATGCTCTCACCCAGCGCCGCTTTGCGCTCTTGCAGCGCCAAGATGCGTTCTTCAATCGTGCCCTGAGCGACCAGCTTGACCACCCACATTTCACCCAAATGGTTGTCCATCGGCGTACCAGACAGGCGCAGGCGGTGCCGGGTTTGCAGTTGGCCCACCACTTGGGCCGCGTGGGTGCTGGCGTTTTTGATGTTTTGCGCTTCGTCCAGCACCACCAGATGCCACTGCGCTTCCAGCCAGCGGTCGCGGTCGCGCTGCAACAGCGAGTAGGGCGCAATGACCCAGTCGTACTCGTCCAGGCTGCTGGCGGCCTCGTGCCGGTCTTTGCCGTGCAATGCCACGCAGCGCAACTCAGGGCAGAAGCGCTCGG
>JBAQDW010000120.1:0-3394 GCA_049286445.1 Rhodoferax sp. | reverse complement strand
GGTCATGGGTAGACTGACCGTGTTACGCGACGCCATGCAAGACATTGGGTCGGGGGAGGGGGACCTGACGCTGCGGGTGCAAGCGAATGGTCGCGATGAATTGGCCATCATTGGGTCTGGTTTCAACCAGTTTGTTGAAAAGATCCACGCCGTTTTGAGGCAGGTTCGCGAAAGCGCAGACTCAGTGGCGATTGCCAGCACAGAAATTGCGCAGGGTAACCAAGATCTTTCTTCTCGAACAGAAAGCCAGGCGAGTGCGTTGCAACAAACAGCCGCCTCGATGGAGGAGCTGAGTGCGACTGTGAAACAGAATGCCGATAGCGCCAAACAAGCCAACCAGTTGGCCATGAGTGCCAGCACCGTCGCGGTTCACGGGGGTGAGGTGGTTGGACAGGTGGTTGAGACAATGAAAGGAATCAACGACAGCTCTAAAAAGATCTCAGACATCATCAGCGTCATTGACGGCATTGCCTTTCAGACCAATATATTGGCGCTCAATGCCGCGGTGGAAGCAGCCAGAGCGGGCGAGCAAGGCCGTGGCTTTGCGGTCGTGGCCTCGGAAGTGCGCAGCTTGGCAGGGCGTTCAGCTGACGCCGCAAAAGAAATCAAAACATTGATCAGCGCCAGTGTGGAGCGGGTTGAGCAGGGCTCCGCCTTGGTGGATAAAGCGGGTGCAACCATGACCGAGGTGGTTAGCAGTATTCGCCGGGTGACTGACATCATGAGTGAAATCAGTGCGGCGAGCCACGAGCAGGCCATGGGGGTGTCACAGGTGGGAGAGGCGGTGACACAAATGGACCAAGTCACACAACAAAATGCCGCCTTGGTTGAAGAGATGGCTGCCGCCGCCACCAGCCTGCGTTCGCAAGCCAACGATTTGGTACAGGTGGTTGCCGTGTTCAAGCTCGGCGCGGAGCCGCAAGGCCGTGCTGCATTGCCGGTCGCGGTGCGTTCCCATGCATTGAATCCCGTGCCATTCAAGGGCGTGGAGCGCAGGGACGGTGCCCTATCCAAGGGTGCAGCGGCTAGATCGTCTGCCGCCGCCCGGTAGGGGAAGTCAGCGCCTTCGCCTTCAGTGCCATGGGCCGGGAAGCCGGTTGCCAACAAGCCGGCTGGCCAAGATGAATGGAAGTCTTTTTAATCCCCTATTGATCGGCTTGATGCCACTGACCAAGGGCGCTTTGAGTGGCGGCGCGAAGTAGGCGAAAATACAGGCTCTGCCCCGTTTTTAATGTGACGGGTGTTTTTATTTTTGCGTCTGCGATCCATGTTCCCTTTCAATTCCCTCTCTAAAGCTGCCCCTGCCCCTGAAGTAGCGGCCACCCCAACCAAAACGGTCGAAGCCCATCCCTTGGATGCCCTGACAGGCGGTGCCTTTTCTGCGCAAACCTCGGGCGAGCGCATGACCCGTATCCGCGAGTGGCTGGCCAGCGAACCCGCCACAGATCAAATGCAGGCCGTATTCAAAGAACTCAGCGTCAAAGACAAGGGAGCGGCCAAGCTGTTGCGCGAAAAGTTGGAAGAGATCAAGCGCAGCAAGAACCAAGAATCCATTGCGCAGGAGTGGGCCGACAAGGCAAGCGCCTTGGTTAGCGCCAGCAAACTCAACATTGCTGACGCTTTGGCGTGGCAACGTGATGCCGCCAAAGCGGGTGCGCCCTTGAGCAAAGAGCCCTTGGCGACCTTGAAGGGGCAACTGGTGGACCGAATCAAGGGCGTTGAAGACTTGCAGCACCGGGTGCAGGTGCAGCGCGAAGCGGCCGTGTTGTTGGCGCAGCGCATTGAGGTCTTGTCCACCAAATCATGGCGTGACGCACAAACCGTGTTGCCCGCACTGAGCAGTGACGTGGACAACTGGCAGGCCCAAGCGGGTGCTTTGTTAAGTGACAGCAATTGGTTCAGTGTGGATGCCAAATTTCCGCCCTTGTTGGAGGCCTCCAAGGCTCAACTGCTGGTGGTTTGGGATGCTTTCAACAGCGCATTGACGCAAGCGGCAACGGCCTCGGAAGACGCCGCAGCCGCTTTGCCTCCGGTCCCCGTTTGGGCCGATGAATTGCGCGTACAGCGCGGTATTCCGCTGGAAGCCGCCAAGCCTCAAAAGCAAAAATTAGACCCCGAAATCAAGGCCAAGGCCACATCGGTGGTGCGTGACGCGCTCACAAAAGTAGAGCAAGAAGTGGCGGAAGGCCATGGCAAAGCGAGTGCGGGTGCTGCCTCGACGCTGCGCAACGCGCTCAAAGAATTTGGCAAAGTCATTGACACCAAGCTGGAGAACCAGGCGCACGCGGCGCTGGCAGCGGCCGGCGAGCTGGAAGGGTGGCAGCGTTGGAGCGCGGACCAGGTGCGTGAAGATCTGGTTGCCAAAGCAGAGGGTTTGTTGAAACGCCCCGACGGCCAGGCCGTGGGGGGACGCAAGATGCAGGAAAGCCTGCGCACTTTGCGTGAACAGTGGAAGAAAACAGACCAAGGCGGCGTGCCCAACCACGGCCTTTGGAAGAAGTTTGACGATGCCTGCAATGAGGCCCACAAGGTCGTCGAAGTCTGGTTGGAGAAGGTCAAGGCCGAGTCTGCCGAGCACCGTGCTCAGCGAGTGGCATTGATCGAAGAGGTCAAGGCTTGGGCGGCTGCCAACACCACGGCACTGGACGATGACTGGAAAGGTTTCAACCGCCTGCTGCACCAGTTTGGTGACCGTTGGCGTGAAAGCGGTCACGTGGGTGAAAAAGCGTTTGCCGAGTTACAGCCTTTGTGGAAGGCCGCCATCAATGCGGCGGCCGCACCCCTTGAGGCCTTGCAAAAGCTCAGCTTGACGCACCGCCACGCCATGATTGAAGAAGCCAAGGTGCTGGGCGCGCAAGCTGAGCTTCGGGTCGATGCGGTCAAAGCCTTGCAGCAACGCTGGCAGGCAGAGGCGCACGGCGTGCCCATTGACCGCCGCCAAGAGCAAAAGTTGTGGGATGCATTTCGCAAACCGATCGATGAAGCCTTCAACCGCAAAACCATTGAGCGTGAAAAAGCCGCCGAAGCCTTGGGCGAACGGGACAAGGTGGTTCTGGACGCGGCCAAGGCGCTGCAACAAGCCAATGCCTCTGGCGATGCGCAAGCCATTCGCAAGGCCATGAACGAGCTGGATGCGGCCTTGAGCGGCCAGGCACAGGCCAAAGCGCATGTTCAAGCGCAAGATGAAGCACAAAATGTGCCTCCAGCCCCCGTGGAATCTGCGCAAGAAGCTATCGAAAATGAAGCACCAGAAGTGGCTTCAGATGTTTCTTCTGACGCCACGGGTGACGTCATGGCGTCCGTTGAGCCTGAGGTGGCCGCACCGGTGGCTGCACCCGTCGTACCGCCCAAGCGGGTGGTTGCCGTGCGCGGTGACGATCGCCCTGGCATGAAA
>JBAQDW010000119.1:0-2454 GCA_049286445.1 Rhodoferax sp. | reverse complement strand
TGGTCAAGCAGCATGACCGGGTGGGCCGCATGGCCGACACGCTGGAGTACAGCGGCGTGGGTTTTCCGCTCAGCCGTTTCAGCGACGAGCTGATTGCAGAGATTCAAAAGTTTGCCCCCAGCCAGCTGGAAATCAGCGACCGCGATGGCGACGGCCAGATGGAAGTGATCATCAAGCACGTCTACATTGAGCGGCGCATGATTCCGCTCAACATTTACCTGCAAGAGGCATTTGATGCTGGTGGCGCCAACCCCAGCGACACCGGCCCGGCGGCGGCCAAGGCCCACGAGCAAATTGAGCGGGGCGTGGTGGAATACGGCAACGCCATCAAAGACCTGGTGGCCGCCAATATTTTTCCTGGCGACATGCTGTGGAAAAACTTTGGCATCACCCGCAATGGCAAGGTGGTGTTTTATGACTACGACGAGATCGAATACATCACCGATTGCAACTTTCGCAAGGTGCCAGAACCTCGCAACGAAGAAGAAGAAATGTCGGGCGAGATTTGGTACAACGTCGGCCCCAGAGACGTGTTTCCTGAGACCTTTGGCCCTTTTTTGCTCGGCAACCCGGCAGTGCGCCAAATTTTTATGAAACACCATGCCGACCTGTTGGAGGCATCGTTCTGGCAAGCCCACAAGGACAGAGTCCAGGCCGGCCACGTGTTTGATGTGTTTCCCTACGACCAAGACAAACGCTTTCACCGCGAGCGGGTGGCGTAATGCGCACCCTGTTGGCGCTTTTTTGATTCATTAACCGGAGATTTCACTGTGACCGATTCCATTGTGATTGTGGGTGCCGCGCGCACCCCCATGGGCAGCTTTCAAGGCGTGTTCTCGCCGCTGGCGGCGCATGACTTGGGCGGTGCCGCCATCCAAGCAGCGGTCGAACGCGCGGGTGTGGCCCCAGAGCAGGTGAATGAAGTGCTGTTTGGTAACTGCCTGATGGCTGGCCAAGGCCAAGCGCCTGCCCGACAAGCCAGTTTCAAAGGGGGCCTGCCGATCAGCGCGGGCGCCGTGACCTTGTCCAAAATGTGTGGCTCGGGTATGCGTGCGGCCATGTTTGCCCACGACATGTTGTTGGCGGGCAGCGCCGACGTGGTGGTCGCAGGCGGCATGGAAAGCATGACCAATGCCCCCTACCTGCTGCAAAAAGCGCGGGGTGGTTACCGCATTGGGCACGACCGCATGTTTGACCACATGATGCTCGATGGCTTGGAAGACGCCTACGAGGCGGGCCGCTCCATGGGCACGTTTGGCGAAGACTGCGCGGCCAAATATGGCTTCACGCGCGAGCAACAAGACGCCTTTGCCATCACCAGCGTCACCCGCGCCCAAGCGGCCACACAATCCGGTGCGTTTGCGCCAGAGATTACGCCCGTCACCCTCAAGGGCCGAAATGGCGACACGGTGGTCAGCACCGACGAGGCGCCGGGGCGGGTCAAACTGGACAAAATTCCTGCCTTGAAACCTGCGTTCAAAAAAGACGGCACCATCACGGCCGCCAGCAGCTCCAGCATCAGCGACGGTGCAGCCGCTCTGGTGATGATGCGTGCGTCCACCGCTGAGGCGCAGGGCCTGAAACCGCTGGCCCGCATCGTCAGCCACGCCGTGCACGCGCAAGAGCCCAACTGGTTCGCCACCGCCCCCGTGGGCGCGGTGACCAAAGTGCTGGAAAAAGCCGGTTGGTCAGTCGATGACGTGCAACTGTGGGAGGTGAATGAGGCCTTTGCCGTGGTGCCGATGGCGCTGATGCACGAGCTGGGCCTGAGCCACGACATCGTCAACGTGAATGGCGGCGCGTGCGCGCTGGGTCACCCCATTGGTGCGTCGGGGGCCCGAATTATGGTGACGCTGATGTACGCGCTGCAAGCCCGAGGCTTGAAGCGCGGCATCGCCACGCTGTGCATTGGTGGCGGTGAGGCCACCGCTATGGCAATCGAAATGCTATAAAAATAGTAGCTGCTTGCGCAGGTACAGCATGGGCTAGAGGCCTAAAAGACTTATAGAAATTAACTGCTCAAGAACGGCTCGCAATTAGTCCAGCAAGCTGGCCACCGGTCCGCGCCAGCCAATGTTGGCCAGCTCGGCTTCGCAGTCGGCCCCTTCAAATAGAAACAGCTCAAAGCGCTCTGCCGCGTTGCACCGGAACACCTCGAGCCGGGGCGCTTCGGTGTCGAGCAGGGCGTATTCCTTCAGCGCGCTCAGTTTTTGCAGCCTGATGAACTTTTGGCCCCGGTCATGGGCCGCTGTGGAGGGCGAGAGCACTTCCAGGATCAGGGTGGGTTCGCTGACCGCGACGGCGCTCATGTCACGCAGGTTGCCCGCGCGGCAGGTCACCAGCACATCAGGGTAAAACCAATGCGCTGTGCCGTTCACGGCCACCTTCACATCGCCTGAGAACACTTTGCAGGGCGAGCCCGCTAATGCGATTTGAAAGCTAAAACGCTGGCAA
>JBAQDW010000118.1:0-4584 GCA_049286445.1 Rhodoferax sp. | reverse complement strand
AAATCCCGAGCCGCAGCCAGTGTGCCGTTGTAGTTGCCCATGGTCAGCAGCACACCGCGGCAAGTTGACAGTTGCAAGGAAGAAGAGCCCATTGTTTCAGTTGAATTTGGTGTGATCATGCGACGCGATGCTGCAGATTCAGGCCCGGTATCCAGGCCTGCGCGCCGTTGATCGTAACGTCAAACCAGATTGGACCCCGTACCGATGGGGATCGCCCCAGTCACCCAGATACGTCGGTCGCCTAAACAGGCTGCACATTGGCATTCGACTGCTGTGTTCACCCCAACCCGGAGTCTCATATGTCCAATCTCGTCTCTTACAGCCAGCTCGACGGCGTCGCCACCCTCACCCTGGCCCATGGCAAGGTCAACGCTGTGTCTCCCGGCGTGATTGCCGAATTCAATGCCGCGCTGGACCAGGCCGAGGCCGATGGGGCCGTGCTGATCCTGACCGGGCAGCCCGGCATTTTGAGCGGGGGTTACGACCTTAAAGTGATGATGTCGGGCCCGCAGGCCGCGCTCGATCTGGTGGCATCTGGCTCCACGCTTGCGCGGTGGATGCTGGCCCACCCGCAGCCCATCATTGTGGCCTGCAGCGGTCATGCGGTGGCCAAAGGTGCTTTTTTGTTGCTGAGTGCGGACTACCGCATTGGCGTGGAAGGCGCGTTTCAGATCGGACTCAACGAGGTCAAGATCGGCATGACCCTGCACCAGGTGGGCATTGCCCTGGCGCGCGACCGGCTGTGTTTCAGCGCTCGGTCAACAACGCCGAGATGTTCAACCCGCAAGGCGCACTCTTGGCCGGGTTTTTGGACCAGGTGGTGCCGGCCGAAGACCTCATGACCGTGGCCAACGCTGTGGCCCAGCAGTTCAAACAGCTCAACCTGGGCGCCCACAAAAACAACAAGCGCAAGGGGCGCAAGGCCCTGCTGGAGACGCTGGACGCAGCCATTGAGGCCGACAAGCTCACCGGGCTGAAGTAAAACAGGCTCCTGGCCCCCGGGCACCGTATGAAACTTGACCGCTACGACCAGCACATTCTGGAGTCGCTCCAGCAAGACGCCCGCCTGAACAACCAGGATCTGGCCGAGCGCATCGGCCTGTCGCCCTCGCCCTGCCTGTGCCGGGTCTGAGCGCTGGAGGAGTCGGGCTTGATGGTGGGTTACCGGGCTTTGCTGGACGCCAAAAAGCTGGGCCTGAGCCTGATGGCACTCATCCACATCTCCATGGACCGGCACACGCCCGAGCGCTTTGCCGATTTTGAGGCGGCGGTGAGTGGGCTGCCCGAGGTGCTGGAGTGCCTGCTCATCACCGGGCAAGACGCCGACTACCAGCTCAAGGTCTTGGTGCGCGACATGGACCACTACCAGGCCCTGCTGCTCAACCAGATCACCCGCATTGAAGGCGTGACCGGTGTGCACTCCAGCTTTGTCCTGAGGCGGGTGGGGAGCAAGACCGCCATTGCGGTGATGGCCGGGTAATGACCCATTTTCAGGAGACACTGCCCATGAACGCGCCCGACTCGCCTTCGCACCTCACGCCCGAGATTCATCAGCGCGAGGTGCCCGTCGCCTTGGTGGACGCCCTCAAGGCCCGTTTTGCCGAGCGCTGCTCCACCGCGCTGGTGGTGCGGGAGCAGCATGGGCGACGAGTCGGCGTTTGCGCCGGTGCTGCCGCCCAGCGCCGTGGTGTTTGCCGAAAGCACGCACGATGTGAGTGACGCGGTGCGCCTGGCCAGCGAGTACAGCGTGCCGGTCATTCCGTTTGGCATTGGCTCCTCCCTTGAGGGGCATTTGCTGGCAGTACAAGGCGGCATCAGCATCGATGTGAGCCGCATGAACCAGATGCTTAGCATCAACGCCGAAGACCTGACCGTGACCGTGCAGCCCGGCGTCACGCGCAATCAGCTTAACCTGAAGCGGTCAAGGGCACTGGCCTCTTCTTTCCGATCGACCCCGTGGCGGATGCCACGCTGGGCGGCATGAGTGCCACCCGCGCCAGCGGCACCAATGCCGTGCGCTACGGCACCATGCGCGAGAACGTGCTGGCCCTGCAAGTGGTGACCGCCAGCGGCGAGATCATCCGTACCGGCACCCGCGCCAAGAAAAGCAGCGCCGGCTACGACCTGACCCGCTTGATGGTGGGCAGCGAGGGCACGCTGGGCGTGATCACCGAAGTCACGGTCAGGCTCTACCCGTTGCCAGTCTCAGCCGCTATCTGCTCGTTCCCCAGCATTGAAGCTGCGGTGCGCACCACCATCCAGATCATCCAACTGGGCATTCCCATTGCCTGGGTGGAGTTGATTGACGCCACCACCGTGCGCATGGTCAACGCCCATTCCAAGCTGACCCTGCGCGAAGAGCCGCTGCTGCGGAGTAGAGATTTCCGTGCAGGACCGAGGACCTGTTTGCCTGAAACGGAACTCGATAAGGTCTTCGAACCGTTCTACCGTGTGGAGAACTCGCGCAGTCGGGACACGGGTGGTAGCGGCCTGGGGCTTGCAATTGTCCGGCAGATCGCCCGAAGCCACGGTGGAGACGTCGTGCTCAACAACCGAGGAAAAGGTGGATTGCGGGCTGTGCTTCGGCTACGGTCAGGTTGAACTCAAATTGGCCACAATTTGGCTGGCCTCTGTCGAGAGACCGGTCTAGGACCTCAAGCTGTCGTTTCGGTTCTTGTTCCGCGAATGAACGCTTTCGGCACTCGCGATTGCCCAGCCGTCAAATCCGAATGACTGAGGTCAGCCTTCACCGGTCACTGGTCTCGGTGAGTCTGTGCCGTCATTGCCAGCGGCATGGGGGACTTTGAATTGCAGCGTGCTGCCACTGCTGCCGTTCAAGCTTAGTGCCAAATAGGCCTGTAGCCCTTGTGGAATGTGCGCGAGCAGCTATCAATTCAGGAGTTAATAAGCTTCCCGCTGGCAGAAGAGAAGTGCATCATGCTGGATATAAATCCAGTATCATCAGGCACCCAGCCCACGCTGGCACTGCCCCATGCCCGCCACCGCACGCCCAACGCACTCGCATTCTCACGCGGGCGGGCCAGCGGGTGCAAAGCCCAAGCTCTACAACCCGCGCCACCCCGAGCGCACGCTGCTCTACCAAACCATTGCCGAACATTTCGAGACCTGGCATGAACTCGCCAGCGCAGGTCAGTTCGACGGGCAGGGCGACCACCACACCCCAAGGCCTTATGTCCGTCAGACGTTTCGCAAATATCTGGAGTGCGGCAGGCTTAATCACGGCTTTGCCCGTGCCCGCTGTGCTGATTGCGCTCACGACTACTTCGTCGCCTATTCCTGCAAGGGCCGCGGCGTTTGCCCTTCGTGCAACACCCGGTGCATGGTGGAGACGGCGGCGCACCTTTGCGATCACGTATTCCCCCGCCTGCCGGTGCGCCAGTGGGTGCTGTCGGTCCCGAAGCGGCTGCGCTACTTCATGCAGCGCGACGGGGCGGTGCTCAACATGGTGCTGCGTATTTTTCTGCGGGTGATTGCGCAAAGCCTGCAATCCAACTGCCCTGGGGCGGCGCAGGTGGACAGGGCGGCGCTGCACGTTGGCGCAATCGCCTTCATTCACCGCTTCGGCTCCAGCCTGAACCAGCATGTGCATTTCCACGTCTGCGTGGTTGACGGGGTGTTTGAGGAAGTGCCGGGCCAGGGCGACGCTAATGCCGACGCCCAGCCCTTACCGCCGGGCATCGTCTATCACCCGGCCAGTGCTATCGACGAGGCCGCTGTGGCGCAGGTACAGGCCGATTTGCGCCGCCGCATCTTGCGCGCCTACGTGGGCCGGGGCCTGCTGGAGAGTTGTGACGCCAAAGAGATGCTGGGCTACCAGCACAGCGGCTTCTCGGTGGACGCCGGTGTGTGCATCGAAGCAGACGACCGCGCCGCCCTTGAACGCTTGCTGCGCTACTGCGCCCGCCCACCCTTTGCCATGGAACGTCTTCGCAAAGAGGGCACCGCCCTGGTGTACCGCTGTGCCAAGCAGCGCAGCGAGCCTGGCTCGGACAAGTGTGGCGCCAAGGCTGACGAACTGCACCTCACGCCACTGGAGCTGATCGACCGCATTGCGGCCCTGGTGCCACCACCGCGTACCCACCGGCATCGCTATTTTGGTGTGCTGGCACCCAATTCACCGCTCAGGGCTGCGGCGGTGGCGCTGGCTGCACCGGCCAAGCAAGTCGTGGTGCAGGCCGACCCAGCCAACATAAGTGATGGTGCGCCGAGGGCGGTTCCGCTTGGCCATTCGAGCCCACCCACGCCCGACCCGGTGCCACCCAAGCGCTCGAAGGCGCACTACCTGTGGGCGGTGTTGATCGCCAGAATCTACGAGGTGTTCCCGCTGCTGTGCCCAATGTGCGGTGGACAGATGCGCCTGATCGCGTTCATTACCGAGGGCACACAGATCAGGCGGATTCTGGATCACATCGGTGTCGACTCGGAGCCACCACACATATCGCCGGCGCGCGGGCCACCGTTGTGGGATGACTGCGATGCGCAGATGGATGAGTGGGTGCACATGGAGCCCGATTGGGATCTGGCGGCGCAACCGGCACCCGACTATGAGGTTGATCAGCGCGT
>JBAQDW010000117.1:0-4309 GCA_049286445.1 Rhodoferax sp. | reverse complement strand
CGCACCACGGGCAAGGCCACGTCGGCCTCCAGCAGGGCCATGCGCACCTCGCGCAACATCTCGGTGACGTTGGTTTCGGTGATACGGGCCTGGCCACGTATTTCCTTGACGAGGCGGGAGAGTTTGTCGGTAAGGGCGGAGGCCATAGGGAGTATTCCGGTCAACGGAACCCAGGTTGGTGCCAGAAGGCAATGAAGACAAGCAAAACGCTAAACTGTAGCCATGATTTTAGCCAGTGCCACCCCCCTTAGTCTTGCCTTGGCCTTGGGCGCCGCGGCAGCCTATGCAGGATCAGCGCTGTGTGCCTCGCGACTGGGTGACAGGCTGACTCGCGCTGTGGTTTGGCTGGCTTGGTTTTTGCACGGCAGTTGGCTGGCCTGGAGTCTGCTGGGGCAGGAGCCACGCTTTGGTTTTGCACCTGCCTTGTCCGTCACCGCCTGGCTGGTCGCTGCAGTCTATGCCGTGGAGAGTCACCTCTACCCGGCCTTGAAAACCCGGTGGCCTTTGTCGGCTTTGGGCGCGCTGGCCCTGCTGTTGGCGCTGGTCTTTCCGGGCAACCGGCTTCACGCCACCGCCTCGCCTTGGCTGCCCCTGCATTGGGCGCTTGGCATTGCCTCCTATGGCTTGTTTGGCGTGGCCGTGATTCATGCTTGGTTTGTGAACCGTGCCGAAAACCAGATTCGCCACGCCACAGAGTCGCTCAGCGGCATGCCGCTGCTCACCATGGAACGCCTCACCTTTCGGTTTGTGAGCGCTGGTTTCGTTCTTTTGTCTGCGACTCTCTTGGTGGGTTTGTTTTTTGGCAAAGCGCTGTATGGTCCCACTGCCCCCATTCATTGGGACCACAAGACCGTGTTTTCCTTGTTGGCCTGGTTGTGTTTTGCCCTTTTGTTGATTGGGCGCGCCCGCTTCGGCTGGCGTGGCAAGCGTGCCATGCGTATTCTGTATGTGGGCTCTGGCTTGCTGCTGCTGGCCTACGTGGGATCACGCTTTGTGATGGAAATCATCCTCGGGGTGTCGCTGTGAAGTTTGTGTTGCTCGTCTTGTTGGTCCTGATCGGGGTGTTGTTGTGGCGCAATCGCCAACCGGCGGAGCGCCCCGCCAAGAAGAGCACCCGTCAACCCGACCCTGCCCCCTTGGACATGGTGCGCTGCACCCTGTGTTCTGTGCATATTCCGGCAGCCGACGCCGTTCAGGGAAAAAACGGCCCTTATTGCTGCGCCGACCACCGCCAAGACGCGGAGCCGTGAATGACGCAGCCCAGCGACGCTGCATCCCCTTGGTTTGGAGCTCACCTGCATGAACCGGGGATAGAGCAAGCCAATCGACCCGACGAGTTCAATCGGATCTGGCTCGGGTTCATGACCGCGCGCGTGACCTTGGGTCTGGTGCTGGTTCTTTTGCAAAGCGTGTTCTACGCCTTGTCTTCAATCCGTGACACGTTGCCCCTGGTGATCTGCATCACCTACTTTGTCGCGGCACTGGTGGTTCGTTTGGCGGTGCGGCCCCGGCCCATGGGAAAAACGTTCGATGCACAGTGGTTCGGCACGGTGGGGGTCGATGTGCTGGCCTTTGCCCTGTTGCAAATGACGCAGGACACCAGCATTAACTACGCCCCCTTGTTTGCCCTGCCGGTCTTGATGACGTCCATTCTGGGCTCCATGTTGTTGGCTATGGCGGCAGCGGCCTCCGTGACGCTGTTTCTCTTTGCCTACGCAGGATGGGTCGTGGTGCATGGCGCCGCTGAGGCAGCGCCCTACTTCTTGCAAGCGGCCTTGACGGGGGCGGGTTGCTTTGTACTCTCGTTTTTGGCGAACCAATTCGCGACGCGAATGGCGCACATTGAACTGCGAGCCGAACGCCATCAATTGGCGGTCAAAATGCAGCGCCAAGTGAACGCCTTGGTGGTCGAATCATTGAGTGACGGCATCATGGTTATCGACACAACGGGCACGGTGCGCTCCGCCAACCCGGCCGCGCGTCGGCTTTTGGGGCCGGAGCGGTTCTTAAATGCCGAGGCCTTTAACCTGAGGTCTCGGCCCGGCTGGAGCAGCCTGGTCAAGTTGGTGCAGTTGAGCTTTTCAAGCGCCACTGCCCAGCAGGCGGAAATCACGCTTCACCACATAGGGGAAGGGCCCCGACGACTCCGTGCCCAGACACAATTGGCGGTCGCGAATGAGGGCGAAGGCGAGGGTCTGTGTGTGCTGTTTCTGCAGGACCAGCGGGAGATGGAAGCGCGGGTGCGCACTGAAAAATTGGCCAGCATGGGGCGTATGTCAGCGGCCGTGGCCCATGAAATTCGCAACCCCCTGGCCGCGATTGCACAGGCCAACGCGTTGCTTGACGAAGACCTGAACGACCCGAGTCACAAGCAACTGACCCAGATGGTGCGCCAGAATGCGCGTCGGTTGGAACGAATCGTCGATGAAGTGCTTGACCTCGCTCGCCTTCACCATGACGACCCGTCCCCAAAATATGCCTTGGATCTCAACGAGAAGGTCACGCAAACCTGTCATGACTGGGCCCTACAGGCAGGAACCCAGCCCGTGACCTGCCATACACAGGCCCAAGGCGTGGCCCCCGTGAGATTCGAGTCAGAGCACTTGCGTCGTGTGCTGATCAATCTGCTGGACAATGCGCACCGCTACGCCAGCAAGGAGGCGGACGCGATCCAGGTGGCCACCGGCCAAAGTGAGGGCAGAAGGGTTTTTGTCAGCGTGTGGAGTGATGGCCAACCCATGGATCAATCCGTTGCGCGGCACCTGTTTGAGCCCTTCTTCTCGTCTGAGAGTCGCTCCAGTGGCCTGGGTCTTTATATTTGCCGAGAGTTGTGCGAGCGGCACGGTGCGACCATCGTTCATCAGCGCAGTACCCGCCCTCGCGGCGACGGCTGCGCCGAAGGTAACGAATTTTTGGTGTCTTTTCATGACCCTTTCACGCGGGAGAGTGGCCAGCCCCTCGTCCACAACCCCCTCCCAACCCTATGACCTCACACCCCCTGCCCACCACGACCCGAGTGTTGGTGGTGGACGATGAACCCGATCTGAGAACGTTGTACGAACTGACCTTGCTGCGCGCGGGCTACCAAGTGGAAACAGCGGCCACCGTGACGCAGGCATTGGAGCAACTGCAGGCGCAGTCATTTGATGTGGTGATCACCGACATGCGACTGCCCGACGGCTTGGGGCTCACGGTAATTCAGCACATCAGGGCTGAAAAACGCAAAGAACGTTGCATTGTCATCACCGCTTATGGCTCAGCAGAAAACGCAGTGGAGTCCCTGAAAGCAGGGGCCTTCGATTACCTGACCAAACCGGTCGATTTGAAACAGTTCCGAAGTGTCGTCTCCTCGGCGGTTCGAAACATTCCCTTACCGGACCCACCCCACCGTCAGCCAAATAATGCGCCCTCCTCGGGCGACCCCACCGCTCCCAACACGCTGGCAAGACAGTCGATTGAGCGGCTGGTCGGTGAGTCTGCGGGTTTGCGCTTGGTGAAAGAACGCGTGATCAAAGTGGCGCGCAGCATGGCACCGGTACTGGTGTATGGGGAATCGGGTACGGGGAAAGAATTGGTCGCTCAGGCCATTCACGCCAACAGCCACCGTGCCGAGGGGCCTTGGGTCGCCGTGAACTGCAGCGCCATCCCTGACGCCTTGTTAGAGGCTGAGTTTTTTGGCAGCAAGAAAGGCGCCTTCACAGGGGCCTCGCAAGACCGGGATGGCTTCTTTCAGGCGGCTGCCGGGGGAACCTTGTTCCTGGACGAGATTGGCGATTTGCCTTTGGCCATGCAATCCAAGCTGCTGCGCGCCATTCAGGAGCGTCGAGTGCGGCCCCTGGGTGCCACCATGGAACTCCCGGTGGATGTTCGGATTGTCAGCGCAACGCACAAAAATCTGGCGGAAGAGGTACGCGCAGGCCGGTTTCGACAAGACCTGTTTTACCGCCTTAACGTGATTGAAATCGCCATTCCCCCACTGCGAGAACGTCGCGAAGACCTGCCCGCGTTGTGCCTGGCATTGTTAGACCGGATTGCCCGGGATTCAGGCATACCCACGCCGGAATTGCCCGACTCCCTCGTGAGTCAACTGGCGCGGGACCCCTTGCTGGGCAACGTACGGGAACTGGAGAATTTGCTGCATCGGGCCGTGGCGCTGAGCGATGAAGGCGACTTACAAATTGAGCCGACTGTCCCCGCGCCCCTGGCACCACAACCCGCATTTTCGATCAGCCGCAGCGCCACCTTGGGGGATCAGGTCGACGCGATTCCCCGTGACCTACAGGGCCACTTGGACAAGCAAGAGCGGGAT
>JBAQDW010000116.1:0-9261 GCA_049286445.1 Rhodoferax sp. | reverse complement strand
CACCAGAGCCTGCTGGTTCATAAGCACCCAAATCTGACAGCTTTGGCGGCGGTGGGTGTAGGCGGCTGAAGGCGGGCATTCAATTCCGTCTCCAATATTTTGCTGTCATGTGAGTTTATGACCTTGAAGAAGTGCGTGCGCAGGGCAGTATCCCGATCGAAGGTATTCCTTAGGCTGGCGAAAAAAGCTTCTCGCTGCTGTTGCAACTCACGGATGCGCTGCTCAATGGCATCTGCAATCTCCATATTCACATGACGCGTAGGCAGGCTGAAATCAGGTGTAACGTAATCCAGCAACGACTTTTCTTTCTCGTCTTCTGGGATCACTGCGTCCGTAGCAGAAAGAAGAGCATAAAACTTTTCGTAGGATTCCTGAAAGCTTGGGCCCTCCTTGGCAAAGCGGGCATCCCGTTCGATTTTCAAACGTGCGATGCCGAGGTAGAGCTCAATTGTTGACTTTTCCATACTGATGTGCATATCTAGTAGGGACGTGCCCTCTTGAACTGCTCTAGCGCGCTCAAGGAAGCTGTTGAGGTCGGCAATAGTCTTGTTTACCGCGCCTAAAAAGGTCTGGGGCGTGTCAATGCCCTCGGTCTTGTGGGTCGGCGTTCTCCCTGCTGACTGTTTTGCTGCTAACAGTGTTTCTAGCTTTGTCGCTGGCGGCTGTGTCGTTGCTGGCGTAAGCGGTGAATTGGCCGGGGGGCCTAACTGGCCGTCTGACACTGGCTGCGTATCGTCTTTCGGCTTCAGTACCGCATAGGTCACCCAAACCACGGCCAACTGAACCAGGATCAACGGCCAGAAAAATAGATTAAAAACGGTGAAGACGGACCACACCAAGCAAGCCGTGGCCAGATGGCGGCGCGCGACGATGCGGATGACGATCAGGCTAAAAACAATGAAGGCTTGATAAGCAAGTATGGCCATGTGACAAGGGTTTCTGATTGCATAGACGCATGAAATCGCCTGGTTTAAAAAACGCCTGATTCCGTCTCTCTATTGCGTTTTCCGGTGCTGCCTAATCAAGCCATTAACAATTCATAATACTGAAATAATAAATCCATGAGAATTGATCATCAAGATTTTTGAATTTTTCAAAAACATTGAATGCGGCGCAATATTTCATTGAATTTATATTGATAGATGATCCAATTGCATTTGAAATATTTGTTGAATAAGCGCTTAAAGCAAAGTATTTCCGTAATGCTGTGGCTTGTTATCCAGCTACGCAGTGCTTCGTATTACGGAAAGACTTTCCGGTAAGCGCTTATCTATTTTCAAAAATCAAATACCTCAAGATTTTTTAAAGAGACAATTGCCTCTCGAAGGCCTTGCTTGGAAGCCAAGCCATACCAATGCTTGGCTTGTTTAATGTTTTTAATGTCGTCTTGGTTGAGTGATTTGGCGTTTGCATTAATCTTAGCCATATACAATTTACCAAGATTAAACTGAGACCCTGCGTCGCCAGATTCGGCAGCCATTTCTGTAAAAATCACCAAATCACGCTGAATTTTCTCATTCCTATTTTCGACAGGAATAAAGAGCGCGGCCTGAGACAGGAATATCTGGCAGAATGGGTTCCCGGACATAGCTGCGTCTCTTATGATTTCGCCACCACGAGATGGGCTCACGCGTTCAAAAAGTTTTTTGGCCTCACTCGCGTTATTGGGAGGTCCGTCCTTCTGCTTTCCACCAAAAATATTAAACACTGCTATTCCTTTACAGATTTGAAAAAAATGTATCCACGCCGCGCAGCGGCTGTGATTTGTCACCATATGGGGACTTTTTTATAATGTGCCCCACTATAGAGCAACGAGCCATGACAGCGAGTTCGTCGCTTACCCCAGAACGCCGCATCGCAACATGCAATTTGTTCAGACCATCGGTAATCTGATCTGCTGCTGATCCGGGTTTCAGACGGTCCAAACCCCCATCGTAGAATCCCATGTCGATACCAGTACGCTTGATGAAATAATCAACGGAACAAAAATTACTGGCGGAGGCCGCGTCCAATTCGTAGGCAATGACCTCCGCCGTCGCGTCGTACTTGCGGCAGATCACGTCATAGAAGCGCGCTGCACAAATCATGATCGAAGGGATAAGGCTATCCCCAGAATTCTCTTCTTCGGCAAGTTTGGCTAGGTTGTCAGCTCCAAATCCACCTCGGTCGGCGGCCTCCAACTGCCAAAGTGCAGCTTTGGCACGGGGGTGTTCTTCTGCCGCAGCTTTATACCAACAGTCTGCTGCCAAGTCGAAATCATAGGGTGTTACGCTGCCACCGCCCCAGAGAAGTGACAGATTGAAGAGTGCCGAGACATGGCCGTCGCGTGCGGCATTGCCAAAGTGTTTACAAGCAGCGTTGCAATCGCCCCTCTGCAAACTGGCGACGCCAGCAACATACTCGGACTCAACGTCATCGGACGTGCTCGTAAAAAATGGATTCTGAAATTCAGCAGGCAACGAAGCATTTCTGACATTTTCTTTAGAAAAATGATGCTCCATGATTTCAGCGATATCTACAGGTCGGAGCAAGGGTAAAGACAGCGATTTATTCTTGGATATCTCTTTCCAGTCCCAGCGATCCTCGAAGCGTTCGAGTAACTCAAGCGACCATGGCACTGCATTATTACTGGATACAAACGTCCATTTCCAGCAATCCTCAAAGCGTTCGAGCAACTCAAGCGACCAAGGAAGCCCTTCATTACTGGAAAGCGGGTACCAGTTCAAACGATCTTTTTTACGTTCGAGTAACTCAAGCGACCAAGGAAGCCCTTCATTACCAGAGAGATGAAACCAGTTCCAGCGATTCGCAAAGCGTTCGAGCAACTCAAGCGACCAAGGCAGTGCTTCATTATCAGAGAGCCCTTCACTGCCCCAGTTCCAGCTAAAATGCATGCGTTCGAGCAACTCAAGCGTCCAGGGAAACCCTTCATTCCCGGAGAAGCAGGACCAGGGAGTACTAGGCGTGATACGTTTGTGCAACTCAAGCGACCAAGGTATGGCTTTATTTTTAGCGAGCAACTTCCCGTCCCAGCGATTTAAAAAGCGTTCGAGCAATTCAAGCGACCATGGCAACGATTCATTAGCAGAGAGCCCGACCATGTTCTCATCCACTTCACTCCTAACAATGCCCCAGTTCCAGCGATCCTCAAAGCGTTCAAGCAACTGAAGCGACCAAGGAAGCGCTTCATTCTTGGAAAGTTGGTTCCAGCGCCAGCGATCCTCAAAGCGTTCGAGCAACTCAAGCGACCATGGCAGCGCTTTATTCTTGGAGAGCCCCCAATTTCCCCATTCCCAGCGATCCGCAAAGCGTTCGATCAACTCAAGCGACCAAGGAAGCCCTTCATTCCCGGAAAGCTGGAACCAGTCCAAACGATCCTTGTAAAGTTCGAGCAACTCAAGCGACCAAGGAAGCGCTTCATTCTTGGAAAGTGGTTTCCAGCCCCAGCGATCCTCAAAGCGTTCGAGCAGTTCAAGCGACCAGGGCAGTGCTTCGTTAGCAGAGAGTCCGCAGTCCATGCGGAGGTGGCTACCCCACTCCCATCGATTTGAAAAGCCTTCGATCAGATCGCCATCAAGCGCTTGGCAGGCCGATAGAAATTTAACTGCATTCCTAGCGGATATCCGCTTGAGAAGGGCAACAAGCCGCCCACGCTCAATGTCTTGCGTCAGTTGCGCAGCAATAGACAGTTGCCTGCCAGCCGCTTGCACCTGAACAGGATAGCTCGCTGCATAGGGGATCAACTCCCTGCGGTCATTTACACGTTCATTCATGGGAGTCCTATGCTTCTGTGCGTTCGGCCAGGATATTCGACACGATTCTGGCCAGCTCCGTCTCAAGTGTCTTCTTCTGCTGCTCAAGGAAGCATTGCCAATCCGCTTCGGTGGCACCGGCTGCATCCATCAGCTTGGTGCCGTCGCTTTCCTTCAAGGCTTTGAGTTCGGTTATCAGCCTGGCGATGGCGTAATCCAATTCGGCAATCGCAGCCTTTAGCGCTTCGGCCTCGCTCAGCGTGGTGGAGCGTGTCTTTGGCAAGCCACCTGCCTTGAGCGTTTCATGGATTTCACGCACCCTGGACAGGTTGTTGCCCTTGTAGGCTTCCTGTAGTTCAACGAACACGAGGTGTGCGGCATCTTTATTGCCCTCGATGACCTTGTCGGGGTGGCAGAGGCTGCATGCTTTGCGATAGAGTGACTTCAACTCCTGCTCGGCATCCTCATCGAGTTTGGGCAAGGGTTCAGCGCGTTGCAGTTCTTCATGCTGCCTGGCGTAGTCTTCGTAAGTTTCTTCAGCCTCTTTGGCGACGGCTTCCGCTTCTTCGCGTTTTTGATCGTTCTTCCGTACTGCTGCGTGCAGCCGCGCCAGTTCGGCCCTGGCCCTGAGGATGTTCTGAATCAAACTACCCAGCGCATCGTCGTGACGCCGGTTGAAGGTGATCAGGCTGCGCTCGATCTCGGCCTTCTCATCGGACAAGGATTCAAGGCGCAGCTCCAGCGACTCCAACACGAAGCGCAGGCGGGGGATGTCGGCGAATCCCGCTACCACCAGGGCGGTCGCATTGCGCAGGTAGGCGTCGATATGCTCAATCGCTGACCGGTATTCCCCGTTGTCGAGGGCCGCAATGATTTGGGTCAGATGGAGCACTTCGGCGACAGGGCGCAACTTGCGTAGTTGGGTGGCGACATCATCCTGCTCGCCAAGCAAAACCAGGTTGCGAATCATCTCCAGACGCCTCCGCGCCGCGTCGGCGTCGGCAACGACGGGGGCACCGTGGCCGGTGCGAACAAGTAGGCTGTCGAAGGTGTCGAGGTACCGGCCAGCGAACTCTGTCGAGTCAGTAACGACCGTGATGTTCTCGTCGTTGCTGCGCGCCTTATGGCTCCAGTTGTAGGACCCGGTAATGACGGTACTGCGATCGATGACGCAGAACTTGTGGTGCATGGTTGGCGCGTCCCGGCTGGCAGGTGGCAGAAATATCACATTGCCGCCGAAATTGCTGAGTCTGTGAAAATTTAGCCCCCCAGACCCCTGATTGATTTCGTCGCCAATCAGTGCAACCGACACCTTGATGCCCGAACGCGATTTTTTGCAGAGCACCTCGAAGATGTCACGATCCGTAAACCAGGCGATTGCTGCAACAATCTCGGATTGGGCTTGCTCCAGATGGTGGATGATCACCTTGTGGATGTTTGAGAAATGCGCTTTGAGTTCCATATTGATAGGGTAACAGTGTGTCGAATTGGACTGTTAGAAAAAGCTGAAGACTTCAAGATTTCCTTCTGGATAAAGACTGCTTTTTGGGTCACTGGGTTGTCGATAGTGAAATACGGCACGTTTCAGCAAAGATCAGCTCTGTCCTGAAGAAATTTGGGAAGGAGGATGCTCCGTTTCGTGGCAGAAGCTGGAGCTTTAATGGCCGCCAACGCAGATTGTTCATCACCCATCAGAATGACTTGATCCACCCCGCGTGTCACAGCCGTGTACACCAACGTCTGGTCCAGCAAGCGGGCTTGCCCGGATCGGAACAATCACACGCTGAAAATGACTGCCTTGGCTTTTGTGGACAGTGATGGCGTATGCATGATTCAGTGCGTTGAGTTGCCTGGTTTTAAGCAAGTATTCGACCCCTTCAAAGTCGCAGATGCAGCAGTGAGGTCACCAACTCACGTGGTTCCCGGCGAGTTTGAAGGTTGGCGTTTGCGCGTGAACTCAACCCCAAACAAAGCGTTGGCCACATATGGTTGTTGAGCTCCCCTGATCCCCCCGGCGGGGGTGGAGAGGGGTTGGGGGAGAGGGGGGGAATGAACAAGGCTTTGAAACTTCTGCAATCTCGTCCCGCAAGGCCTTTGAAGACCTTTGAATGTTTTTTGGGCCGCTAGCCCTTGCCAGACCTGAGCGAGCAGCTACCGAAAATGTAGCAATTCTTGCGCTGCAACCCCCACTTTCACCCCACCGAGCTTGCGAGAAGCGGGGCGGGTTTTTTAATCAGCGAAAACGCTGGCCCGCAGGCCAGAGCGCTGCACTTTAACGGCTGCTCGGAAAGCTGAACACCGAGCCTTCACGTACACCGGCCGAGGGCCAGCGTTGGGTGATGGTTTTGCGCTTGGTATAAAAGCGCACCGCGTCGGGTCCGTAGGCGTGCAAGTCGCCAAACAGCGAGCGCTTCCAGCCGCCGAATGAGTGGTAGGCCACGGGCACGGGCAGGGGCACGTTCACCCCGACCATGCCGACCAGAATGTGGTCCGTGAAGTAGCGCGCGGCTTCGCCGTCGCGGGTGAAGATGCAGGTGCCGTTGCCATACTCGTGGGCATCGATCATGTCCATGGCTTCTTGCAGCGTGTTCACGCGCACCACGCCCAGCACGGGGCCAAAAATCTCTTCTTGGTAAATGCTCATGCCGGGTTTGACGTGGTCAAACAGGCAGGGGCCCATGAAGTACCCGCCTTCATGGCCGGGTACTTTCACGCCGCGTCCGTCCACCACCAGTGTGGCGCCTTCTTTGACGCCCTGGTCGACAAAGCCGGTGACTTTCTCAAAGTGTTGCTTGGTGATCAACGGGCCCATGTCGTTGCTGGCATCGGTGCCAGGACCAACTTTCATTTTGGCAATCTCGACCTTCAGGCCTGCCACCACGGCGTCGGCGGTGGTATCACCCACGGCGACGACCAAGGGAATGGCCATGCAGCGCTCGCCACACGAGCCATAAGCGGCACCCATGAGGGCATTCACGGCATTGGCAATGTCGGCATCAGGCATCAACACGGCATGGTTTTTGGCACCGCCCAAGGCTTGTACCCGCTTGCCATGTTTGCAACCCTCGGCGTAGATGTACTCGGCAATCGGTGTGGAGCCCACAAAGCTGATGGCGGTCACGCGCTTGTCGGTGAGCAGCGTGTCCACGGCTTCTTTGTCGCCGTGCACCACGTTCAGCACGCCCGGCGGTAGACCGGCTTGCAGGGCCAGTTCGGCCACCAGCAAAGCGCTGCTCGGGTCACGCTCAGACGGCTTCAAAATGAAGGTGTTGCCACATGAAACGGCCATGGGCCACATCCACAAGGGCACCATCACGGGGACGTTGAACGGGGTGATGCCCGCGGTGACGCCCAGGCCTTGAAACTCACTCCAGGAGTCGATATTGGGGCCGACGTTTTTGCTGTGCTCGCCTTTGAGCAACTCAGGCGCGTAAGAGGCGTACTCGACGTTCTCAATGCCACGTTGCAGCTCGCCCATGGCGTCGCTCAACACTTTGCCGTGCTCAGCAGTCACCAGCGCGCAAATTTTCTCGGCGTTTTCTTCCAACAAAACTTTCAGCTTGCTCATGACGCGGGCGCGTTTGAGCGGCGGCGTATTGCGCCAAGCGGGGTAAGCCGCTTGGGCGCTGGCAATGGCCAGTTCGACAGTCATCTTGTCTGCCAATAGAACCCGCTTTTCGGCCAAGCCGGTAGCAGGATTGAACACGTCTTGCGAGCGGGTGCCGCCGTTGACCATGTGGCCGTCGATCAGGTGTTGGATGGTAGGCAGTGTGGACATGAAGAAAAGATCTCTGGTTTGAAACTAAAAAATAAACAGCGACGCCTGATATTTAAATACTCAGGCGAGGCAAGGGGCAATGTGTCGCATGGCTTGGGCCACATACGCGTCTTTTTCTCCCACGGGGGCCACGTAGTGCAGTGCCGCACGGGCGGCTTCCACGCCTTCGCTGCGTGCAATGACCCAAGCCGCCAAGTAAGGTGAGGCCAGACAACCGCCCGCTGTGGCCACGTTGCCTTGGGCAAAAAACGGTTGATTGAGCACCTCAACACCCGCTTCTTGTACCCAAGGCTTGGTGGTGAGATCGGTGCAAGCCGGCACGTGGCCCAGCAGACCCAGCTTGGCCAAGACCAAGGCACCGGAGCACTGCGCGCCAATCAGTTGACGCGCGGGATCGAATTGCAGCGAGGCCATCAGCGCGGCGTTGTTGACGACCTCGCGGGTTTGGCTGCCGCTGCCCACAATCACCGCGTCTGCCGCACACGCGTCGGCCAAAGTGGCCTGTGCCTTCAGCGTGACCCCGTTCATGGAGGTCACAAACTCGGAAGGACAGGCCAAGGAGACGCGCCATCCGGGGCGCTTGATGCGGTTGAGCACGCCCAAGGCAATCAAAGAGTCCAACTCGTTAAAGCCGTCGAAGGTCAGGATGGCGATGTGCATGAAGCGCAGGCAGCCGTCAGGGGGCGGCTCAGGCCGTCTCGTTGATGGTTTCGCCCAGTGCGTTGATCAGGCTGTCGATCTGCGCCGGGGTGGTGATGAAGGGCGGTGCCAGTTGAATGGTGTCGCCGCCGTAGCGCACATAAAAGCCTTTTTTCAGCATCGCCATGGCAATCTCGTAAGGCCGTTTGGCGGGCTCGCCGGGCACGGCGGCAATGCTGAAACCAGCGGCCAGTCCGTAGTTGCGAATGTCGGTGATGTGCTTGGTGCCTTTGAGGCTGTGCACGGCATTTTCAAAATGCGGTGACAAGGCGTTGACTTGGTCCACCATATTTTCTCTTTGCAAAATGTCCAGCGTGGCCAGTGCCACCGCGCAGGCCACGGGGTGGGCCGAGTAGGTGTAGCCGTGCACAAACTCCAGCATGTACTCAGGCAAATCCTGCGCCATGAAGGTCTCGTAAATGTCTTTCTTGGCCAGCACCGCGCCCATGGGCTGCGCGCCGTTGGTGATTTGCTTGGCAATGTTCATGATGTCAGGCGTCACGCCAAAGGCCTCGGCACCGGTGTTGGCCCCCATGCGGCCAAAGCCGGTGATGACCTCGTCAAAAATCAACAAAATGTTGTTGGCCGTGCAGATTTCGCGCAGGCGTTGCAAGTAACCTTGCGGTGGCACCACCACGCCGCCAGAGCCGGACATGGGTTCCACGATGACGGCGGCGATGTTGCTGGCGTCATGCAGGGCAATCACGCGCAGCAGGTCGTCTGCGGTTTCGGCGCCTTTTTCAGCCATGCCCCGGCTGAAGGCGTTGCCGGGCAATTGCGTGTGGGCAATGTGGTCGGCGGCAATGCCTTGGCCAAACGCCTTGCGGTTGGGGCCAATGCCACCGACTGAGATGCCGCCAAAGTTGACGCCGTGGTAGCCTTTTTCACGCCCCACCATGATGGTTTTGCTGGCTTGGCCCTTGGCGCGCCAGTAAGCGCGTGCCATCTTGAGCGAGGTGTCGGCTGACTCGGAGCCGGAGCCAGTGAAAAACACATAGTCCAGCCCCGCAGGCGTCATCTCCACCAGCCGGT
>JBAQDW010000115.1:0-4552 GCA_049286445.1 Rhodoferax sp. | reverse complement strand
CCGTCGATGAGTTTGTCGGAGTACACCAGATAGACCAGCGTGTTGCGCTTGACATCGACCATGCGCACCACGCGCACTTGCTTGAAAAGGAAGGAGGAGCGGGCGTTGAACACCTCGTCCTGTTTGTCGATTTTTCCCTTGAAGCTGATCGGTCCGACCTGGCGGCAGGCCACGGCGGCGTCTGAGGTGTCTTCCGCCAACCCCAGCGCACCGGAATAGCCCCCGGTTTTGGCGTGCGATAAGTAGCAAGCCACACCATCTACCTCCGGGTCGTCAAACACATCGACCACCACTTTGTCATTGGGGCTGAGCATCTTGAAGGTGGTGCTGACACTTCCAATGGTTTCAGCGCTGGCGACCAGGGTGACGCTGGTCAGCAGCAATGAAAGTAATCGTTTTTTCATAGCAAACTCTCGGTTTTTAAATGGAATGTAAGGTGGTTTTGAGTGAGGTCTGAAAGGGGCATTGCACCATGGTTTTGCCGACGCAGGCGAATTGCCATTGTTGCCCGCAGTCACCACGCTTTCAAAGTGCCAGCGTGGCCAGTGATAACGCCGCTGCGCGCCAGTGATGGCGTCAAAAGGCCGGGGCGACAGCAACTATCGAGCGCGAAAATTTCAGTGCGCCGGGTGCCGTGATTTATTCAACCTTTCACGTGGGGGTGCATCCAAGCAACGCACGACACGAAGGGCGCCCACTGTCTTGGCCGAGGTTGCCAACGAGGCGGCCGCGTGAGCGGTAGGCCGACCCCTGAAAAGGCTTTTTCAGTGAGTACCGCTCATCCCCGCGCAGGACCGACGGCGCGCCTAATGAGCCATCTCGGTTTAACTCAACCCGTGGGAGGCGGCATCAGCGAGGGGGTGTAGAGCGCAAAACTTCCATGCCTTCAGTAGGAGGCCGGCCGTCTTGTGTGTTCAATCGCAACAGATCGACGCGATTACTTTAGGCAGGGAAGTGGGAAATTAATGGGTGGCTGGCGATCCGCTGTGGGATCGCTGCCAACGGTGGCTGGGCAATTGCATGGGTAGGCGGGCCACAGCGAAATGGCCCCACCGCGCAGGCATCAGCGTGCCAACGCGGCGGGGCCCATGGCGATTTAACCGCCTGAGTAGGTGTAGGTGATGGTGTAGGGCAGGGTGTAGCTGGCGGGTGTCGTGAGCATCAACGTGGCGGAGACATTGCCCACGTTGTTGGAGAAGCTGCAACTGTTGATCTTCACGGAACCACCGTTTGCACTCAGTGCCTTGAAGCTGGCGTCGTCAGTGAGCGCGCCGCAGAACTCATTTTGGTTCGCTGGTTTGGGCATGTTCTTCAGAACAACGAGCGGCGCGGCAACACCTGATACCGAGGTGGCGATCGTCAGTGTTGAGTTGCCCGTGACAGGCGGCGTCACGGTGCCGGTACCTGGCGCAGTTCCGGTGCCCGTACCAGGGGGCGTGCCAGTTCCGGTGCCAGCGCCCGTAAGTGAGCACGTCAACACGAAGTTGCTGAAAGTACAGCTGCTACCGGGGGCCACTGTGCTGGAGTTGGCGAGGGCCGCATTGAATGCCAATGTTCTTGCAGTATTGAAAGAGGCCTCCATGGCACCGCCGTCGAGCATGGCGAGCAAACTGGTGAGGTAAACACTGGGGTTTTGAGGGGTACCGCCAGCGACATTCGCGGCGGCCTGCAGCCGTGACAAGGCGTCCAGTGCCACGCGGTAAGACAGCTGGGGTGCCGAGCTTGGCGTGCGCTGAGGCAGGTTGGTGAACAAGCTGTTCGCGCCCAGACCAAATTTGGTCGCGAGCATTGCCGCAGCCGTCGTGATTTTGGTGTCAGAGAAGTTGCCCGCAGACAACAGGGCGGCCTCCGTTAGAGGTGTCACAGCCAACTGAATTGTGTTGGCCGCGCCGACGGTAGCGAACGACCGGATCGGTGCGGTGAGCGTTGTGTTGACCTGCGTGGCTTCATCAATGTACTTCGCGCCACTTTCGACTTGCACCACCATGCCGCCGCTGTAGTCGTTGAAACTCAGGATGTAACCGCTGGTTGCAGGGTTAATGGCGCCACAAGCCAGCTTGGCTCCCAGCGCTGTGCCTGTCGCCCGGTAGGCGCAAACATTGCCGGACGAGAAGGGTCCCGCCATAGCCACACCACTGACAGTGATGGTCGGTGGCGAGCTGGAGCCACCCCCACATCCGGCCACCAGAGCGGCACACGCAGCCAGCGGGAGAAGTGAAAATCGGGTAAATCGAGTACGCATAAATAATCTCCAAGCAGTTAAAAAATACCGACGAAGGCGAGATCGGACCGCAGCCCAAAGCCATTCACCCTACCACCACTCAGGCAAAAAACCAAAGTAGCAAGCGCCAGCGGTTGACTTGGTCCGATGGCTGTGGGGATACTCTGCACTGACGAACTCGAAATCTTGTTTGTGACCGATGGATCGTGCCGTGGGCCCGTGGGCCTGTCATCATCCAAATAGACTATGCCAATGAAAATGTTCAAGACCCTTCATCTCACGCTGTCAGACCCAAGAGGCCGGGCGTGAAGACTGCCCTGATTGACCGCATTTACGAATGCTCGTTTGTTCCTGAGTTGTGGCCCGGCGTGCTGGACGACATCGCGGGCCTCATTGATGCACAGGGTGGACTCATGTTTGCCGTGCGCGACAAGGTCTTGAACTGGACGTCGTCGGCACGCCTCAATGCGGTGTTTGAAGCCTATGTCAAGGACGGGTGGTTCGCCCGCTGCGATCGCCGTGTGTGCCTGTTCAACCGAAGCGACCCGACTTTTCTGGTGGAGTACGACTTCTGGAGCGATTACGAGCTGGAGACCAATCCCATTTACCGGGACTTTTTTCGTCCCCATGGGCTGGGATGGTCTGCGGGCACCGCGCTGTTGATGCCCACGGGCGACCGCGTGGTCTTCAGTATCGAGCGTGCGTACCAGCGCGGACCCATCGAAGACGGCGCGGTGACTTTGCTCAATAGTCTGCGCTCTCACCTGGCCCGCGCAGCGATGATTTCTTCCCGCATGGACTTGCAAAATGCCAAAAGTGCGGCCGACATGTTGGCCACCATCGGACTGCCCGCCGTGATTCTGGATGAAGACGGCGTGGCCATTGGAGCCAACATGTTGATGACTGAGCAGCCTGAGCTGGTGCCATGGCACGCCCATGAACGCTTCGTTTTCAGTGACCCGCAGGCCAACGACCTTCTGCGTGCCGCGCTGCCCGCGCTGGACCAGCCCGACAAGAGCCCCGTGCAGTCGTTTCCGCTGCGTACTGCGGATGGCCGCGCGGCGATGGTGATTCATGTGGTGCCGATCCGGCGCTCGGCGCTGGACATCTTTGGACGCTCTTACGCCCTTCTGATCATGACGCCCGTCACGGCCCGGCGTTCTCCCCCGGTCGAGTTGCTGCGCTCGATGTTCGACCTCACCCCGTCCGAGGCGCGGGTGGCGCGCAGTCTGGCCACTGGCGATTCACTGGACGACATTGCCGCCAGCGGCGGGGTCAGCCGCAATACCGTGCGTTGTCAACTGCAGCATGTGCTGGAGAAAACCGGCTGTTCCCGGCAGGCCGAAGTCACGGCCCTGCTCTCGAACGTGGTGCTGGGTCAAAGTGAGATGTGACCTGCGCTGACTCTGCCCTCAAAATCGGACACGTCAGGCCGTTGAACTCGACACGGAGCGGCAGGTCCGCCTTCAATGACATTCGCACCCGGGCTTGAATTCAGCGGCTGCGTGGTGATGCGGGTGGCCGCCCCTTTTGCCACCCCGTGAACCCTAAAACTTCGCCCATGCGCCTACGCACCCAGCATCATCTGGACACCCATCGCGTCAAAACGCTGTTCGGCAAACTGCAGAAAGTGCTTGAGTGAGACCACTTCAACCGAGAGGTTATTGAAACCATTCAAGTGCCCGCCGGCCGCAGCTTTAAAGTGGTGCTGCGCCGGTGGGAGCCGTGTGGCCCCGACCACCACTACGGCCACAACGCCTGGGACGATGCGCGGGAGCGCTTGCTGGATGCACCCAACCCGGCAGCCTGCGCCCTCAACCCAGACTTCCTGAATTTACTTCAGCGCGTCTTTGACTTTGTCGAGTGCAGCCATGGCGCAGACTTCATCCAAATGGCCGCCCGGCGCGCCGCCCACGCCCACGGCGCCAATGACTTCATTACCGACTTTCACCGGCACACCACCGCCCAGCAGCAAAAAGCCAGTGATCTGAGCCACATTGGCTGCGCCGGGGTTTTTCTGGGCGCCTTCCATCATGGCCAGCGTGGTGTTTTTGCCTGATGCGGAAGTGAATGCTTTTTGCTCACTGGCGCTCAAGGTGTGGGGGCCCGCGTTGTCAGCCCGCTGCACGGCGCGAACGGAGCCCGCGCGGTCAACCACGGTGGCCGTCACGTTGTAGCCGCTGGCGCTGCAGCTGGCCACGGCGGCAGCGGCGATTTGGTTGGCCAATTCGAGTGACATGTTCTTTTCCACGCGAACAGCTTGGGCGCTGGCCACGGTGGCAAAGAGGGACAAGATAAGGGTGGGGACTAGGGTTTGACGCATGGGGTTCT
>JBAQDW010000114.1:0-1994 GCA_049286445.1 Rhodoferax sp. | reverse complement strand
AATTGGGCCACGGGCGGCGTGCTCTGGACAGAACCCCGCCCTTAATTAACGCTATTGCCGGCGATTATCCCTATGTGCCAACTCCTTGGAATGAACAGCCGGCTACCCGCCAGCTTGACCCTGAGCTTCACGGGTTTTTCTCAGCGCGGAGGGTGCACTGACCACCATTCCGATGGCTGGGGCATTGCATTTTTTGAAAGCGAAGCGGCCACACCGAACCTGCCAGGCAAGGGGGTTCGGTATTTTGTCGACAAAGAAAGCGCCGCCACATCGCCCATTGCCAAAATGCTGCGCAACTACCCCATTAAGAGTCACAACGTCATTGCCCATGTGCGCAAAGCCACGGTGGGCAACGTGAAGTTGGAAAACTGCCATCCTTTTGTGCGGGAACTGTGGGGACGTTATTGGGTGTTTGCCCACAATGGTGACCTGAAAGACTATGCGCCTCACTTGCACGGCGCGTTTCGCCCGGTAGGCGACACCGACAGCGAACAGGCTTTTTGCTGGATTTTGCAGGAATTGGCCAAGTCACATGCCAGCGTACCGTCGGTTGCGGAGCTGACCTGCACCTTGAATGAGCTTGCACCGCAGATTGCCAAATTTGGCTCCTTCAACTTTCTGCTGAGCAACGGGCAGGCGTTGTGGGCGCATGCGTCCACCAAACTGCATTACGTTTTACGCCAACCGCCTTTCACGCATATCCATTTGAAAGACGAGGATGTCAGAGCGGATTTAGCCGCACTCAATGGTCCCGAAGACCGACTGGCCATTGTGGTCACAGAACCCCTGACGACCAACGAGCAATGGACGGCCATGGTGCCAGGGCAATTAACGGTATTCGTGGAAGGCGCAGTGGCCTCCTGCAACACCTTGACGGGTTTGCTGGCCGCTTAAGCTGACGGCTTGAGCTCACGTTCCAACGCGTCGATGAACATGGCCGCCACATCGAAGCCGGTTTGGTCACATATTTCTTGAAAACAGGTCGGGCTGGTGACGTTAATTTCAGTCAGGCTGTCGCCAATCACATCCAAGCCCACCAGCAACAGGCCACGTGCATGCAAAACAGGGCCCAGCGACTCAGCAATGAAACGATCGCGCTCGGTCAAAGGCTGGGCCACCCCAATGCCTCCGGCTGCCAAATTACCACGCACTTCACCGCCTTGCGGAATACGGGCGAGGCTGAAGGGAACCGGCTGGCCGCCAATCACCAACACCCGCTTGTCGCCCTGCTCAATGGCCGGCAGAAACTTCTGCACCATGACCGTCTCGGCACCCTCTTTGTTCAAGGTCTCAATGATGCTGCCCAGGTTCAGTCCATCGGACTTCACGCGAAAGATACCGGTGCCGCCCATGCCATCAAGCGGCTTGAGAATGATGTCTTGGTGTTCGGCGTGAAACTGGCGAACGTCTTGCGCCGAACGGGTCACCAACGTGGGCCCAATGAACTCGGGAAACTCCAAAATGGCCAATTTCTCCGGGTGATCCCTGAGCGCCCGTGGCTTGTTGAACACATGCGCGCCTTCTCGCTCCGCCTGCTCCAGCAAATGCGTGGCGTAAAAATACTCGCTGTCAAAGGGCGGGTCCTTGCGCATCACGATGGCATCGAACTCGCACAAATTTCGGCGCTCTGCACTCTCCACCGAATACCAACTTTCTTTGTCACCCGTTAAGCGGATGGCCGTGACGTGCGCTTGCACGCGCGCGCCCGAGACCCAAGCCATCTGACGCGGCTCACAGGCCAACACCTGGTGGCCACGGGCTTGCGCCTCGCGCATCATGGCGAAAGTGGTGTCCTTGTAGATTTTGAAGGTAGCTAGTGGGTCAGTGACAAATAAGATATTCATAGCAAGTAGAGGGATAGAAGGGGTCTAAATTTCGATTTTTGAGCCGAGCTCGACCACCGCATTGTTAGGCAACTTCAAAAAATCAGCCGCGCCGCTGGCGTTGTGGTGCATTTGCGCGAACAGCTTTTCACGCCAGCGCGCCATGCCTCG
>JBAQDW010000113.1:0-1635 GCA_049286445.1 Rhodoferax sp. | reverse complement strand
CCTTTTGAGGTCTGGCTGGCCATCGGACATCGCGCGCCCATTCCACGGCTTGATCATCCCCCAATTCGCCCCGTGCGAATGTCGGGGGTCGCGTTCACCCAGGGCATTGAACACCTGTGGGTCGATGGTGTGAGCGTGCCGGTGTTTAACGCAGCCAAGACCGTGGCCGACTGCTTCAAGTACCGTAACAAGATCGGTCTGGACGTTGCCCTAGAAGCCCTGCGCGATGGCTGGGCACAACGAAAATTCACCATGGACGAGATCTGGCACTTCGCAACTGTTGACCGCGTGGCCAATGTCATGCGCCCGTACCTGGAAAGCGTGACAACATGACGGGGACGATTTTTTGAGGGGATACGCGCAAGTGATTTCTTAACCCCGGCGTAGGCTCACCGTTTTTTACGGAAGAGTCCATGCCAACCAACAGAATCACAATGCGTCAAATACGAGAACCCCTTCGCCTGCACCTGCAAGCACGACTGAGCTACAACGAGGTTGGCCGCACCCTCAAGATATCCAAAAGTGTGGTCGGCAAATACATGTCGCTGGCCCGCGTGACCGGGGTTGACTGGGCGGCAGCCCAAACCCTCAGCGACGAGGAACTTGAAGCACGGCTGTACCGCCCCGCGTTACCGCGTAACAGCAAACAACTCGCACCTGACTTTGCCAGCGTGCATCAAGAGCTCAAACGCGCCGGGTCACCCTGCAACTGCTGTGGGAGGAATACGCCAAAGACAACCTCCTATCCTTCAAGTACACCAGCTTTTGCGTCAAATACCGGGAATGGGCGATGGGCCTCAAACGCTCCATGCGTCAAACCCATATTGCCGGGGAGAAGCTGTTTGTTGATTACGCTGGTCAAACCGTGCCCATCATCAATGCGAGCACCGGCGAGATTACCAAAGCGCAGATCTTCGTCGCCACCTTTGGCGCCTCCAACTACACGTTCGCCTGCGCCACCGCGCGCCAAACCACCGCCGACTGGATCGGCGCCCAGGTACTGGAACTGGAATTCTTCGGTGGCGTGCCACTGCTCGTTGTGCCAGATCAAACCCGCTCGCTGATCAAGAACCCCGACCGCTATGACCCCCAAAACAACCGCCTGTACGAAGAATTCGCGGCCCACTATGGCTGTGCCTTGCTGGCAGCACGCCCGGCCCACCCCAGAGACAAACCCAAGGTCGATTGCGCCGTCCTGGTCGTTGAGCGCTGGATCCTGGCCAGACTGCGCAATCGCAAATTCTTCAATCTCCTGGAACTCAACCACGCGATTGCCCTGCTGCTGGGCGACCTCAATCAACGCGCCTTCAAAAAACTGCCCGGTTGCAGGCGCAGTGCCTTTGAGCAACTCGACGCTCCAGCGTTGCAGCCACTCCCTGCCAAACGCTTTGAGCTCTTTCGCTGGAAATCGGCCAAGGTCAACATCGACTATCACGTCGAGTTTGACGGTCACTATTACAGCGTGCCACACGCCCTGGTACGTACCACGGTGGAACTGCGCGTCACCGCCACGATGGTGGAGTGCCATTCATCGAACCAGCGCGTGGCCTGCCACGCTGTCAGCCAGCAGCGCGGCGCCCACACCACCACGTCCGAGCACATGCCCGTCTCGCACCGTGCCCACCTGGAATAGAC
>JBAQDW010000112.1:0-9475 GCA_049286445.1 Rhodoferax sp. | reverse complement strand
TGGCGTGCCACCACCGACCGATTGACCAGTTTTGAAGCATCATTTAGGGCTCTAGCCCTTATAGACCGTGCGCAAGCAGCTATTGATTCAGAAGCACTTGATGCCCGTCATTTGACCGTGGCTTTGCCCAATGGCACCTTGCTGTTGGCAGGTGCCACGTTACACGCCAAGCCCGGCGACAGCGTTTTGTTGCAAGGCCCGTCCGGCAGTGGCAAATCCACTTTGTTTCGTACGCTGGCCGGTATTTGGCCCTTTTCAAGCGGCCAAATCGCTCGCCCCAGCGACACCATGTTCATTCCTCAGCGGCCCTATTTTCCCAACGGGCCTTTGCGCGACGCCCTGGCCTACCCCAAGCAACCCTCAGAGTACACCGATGGACAGCTCAAAAAAGCCTTGGAAGACGCTTTGCTGCCAGACCTGACCGACCAACTGGACCGTGCCGACGCTTGGAGCCAGAAGCTGTCAGGGGGTGAGCAGCAACGCTTGGCCATCGCCCGCGTGTTATTGAAGCGCCCCCAATGGATCTTGGCCGACGAGGCCACCAGCGCGCTCGATGAAATCACCGAAAGTTCTGTGTATAAAAAGCTCCTAGCCCTCGTCAAAGAAAGGGAAGGCGCTATTATTTCAATAGCACACAAGCCCAGTGTGGCCGATTTTCATCAGCAACGCTGGACACTCAAGAAGCAGCCGGACGGCGGGTCTGCTCTTTACACGCTGGAGGCAAACCGCTCGTAACCCCGTGCTCGCAACTCGCAGGCCGGGCAGGTGCCGCAGCCATAACCCCAGTCATGGCGGTGCTCCCGGTCGCCGAGATAGCAGGTGTGGGTGTGCTCCACGATCAGGTCCACCAGGGCTTGCCCGCCCCCGGCCACGCCTGATTTTTCGCCCAACTCAAACGCCATGCGCCAAGTGGCCGCCTTGTCAATCCACATCAGCGGCGTGTCAATCAAGTAGCGCTTGTCCATGCCCAAGGACAAGGCCAGTTGCATGGCCTTCATGGTGTCATCGCGACAGTCCGGGTAGCCAGAAAAATCGGTCTCACAGACACCGGTGACGATGACCTGCAGGTCGCGACGGTACGCCACCGCCGCAGCCAGCGTCAAAAACAGCAGGTTACGACCCGGTACAAAGGTGTTGGGCAGACCGCTTTGTTCCATTTTGAAGGCGGTGTCGCGCGTCAGTGAAGTGTCACTCACTTCGCCCAAAACCGCCAAATCGAGCAAATGGTCGTCGCCCAGTTTGGCGCCCCAGTAAGGAAACTGGCGGCGAATTTCATTCAGGACGTTGAGCCGAGCTTCCAGCTCAACGTGGTGACGTTGGCGGTAGTCAAACGCAATCGTTTCAACCCGTTCATATTTGGAAAGCGCCTGCGCCAGGCAAGTGGTGGAGTCCTGTCCACCTGAGAAAAGGACGAGTGCGGTGGTGTGCATCTCTCCATATTAAACCGACAACGTCCAGTCAGGCGCGAGCGAGTGGCGAGGGAATTTGGGAGCCTCTTTTGACGCGACTGAGGCGCCCTTGGCTGGGCCAAGTGCAACGAAGAGAGGCCAGAGTGACCCCAGATGCACCGCCCATCCCCCCGCAGCACCGAAGGTGCGCCCAATGAACCACCTCGGTTAAGGGAAGGCTGGCGTTATTGAAGGCCGCACCGACTAGAGATTCTCGGTTTTATTGATTTTGCTGGGTGAGTACGTGAGGGCTTGGGCCGCGATCGTGCCCTGCACACCCGTGAGGTTCTGCTTGTTGGGGTCCACTTGGTTGCGCACTTCTTGCTGCACCTGCACCGCGCTGGCACTGGCCGTCCACAACAGTTTGATGTGATCCATCAGCACCTGGGCCATCGGGGGTGGTGGGGGGTCTTCTACCTTTTCGGCTTCTGGCCGCTTGATCGTCCAGTCTTTGGAGATGGTCGCCGCCTCAGAACCGCGTCGGGTGGGGTCTGAAACACTGGCATAAACCCCTTCGCCGGTTTTGGCAGCCGTGGCATTGCTGCCCCGTCCCACCATATTGATCACACTGGGTGACGGTTCTGCAGGGGTCACGGTGTTCACCGTGGGGTTGACGGGAGCCACAGGAATCACTTGCGCCACCGCCATAGAGGCCAACTCTGCGGTAACAGGCCGCAAATTGGGGGATCGCTCGAGGGGTGGTATTGACATGTTGTTTACAGCAGCAGAGTGGGTCTGGGCTTTTCCTCCATTCGTAAGGTTATTAACGGCAGAAATAAGGGGTTATTAAGGGTCATTTCTAAAAATAACGCCCTTTCGACGAAATACTTCTGACCGCTGGGTCATTAACTCACCCCAACCCCTCGGTTTTAACCGCTACGACAAGCCTTCGTCCCGCCCAGACGCAACCTCATCGCCAGCCCCAGGCGACCTGTCTGCCAGCCTTCACTGCGGCACGCCACCATAGCCTGGCACGGCTACAGCCTCGCCTCCACGGCGAATCGACACCGCGCAGTACTTGAACTCTGGAATCTTGCCAAACGGGTCCAAAGCGGCGTTGGTCATCAAATTGGCCGCCGCCTCGTAGTACGCAAACGGAATGAAGATGGCGCCACGGGGCGTGCCATCGTCGCGCCGGACGTGAATTGCCACCCGCCCCCGGCGTGACTGCACGGTGATGACGTCACCTGGCTGCAGGCCCAGTGCCAGCAAATCGTCGCCACACAGCGACGCCGTGGCCAGGGGCTCCAGCGCGTCCAGCACGCTGGCACGGCGCGTCATGCTGCCGGTGTGCCAGTGCTCCAACTGGCGTCCGGTGATCAGAACAAACGGGAACTCGGCATCCGGGCGTTCGTTGGCAGGAATCAAGTCGGCTGGCACCAGATTCAGGCGACCATCGGGCGTGTCAAAGCGCTCTAGAAACACGGTGGGCTCGCCCGCAGCGTCTTCGCTCAAGCACGGGTAGGTCACGCTGGATTCGCGCTCCAGCCGCTCCCACGTGATTCCCGCAATGGCCGTGTGCATGGCTTGGCGCATCTCCTCATACACCGCCGCCACCCCGTGATGAGTGCCGGCGTACAGCCAGTTCAGCCCCATGCGCTGCGCGACTTGCTGGATGATCCACAAGTCAGGTTGGGCTTGGCCCGGTGGGTCAATGGCCTGCTTGCCGAGCTGCACCATGCGATCGGTGTTGCTGACCGTGCCGGTTTTCTCAGGCCACGCGGTGGCGGGCAAGACCACGTCGGCCAACCACGCGGTTTCAGTCATGAAAATATCCTGCACCACCAAATGCTCCAGCGAGGCCAGCGCGTGGCGGGCGTGGTTCAAGTCGGGGTCGCTCATGGCGGGGTTCTCCCCCATGATGTACATGCCGCGAATCTTGTGCGGGTCGCTGTCAGGTGCCAAGGCCTTGTTCATGATCTCGACCACGGTGTAGCCGGGCTGGTCGTCCAGCGGCATGCCCCAGAACTGCTCGAACCAACGGTGCGCGGCCTTGTTTGTCACGCGCTGGTAGTTGGGAAACATCATGGGAATCAGGCCGGCGTCACTGGCGCCTTGCACATTGTTTTGGCCACGCAAAGGGTGCAGGCCCGAGCCGGGTTTGCCAATTTGGCCGGTCACGGCAGACAGGGCAATCAGACAGCGGGCGTTGTCCGTGCCGTGCACGTGCTGGCTCACGCCCATGCCCCACAAAATCATGGCGGCTTTGGCCGTGGCAAAGGCACGCGCCACTTCGCGCAACCGGGGGGCAGGAATGCCGCAAATCGGTGCCATGGCTTCGGGGCTGTAGCCCTTGACGTTTTCTCTCAGGGCCTCAAAGTTGTTGGCGCGGTCGCGAATAAAGGACTCATCGGTCAACCCTTCATCGATCACCGTGTGAATCAACGCGTTCAACATGGCGACATCGGTGTCCGGCTTGAACTGCAAGGTGCGCCAAGCGTGGCGGCCCATGTCGGTGACACGCGGGTCGGCCAGCACAATCTTGGCGCCGGTTTTGGCGGCGTTTTTCATCCAGGTGGCGGCCACCGGGTGGTTGGCGGTGGGGTTGGAGCCAATCACAAAGATCAGGTCCGAGTGCGCCACGTCGTTCACCTGGTTGCTCACGGCGCCTGAGCCCACGCCTTCCAGCAACGCCGCTACGCTGGAGGCGTGGCACAGGCGGGTGCAGTGGTCAACGTTGTTGCTGCCAAAGCCGGTGCGCACCAGCTTCTGAAACAAATACGCTTCTTCGTTGCTGCCCTTGGCGGAGCCAAAGCCAGCCAACGACTTTTTGCCGTGCGTGTCGCGCAAACCTGTGAGCGCGCCCGCGGTGAGTGCCAACGCTTCTTCCCACGTCGCTTCCCGAAAAACAGCAGACCAGTCTGCCGAATGGCGGTTGAGCGCGTTCAAGGCCTGGGGGTCTTTGGGGACCCCCGCCTTGCGAATCAAAGGCACCGTCAGCCGCTGCGGACTGTGAGCGTAGTCAAAGCCAAAGCGCCCTTTCACACACAAACGGCTGTGGTTAGCGGGGCCGTCACGCCCCTGCACACTGACGATTTGATTGTTTTTGACGTTGTAGGTGAGCAAACAGCCAACGCCGCAGAAGGGGCAGACCGAGTCCACCTTCTTGTCAACGATTTGCGAGCCGATCTGCGTTTTGGGCATAAGCGCGCCAGTAGGGCAGGCTTGGACGCATTCGCCGCAGGCCACGCAGGTGCTGTCGCCCATGGGGTCGTCCAGGTCAAAAACAATTTCGCTGTGTGCGCCGCGCAGAGCGTAGCCAATGACGTCATTGACCTGTTCTTCACGGCAAGCCCGCACGCAGCGGTTGCACTGAATACACGCCTCCAAGTTCACCGCCATCGCGGGATGCGACACATCAGCCCGGGGTTGCTCGCGGCGCAGCGCTTTGAGCGCGGGGCGCACGGCCACGTTCAAGCGGGCGGCCCAGGCGCTGAGTTCGCCGTGCTGTTGCTGCAACTCGTCTTGTTCGCGCCATTTGTAGCCCACATCTGGCATGTCAGACAGCAGCATCTCGACCACCATTTGCTGGCTTTTGACGGCGCGCGCGCTGGTTGACCGCACGGTCATGCCCGCCGTGACTTGGCGGCAGCAACTGGGCGCCAGCGTGCGCTCACCGTCAATTTCCACCACACAGGCGCGGCAGTTGCCGTCCGGGCGCAAACCCTCTTGGTGGCAAAGGTGGGGAATGTCCACCCCATGGCGTTTGGCCGCGTTCAGAATGCTCTCGCCCGCGAAGGCGGTCACCGCTTGATCATTCAGCGTGAAATCGACCGTCTGCACGGTGATCTCTTTCAATAGGGCAGGCGCGTTCATTTAAGCGATCTCCTGGGGAAAATACTTTTGTACACACCGAACCGGGTTGGGGGCAGCTTGCCCCAGTCCACAAATGGAGGCGTCGGTCATGACTTGGTTCAGGTCTTCCAAGGTGGTGTTGTCCCACACCGGCGCGGTCATCAGTTGGGCCGCCTTGGCGGTGCCGACGCGGCACGGCGTGCATTGGCCGCAGCTCTCAAGCTCAAAAAAACGCATCATGTTCAGGGCGGCGTCACGCGCCTTGTCTTGGTGGCCCAGCACGATGACGGCGGCCGACCCAATGAAGCCGCCATGCGGTTGCAGGGTGTCAAAGTCCAAGGGCTGGTCGGCCAGGCTGGCCGGAAAAATGCCGCCGGACGCGCCACCCGGCAGGTAGGCATAGAGGGTGTGCCCGTCTTGCATGCCGTCGCAGTACTCGTCCACCAACTCCTGCAGCGTGATGCCCGCCGGTGCCAGCTTGACGCCCGGGTGTTTGACCCGGCCACTGACCGAGAAGCTGCGCAAACCCTGGCGGCCATTTCGGCCAAAACCACTGAACCAGTCCGGGCCTTTTTCGACAATGTCACGCACCCAGTACAGGGTTTCAAAATTGTGTTGCAAGGTGGGGCGGCCAAACAAGCCCACTTGGGCAATGTAGGGCGGGCGCATGCGCGGCTCACCGCGTTTGCCTTCAATGCTTTCAATCATGGCCGACTCTTCACCGCAGATATAGGCCCCGGCACCCCGGCGCAACTCAATGTGGGGCAGCGGGCACGGCGGATTGGCTTTCAATCGGGCCAGTTCGAC
Organism: Rhodoferax sp.; assembly: GCA_049286445.1. Lineage (GTDB taxonomy): Bacteria > Pseudomonadota > Gammaproteobacteria > Burkholderiales > Burkholderiaceae_C > Rhodoferax. Next base: position 3,425 of record JBAQDW010000112.1, on the reverse strand, counting down.
CTCCAAAATGGCGCGGCAGCCGTGGTATTCGTCGCGCAGGTAGATATAACAGGCCTCCACCCCCACCACCTTCGCGGCCACCAACATGCCTTCCAGAAAACGGTGCGGATCGCGTTCCAGGTAAGTGCGGTCTTTGAAGGTGCCGGGTTCGCCCTCGTCAATGTTCACCGCCATCAGACGCGGCGCGGGCTGCTCGCGCACAATGCGCCATTTCTTGCCTGCGGGAAAGCCCGCCCCACCCAGGCCCCGCAGGCCCGCGTTCTCCATGGCATGAATCACCGCCTCGGTTTCATGCACGTCATTGGCCAGCGCGGCGGCCAAGGCGTAGCCGCCATGGGCCCGGTAAACCCCATAGCCCGCATAGTCGGGCGCAACATGGCCCTCATCCGGCGCTGGCGAGACGCTGCACTGCGTCAAATCAGTGGCTATGAAATTAAAACCATCTTTTGAGGCAGGGTGAGCGCGGCAGGCCGAATTGACCACTGAAATGACCGCCTCCGTGGTGGCTTGAATCACCGGGTAGTGGTGCACCACCGCCACGGGGGCCTGCTCACAGCGACCAACGCAAGGGGCTGCAATCACGCGCACCTCAGCCACGCCTAGCAAAGCGGGTAAACGTTCCAACAAGGCTGCGCCACCCGCCAACGCACAACTGAGGCCCGAGCAGACCCGCACCGTCAAAGCAGGCGCGGTGGCGTCGCCCTTCAACACCTCAAAGTGGTGGTAAAAAGTGGCCACCTCGTACACCTCGGCCATGGGAATGTTCATCTCCCGGGCCAAGGCGACCAAATGCCGGTCGTGCAAGGCGCGGTAAGCGTCATTGAGTTTGTGCAGGTGTTCAATCAGCAAATCACGCCGATGCGGCGCGTCACCCACCAATGCCCGCACTTCTTGCAAAGCCCCCTCGTCCACCTGGCGACCTTTGAGTTTGCTTTTGCGCCGAATGCGGTCCCGCATGTCATCGACCGAAGCGGTGGCGACCAAAGCGTGATCGGGCGGGGAAACGGCAGGCGTGCGGGGTTGGTTCAAGTTCATGCGCCCGACTTTAACGCGATGAAGGGGCCTGCCGGTCTGGCGTTCACTGCGCTCATCCCAGCGGATGGTCACAGGGGTTGACGCTCACCCGGCATTGGACAAGAGTCACTGCGCCCTGCGTGCAATCTGGCTTGCCAGCGCAATCGTGAGGGCATCGCGGCACGCGTTGCAAGCGGCCCGTGCACCTCATCGGCCGTCAGGGGATCAGCCCATCAGCCTCATGGCCTTTCAATGACCTGGAGCGACGGTCGCTTGACCGCGAATCTCACCGCCTTTGTGCGCTGCGGTGTGCAAATTAACGTACCACTTGCCCGCCAACAGGTCTGCGGCTTGCGCGCCAGTCAGGGTGGCAGAGCCCTTGATGGGGCTGTCCATGCTGCCGCTGAAACCCAACGCGACGCCCGCGTTGACACCTGCCATCGCAGGGCCATGGAAATGGCCTGCCGCCACCGGTCCGGTCAAGCCGCTGTAAGTCACCGTCCAAGTTAACACCTGGGTGTCTTTGTTAAAACTGCCCTCCAGCATGCCGCTGCCGGGAACGTTGAGCGCGGGCACTTCATTGGCACCCGAGAGTTTGGCGGTGACTGCCATGGCGTTGCCCATCTTGGGGTTTGCACAGGCGGCCAGACCCAGTGTGGCGGCGAGGGTGCTGGCGATCAAAAGCGTGCGAAGTTGAATCATGGCTTTTCCTGGGGGTTGGTTGGATGGTAAAGCGGGAGTGATTTCCGCCCACCATAGTAGGTGACATGCGTAACCCACGTGGCCAACGGGGGAGCTTTGGACTCGACGCTGAATGAAAGTTTGCAACCGGACTCAGCCCTAGGCAAGGGGTTGAGTCCGTGCTGCGGCTACTGCGCGACCAGCTTGAGCAATTCCGCCCCTTCCGTCACCTGGTCGCCTGGCGCGTACAACAGTTCGGCCACCACGCCGTCTTGGGGGGCGGCAATGGTGTGCTCCATCTTCATGGCGTCCATCACCGCCAGCGGCTGGCCTTTGGTGACTTTGTCGCCTGCCTTGACCGAAAAAGACACCACCTTGCCCGGCATGGGTGCGGTCAAACGGCCGCCTTCAGACTGCGTATCCCCTGCATGGGCCAGTGCATCAATCGCTATGATTTGCGTAGCGCCTTGCGCAGTGAATACGTGGGCTACAGCCTCTTTTCTATAAACTTTGGCCGTCTGGCGGCGCGCGCCCAAGTGCACGTCAATGCCCTGCGCCACCGGCGCAAAAGAGAACGCGGCAGACTCCCCTGCCACCTCCAATTGCAGCGCGCCGTCATGCCCCGTGGTCATCTGCACGGTGCTCACTTCGCCATGAAACTCAAAATCAAAGCGGCGCGCACTGGGGCCGTGCGAGCGCCAGCCGTCGCGCCGGGCCCAAGGGTCAAGCCAAACGTGTCGCTGAGCCACGGCAGCTTCTGCCGCCTGCTCTTGCAACAGCGTGTGGGCAACGGCACTGGCCACTGCCAGCGGCAAGCCGACTTTCTCTTGGTTGAACAACACCGCGGCTTCGCGGGGAATCAGCGCCGTATCGAGGTCAGCGTTGGCAAACGAGGGGCTTTGAATGATGTGGCGCAAAAACTGCACATTGGTGTTCAAGCCGACGATGTGGGTTTGCGCCAGTGCCGTGTCCATGCGCGACAAGGCTTGTTCGCGGGTGTCGCCGTGCACGATCAGTTTGGCCACCATGGAGTCGTAAAACGGTGAAATGGCGTCGCCTTGGCGCACGCCCGAGTCCACGCGCACGCCGTTGTCGCAGCGCACAAAGCTCACGCAGTCCGGCAAGCCGTACACATGCAGCGTGCCGGTGGCGGGCAAAAAGTTGTTGTCGGGGCTTTCCGCACAAATGCGCGCTTCAATGGCATGTCCATGAATACGGAGTTGGTCTTGCCCCAGCGGCAGCGGCTCGCCACTGGCCACGCGCAACTGCCACTCCACAAGGTCTTGCCCGGTGATGGCCTCTGTGACCGGGTGCTCCACCTGCAAGCGGGTGTTCATTTCCATGAAAAAGAAGATCATCGAGCCATCGGGCTTTTGCTCAACGATGAACTCCACCGTGCCCGCACCCACATAGTTCACGGCCCGGGCGGCAGCGACAGCCGCCTCGCCCATTTGCTGGCGAAACTCGGGCGTCATGCCGGGCGCAGGTGCCTCTTCCAGCACCTTTTGGTGGCGACGCTGCACCGAGCAATCGCGCTCAAACAGGTACACATAGTTGCCTTGGGTGTCGCCAAATACCTGAATCTCAATGTGGCGCGGGCGCTGCACATACTTCTCAATCAGCACGGCGTCGTCGCCAAAGCTGTTGATGGCTTCGCGCTTGCAACTGGCCAAGGCGGCGGCAAAGTCTTCTGTCTTGTCCACCGCACGCATGCCTTTGCCGCCACCGCC
>JBAQDW010000111.1:0-4806 GCA_049286445.1 Rhodoferax sp. | reverse complement strand
GTTCGTCGCCATGTTCGTGCGGCTCGAAGCCGTTCTGTCGTCACAAATTGAAGGCACGCAAAGTACGCTGGAAGACGTGCTCGCCTTTGAAGCGCAAGGCACCCATAACGACTCCCCCAAAGACGTGGAAGAGGTCATGAACTGCGTGCGTGCCATGAACCACGGACTACGACGCCTCGGCGAGTTGCCACTCAGCCTGCGCCTGCTGCGCGAGATCCATGGCGAACTCATGCACAAGGTGCGTGGCGGGGAAAAAACGCCCGGCGAATTCCGCACCTCACAAAACTGGATCGGCCCGGCGGGCAGCTCCCTGACCAACGCGTCCTTCGTGCCACCCCCACCGCATGAACTGATGAACGCACTGGGCGCACTGGAAAAATTCCTGCACGAAGGCAAATCGACCGTGCCGCTGCTGATTCGCTGCGGCCTGGCCCACGCCCAGTTTGAAACCATCCACCCCTTTCTGGAGGGCAATGGCCGCGTTGGCCGCCTGCTCATCACCCTCATCTTGTGCGAAGAGCAGGCCTTGTCGCGCCCGCTGCTGTACCTGTCGGTTTTTCTGCAGGCACACCGCGTGGAGTATTACGACCGGCTCACCGCCATCCGCAACCACGGCCATTGGGAACAGTGGCTCAAGTTCTTTTTGCGTGGCGTGAGCCAGACCGCCCGCGCCGCCACCCGCACCGCCACCGACATCGTCAATATGCGCGAAGCCCACCGCAGCGCCCTGCTCAAAAGCCCCAAGGCGCTCAAGCTGCTCGACAGCCTGTTTCAGCAACCGCTGGTGTCGCCCAACCGCATTGCAGAAATTGTGGGCTGCACCCACCCCACCGCCGTCAAACTGGCGCGCGACCTGGAGGCGCGCGGCTGGCTGCGCGAAGTCACCGGCTTTGAGCGCAACCGCCTGTACCGCTACCAGCCCTATATGGACCTCTTTCACCGCGAAACGGTGGAAGCCGCGTTTGCCGCCCAAACGCCCTAACGAAAATGCACCCTCACCCATGCCCACCCTAGACTGGCTCAACCGCGCAAGCGCCTTCACCACCGCCGCCCGCGTGCCTTACCGGCTGCTGGAGCAAGTGTCGGTTCACACCCGCACGACGCAAACCACGCCAACTGACGTTGCCCCACCGCCAGCCCAAGCGGAACTGCTTTCAGCCGCTACGGCGGCAACTCCTGAACGCCAGCCCATTACCGACAACCTGCTCATTCAAGGCGACAACCTCGAAGCGCTCAAGGCCTTGCTGCCGTTTTACAGGGGCCAGGTGAAATGCATCTTCATCGACCCGCCCTACAACACCAAAAGCGCGTTTGAGCATTACGACGACAACCTGGAACACGCCCAGTGGCTGAGCATGATGCTGCCGCGCCTGCAGCTGTTGCGCGAATTGCTGCAGGAGGACGGCAGTATTTGGGTGACGATCGACGACAACGAGGGGCATTACCTTAAGGTGCTGATGGACGAGGTGTTTGGGCGGGGGAATTTTGTGGCGAATGTGGTTTGGCAGAAACGCTATTCGCGCGACAACAATTCAGCACTTGGTGATGTTCATGACAATGTGCTTTGCTACGCACGCAACCCCGAACTTTTCAAAAAGGCTAGGAATCGGGTAGAGCCTGACGACAAAACACGATCGGCATACCGGAACCCAAACAACGATCCGAAAGGCCCATGGCGGTTAGTCCCGATGACCGGTGCAGGTCTTCGTCCTAATCAACAATATCCAATCACAACTCCCAGTGGCAAAGTGGTCTTTCCATCCCCTGGACGACATTGGGCCGTTCTCGAAGCCAAGTATTTGTCTTACGTTGAAAACGGGACGGTTTTCTTCGGAAAGAACGGTGACTCTCAGCCCGGCGTTTTGCGGTACTTGTCCGAGGTTGAGGGGTTAGTCCCTTGGACATGGTGGCCTCATGAAGAAGCCGGACATACTGATGAGTCAAAAAAAGAAGTGATGGTTCTCTTCGGCAGTGATAACGCGTTTGACACGCCCAAGCCAGAACGCCTGCTTCAACGCGTTCTCCACATCGCCACCAACCCCAACGACCTCGTCCTCGACAGCTTCCTGGGCTCCGGCACCACCGCCGCCGTCGCGCACAAAATGGGCCGCCGCTGGATTGGCATTGAAATGGGCGAGCACGCCGCCACCCACTGCCTGCCGCGCCTGCAAAAGGTCATGGACGGCGAGCAAGGCGGCATTAGCAAAGCGCTGAACTGGACCGGCGGCGGCGGCTTTCGCTTCATGCGGCTGGGGGCCACGGTGTTTGACGAGAGCGGGCGCATTCACCCCGCCGTGCGCTTCGCCACGCTGGCCGCCTTTGTGTGGCAGCAGGAAACCGGTGCCACTTTTGACCCGCAGGCAGCGGCACCAGAAACGCCTTACCTGGGGACGCACTCTGTTTTTGATAGCTGCTTGCGCAAGGACGACAAGGGCCAGGAGGCTATTTCGCTTATAAAACGGCCGCAGTTTGCCTGCTACCTGCTGTTCAACGGGATTCTGGGCGACAAGCGCCCCGCCAGCGGCAATGTACTGACCCAGGCCGTGCTGGACGCCCTGTTGACGCTGCACGCCACCACTGCTGAACCCAGTGCGCCGCTGCTGGTCTACGGCGAAGCCTGCCGCCTGGGCGCCGAGCGCTTGAAGCAAGCCAGGGTGACGTTCAAGCACATTCCCTATGACGTGAGGGCGCGGTGATGGCGAACACGACGCACGACTATTTGGAGCAATTGGAAGCATTGCGCCGAATGCCCGTGGAGACCGAGTGGCTGGAGTTCAAAGAAGCCAAAGGTGGCTTTGATACGGACGCGCTGGGCCGCTACGTGAGCGCCTTGTCGAACGAAGCCAACCTGCACGGTCGTGCAGAGAGTTGGCTTATTTTTGGAGTCAAAGACAAACCCTCTGCTTCCACCGGCACACGACCTGTGGTGGGTAGCCTCTTTGCAAGCAGCCCCATCGATCTCAATGACGCGAAGTTTCAGGTTTTTAGCCACACTGCGCCGTCCCTTGGTTTAGGTGACCCCATTGCGGTGGCCCACCCGGACTGTGCGCCAGGCACGCGGGTGCTCATGTGGCGGATTCCGGCGGCGGCTGCTGGCATGCCCGTGGCATGGAAGGGCCACTACTACGGACGATCCGGTTCGTCGCTGGGCGCATTGCCGCTGAACAAACTCGATTCGCTGCGTGCCCAATCGAGTCTGCAAGACTGGTCGGCTGTACTGGCCAGCGACGACTGGGCCTTGCTGGATGCAGCCGCAATTGCGCGGGGTCAGTATTTGTACCGGCGCCGACACGCCACCCACCCGCAGGCTTTGGCAGCACTGCAGCATCAGTCGGTATCCGACTGGCTACATGGGCTGCGTTTGGCAGTGAACGGGCAATTGACGCGCGCCGCTTTGGTACTGATGGGCAAGCCAGAAGCGGCCACTGCCTTGGGCGGCCCTACGCCGCGCCTGACTTGGGTTTTGACAGACCACACCGGCACGATTCAAACCCACCAACACTTTGACTTGCCGCTCGTGATGGCCATTGACCAATTGGTCGCCAAGCTGCGCATCATTGAGGTGAGCTTGCTCCCGCCGCGGCAAACCGCGCCCCTGAATCTGCCGAACTACGATGACTGGGTATTGCGTGAGGCCCTACACAACTGCATCGCCCACCAGGACTATGCACAAGGTGGGCGAATTCGTGTCACCGAGTCACCAGACTCATTGACCTTCTTCAACCTGGGCTCTTTTCTGCCTGGCACGGTTGCGCGTGTTCTTGGTAGCCGCCAGCCAGAGCAACGCTATCGCAACGCCTGTCTGGCCAACGCCATGGTGGAGCTGGACTTGATGGAAACGCTCAACAGTGGTGTGCCAAAAATGTTCAGGTTGCAACGTGAACGGTTTTTTCCGATGCCTGACTTTGATTTTGGCAGCGCCCCCGATTCAGTGAGCGTGCGCATTTACGGCAAGACGCTGGACGAGAAATATGTGCATGCCTTGATGGCAACGACCGAACTGTCACTTGAAGACGCCATTTTGTTAGACCATGTACAAAAGAATCAACCCCTGATGCCTGAGCAGGTGAAACGGTTGCGCGCCAAAAACCTCGTAGCGGGGCGAGGGGCAAAGATTTTTATTTCAGCGCAAGTGGCTGATGCCACTAACAGCCAGAACCAGTATGTGTTGAACAAAGCGTTTGACGACGACTATTACAAGCGCATGCTGATCAATCGCTTGCAACTGGGGCCTACGTCGGGCGTCGAGTTGCGGCAGCTCGTTATAGACAAATTACCCGCCGTCCTCAATGCGCAAGAGAAGGAGACGAAGGTGAAAAACTTGCGAACAGCTTTGCGCCTGCGCGGGCTGGACGGTGTTTTCATTGAGGTGGTGCCCACGGGCCCCAGCCGCGGCCCCAGCGCGGTGTGGCGTATCAAGCGTTGAGAGTTGTTTAACCAACGCACCCCAACCCGTCGTTAACCCATGTTTTAAACAACCCCGACAAATAAACCCATTTAAATCAATGACTTACATTGTTTAAACATTTTGTTTGTGGAAAATAGTTAAACAACTTTCACACCCCATGACCACCCTTGCCCTCAAGTCTTACCAACAAGCCGCCCTGGACACCCTGGCTGCGTTTGCCCGCTCGGCCCAGCAAAAAGGCCCGGCCATGGCGTTTGGCGAGCTGGTGGGGCGGCCCTATAACCCGGACCCGTTTGGCGAGGTGCCTTGCGTGTGCCTGCGCATTCCTACCGGCGGGGGCAAGACGCTGATGGCGGCGCATGCGGTGCGGGTGCTGGCCACCGAGTGGCGTGCCACCG
>JBAQDW010000110.1:0-4190 GCA_049286445.1 Rhodoferax sp. | reverse complement strand
CGAGCCACGGCGGTGTTGAGCCACAGGCTGGGGTAAGGCACATCCGGCCCGGCAAACACGGCATCGACGATGGCGCCACCCAGATTGGGCGGAATGTTGTCGGCCTTGTTCTGCACCGCCACCGCCGCCAGCAGGCGAAACAGCGAGGGGTATTGCGGGTCATACGGGCCCCGCGCCAGCGACAGGTCTTCAAAGTACTGGGCCATGCGCTGGCCCAGTTCGCTCAGGGTCACGCAGTGGTAGAAGCGGATGCTGATACGCGCCGCATTGGGGGCCAGCCCCAGCACATAAAAACGCGTGCTTTCCTCGGAAGTGCCCCATTTGCCACTGTGCACCGCATCGAGCAGGGTCTGCACGGCGCGGTTGCTGCGGTCTGGGTCGTCTTTTGGGGGGTCGCCAAAAATGTCGGCTGCCGCCGTTTCAAAGTCCGAATCACGCTCGGCCCAAAACACGGTGGACGCATCGCCTACCTGAATCCGCTGGGGCGAGTCCTTGCGCAGGAGGTGATTCAGCGCGGTGGTGTAGGCAAAGGCAGCGGCGCGGCTGACGGGGGCATTTTCGCCTTGGCGTTCGGTCTTGCCATACGACTCGAAGGCACGCGCATTGAACGAAACGATGTTGGCCCCGGATGACTGCGCACCCCAAACCCCTTTGATCGAGGCATGCAGGCGCTCCACCGGTGCCTGCTCACCAGTCACCAAGCACATGGCTTGGGGTGCATCGTCGTCAGTGACCGCATTCAGTGCCGCACTAACCACCGCTGGGCGTTGGCACACCAGGTCCTGATCTCCGTGAAGCCGAAAGCTCAGTACCGCATTGCTTTCCAGCGCATCGGCCCAGGCGGGTTGGCGTTCCAGCAAGGCCAGGTCGATGTGATCCAGAAAGCGTGTCACCGCTTGTATGCCTGCGTCCTCACGAGCGGCGTCAGGCAAGGCTGCAAGGCGGGCGCGAAAGGCGGCGTGCTGCTCCGCCACGCGCTCGGGCTTGCCTTTGGTGTCCACTCCCAACACGTATTCCAGGGTATCCCAGAGCAAGTTGGCGGCCACGCCAGAAGTCTTTTTAATGCCTATTGGCACGCGAAAGACGCGGGCTACTTTCTTTTTTCCATTCAACTCGCGGGTGTCGCGCAACTGCAGCAATTCGCCTTCGGCATTGATCTCCAACAGGAAGGGAATTTCCTTTTGCTCCAGCCCGAACATGGGCAGGCGCTGCGCCGGATCGGGGTCGCCGCACTTGCGGCGGTAGTAGTCATTGAGTGCCTGAAGAATCATCCGCGTGCCTCCTCAAATGGGGGGACCTGCACCACACCTTTTTCCAGCTTGGCATTGAAAAAACGCGGCTGCGGGTCACTGGGGTACGTGAAATCCAGGTCATGCAACATCCAGCCCAGCTCGCGGGTCTCGCCAATCGGCGTGGCGGGCTGCGTGTCGGTGGTAACCAAGCGGAAGTCCGCAGCAAACTCACGGCATCCCAGATACGGCTGGTTCACGCACTGGCCTTTGCTGGCGCGGCGGGTGAACATCTCGGTGTATTTCATCAAGGGCTCGGTGCTACCCGGCGCCAGCGACAAATCGGCGTGGATGCGGTAGGCCACGTCGCGCAAGAAATATCCTGCGCGTTGCACTCGATCATCTTCAATATACAGCCCGAGAAGTCCATTGCCTGCACTCATGGCTTGTTGCACCGTGGGCGTTTGAACTTTAGATTTGACTTCGTTACGCCGCAAGTTGATCCAGCGGATGGGTTTGAGCACCTCGATGCGGTGCACCCGCCATCGAATGGAGGGTTTCCACAATACAGACTCAAACACGGCGCGCGCAGCGGAGGGTGTCATCACGTCGTAAGAGACGCGCTCCACCTTCATCTCCGGGCGGGTAAAACAGGCAAAGGGGCCTGAGACCTCAAGGCAAAAACTGGGCATGGTTTTCCTTCAAATAGCAAAGCCACCCGGGTTGAAAACATCGTCAATCGGGTTCAAGCCGAGCAGGGGGTCGTAAAGATTTTCTGCATTCACTTGCATATAGAGGCCCGGCATGGGAAGCGTCAAACTGCCTTGCGCCAGCATCTTGTCAGCCACCCACTTGTCGATGGTGACTGTGTAACGCTGTAGCTTGCGCATCAGCCAGCGTTGCGGGCCTTCGGCAGACAATATGCCAAGCAATTTTTCAATCTCGTCGCTTTGCTCTGCGTAGCGCACCACCACGGTGGCGAAGTCAGCGTCGTCAATCAGTCGAAATGCTTCGGCAGCGGAGCGGAATTGCACGCTCAAGGTCTTGCGGTCATTGACGGTGAGCTTTTTGACGATTTCTTTGCTATCCAAATCCACCGAGTGGTAGAACTCTTTGAAGTACCGGTCAAATAAGGCTCGCGCCAACGGATCGTGCGCCTGGCCGTGCAACGTTGAGATACAGGCGTCCACCCCTTTTCGCAAATGCCCCAGCGGCGGCGGCTCTGGCGGCACAAACACGACCACGCGGCCCTTGCCGGTCATGCGCCCTTCGCGGTTGCACCGACCTGCCGCTTGGGCAATCGAATCGAGCCCGGCCAGAGCACGGTAGACCACGGGGAAGTCAATGTCCACACCTGCCTCGACCAACTGGGTGCTGACCACGCGCAGGGGCTGGAGATCAAGGCCCTCGCGTTTGGCTTTCAGGCGTTCTTTGATGTGGGAAATAACGTCTTTGCGGTGCGCGCCGCACATCAAGGCCGAGAGGTGCAGGGTGCCAGCGGGCATCAGGCGCTGCAATTCGCGGGCGGCCTTACGGGTGTTGACGATGGCCAGCACGCAGTCTTCGTCACTGAGTTGCTTGGCAATGTCCGCCCAGGCGGTGGGCGTGGTCCAGTCTGGCGGCAGCGTCACATCAACGCGTTTGAGGGCATCAAACAGGGCGTCGGGGTTGTCGATGATTTCGCGCACATGCTCCAGCCCACGCAGATTCTTGCTGGGATCGAAATAGGTGGTGCTGTTGAGCGCAGGCTGAGTAGCAGTGCACAGCACCACGGTCACGCCGTAGTGCGCCACCAGCAGGTTGAGCACATCCAAAATGGGCTGCAAGAACGCGGGCGGCAGCTGCTGTGCTTCATCCAGAACGATGATGCTGTCCACCAGGTTGTGCAATTTGCGGCAGCGCGAGGTTTTCGCGGCGAACAAGGATTCAAACAGTTGCACGTTGGTGGTCACGACCAATGGAGCGTCCCAGTTTTCGCAGGCCAGGCGGCTGCGCATGGTTTCGTCTTTGGCGGCAGCATCGGCCTGGCTGTGGTGCTCAATCAACACCTCGTCGCCCAGCGTCTTGAACACTTCGCGAAACACGTCAGCGGTTTGTTCAATGATGCTGGTGTAGGGGATGGCGTAGATGATGCGGCGTTTGCCATGCGCTTTGGCGTGCTCCAACGCGAACGCCAAGCTGGACAAGGTTTTGCCACCACCGGTAGGCACGGTGAGCGAGAAGAATCCCGCAGGCACGGTCGCCATGGTGCGGCACTGGCGCAAGATGTCGGCACGCAAAGTGTTGACATCAGACGGCGGGGCATTCGCTGCCTTGGCGACCATATGCGCATCCAAAGCGACACGCATTTGATCCAGCGACGGGAAGCCTTGACGCCGTGCGGGCTTGCCCGCGTCGAAGTGCACCTCAGTGTCCAAGAAGTCAGCATCGACCAAGCAGGAGAACAACATGCGCACCCACAGGGCAAAGCCGCAAGCACCGCCTGGAATTTTTGTCAGGTCTGGAACAAAACCACCCATACTCAAAATTTCAGGCGGAGGATTTTCGGCCAAAACTTCTGATAGTTCAGTTTTGCTATCGTCTTCGGCCAACCGCTTGCTGAGTCCTTTATCCCAGTCATATAAGCCAGCATGGTGGCTGGCGATCAGGTAGGCCAAGACTCGGGCGGCCAACGCGCCACGCTCTCCATGTTTGTTTCCAAGTGTCTGAATGGCCCACAACGCGCCAGCGGCAGAGTGCGTCTTTTCGCGACCACTCACCTTACCTTCAATGTGCGCATCCGGATTGTCAGGCAAGCGCACATAGCGCTGAAACCCCGGCCGGTATTTGCCCAAGTCATGCCACAAACCCGCCAGATAGGCCCAGCGCTGCGCGAGTTCGGCCTTGTCAAAGCTTTGAGAAAATTCGCCCGCGAGTCCAGCCACTGCTTGCAGATGCTTGACCAGCAGGTGACCACCCGAG
>JBAQDW010000109.1:0-27090 GCA_049286445.1 Rhodoferax sp. | reverse complement strand
GGTCGCACCCATTTGCAAGATGCCACACCGCTGACTCTGGGCCAAGAGTTTTCGGGCTATGTGGCCCAACTCAACCACGCTGAGCAGCACCTGCGGGCCGCATTGCCCCATTTGTGTGAGTTGGCCTTGGGTGGGACTGCCGTCGGAACCGGGCTGAATGCCCCTGCCGAATTTGGCGTGCAAGCGGCGGCCGAGTTAGCGCGATTGACCGGGCTGCCTTTGATCACCGCACCCAACAAGTTTGAAGCCTTGGCCACCTGCGATGCTCTGGTTCATGCCCATGGGGCACTCAAAGCGTTGGCGGCAAGCTTGATGAAAATTGCCAATGACGTGCGCTGGCTGGGCAGCGGACCACGCAGCGGTTTGGGCGAGCTGCTGTTGCCCGCCAATGAGCCAGGCTCGTCCATCATGCCCGGCAAGGTGAACCCAACCCAATGCGAGGCGCTCACCATGTTGTGCTGCCAGGTGTTTGGCAATGACGTGGCGATCACGGTGGGCGGCGCCTCGGGCAACTTTGAACTGAATGTGTTTCGGCCAATGATTGCCCACAACTTTCTGCAAAGTGTGCGTTTGTTGGCCGACGGCATGCGCAGTTTTGACGTGCATTGTGTGCAGGGCATTGAGGCCAACCAACCTCGCATTGCGGAACTGGTGAGCGCCTCATTGATGCTGGTGACTGCCTTGAACCCTCACATTGGTTACGACGAGTCGGCGGAGATTGCCAAGTTGGCCCACGCCAGCGGGAGCAGTTTGCGGGAAGCGGCTTTGCGCTTGGGCCATGTCACGCCGGCACAGTTTGATGCCTGGGTTCGACCTGAGTCGATGGTTGGCAGCCAGACCCTTGCAGCTTGAGGCAGGGGTGTTGGCTGCCATGGGGGTGGGTCGCTGCTCAGGAACGAGCCGATGGCTTTGGCTTGATGAACACCACCACCAGCGTGATGATGGTCAATGGCACCACAAAACTCATCATGGTGGTGCTATAGGTGGACAACGCTGCATGAGACTGCGCTGCCAAAATGAGGTAAGTGGTGTAGGCGGCGTAGTAACCCAAGAACACCGCACCTTCCCAACGGGCAATCTCTCGGCCCGTCATGAACACCGGCAAGCAGGCCACTGCCACGGCCAGCATGACCCAAATGTCAAACGCCATGAGCGCGGGGGCCATGCCCAAGCCATCGGTTGCAGCCATGCCCGACAACCCCAGGCAGCCCAATATGTTGAAGGTGTTGCTGCCAATGACGTTGCCCACGGCAATGTCGCGCTGCTTGCGCACGGCGGCCATGACCGACGTGGCGACTTCAGGCATGGAGGTGCCCGCTGACACGATGGTCAGTGCAATCACCAGGTCACTCACCCCCATGGCTTTGGCAAAGCTGGTGGCCGCTTCAACCAGCCAGCTGGAACCCAACACCAGAAAAACCAGGCCCACTCCAATCAGCGCCAATTGAACCGTCCAATGGGCGTCCCACTGACTTTGGGACTCTATTTCGGACCCATAGTCATCTTGCGTGGCGCGCGTTTCGCGGCGGGACTGGACCACCAAAAATACGGTGTAAACCACCAGCAGCACAAACAAAATCAGCGCGTCAATGCGATCAATACGCCCATCCAGCCCAAAGGCGAGCAGCAAAATTGAGGCGCCAATCATGATCGGCACCTCTTGACGAATGATTTGAGTATTGACAACCAGCGGGGTGATCAGGGCCGACAGACCCAAGATGAACAGCACGTTGAAAATGTTGCTGCCCACCACGTTGCCAATGGCAATATCGGTTCGACCATCAAGCGCGGCCGCCACGGACACGGCAATCTCAGGTGCACTGGTGCCAAAAGCCACGATCGTCAGGCCCACGACCAAGGGCGAAATACCCAGCGACAAGGCCAGCCGAGAGGCGCCCCGGACCAGCAACTCAGCCCCCACCACGAGTGCGATGAGGCCAGCAATAAAAATCCAGATCATGAGTCGTCTTCAGCGTGTTGTTAAAAATGCGGTCTCAATGCCAGTCAGGCCGGGCGGTCTTCAGGCACGGCGTCTGTGGGCGCAGGCACCTGCGAGTCCACCCTCAGGTGCAGGGCGGCTTGCGCCATCAGATTGGCGGAGACCGGTGCGGTGACAAATACAAACAAGGTGATCAACAGTTCAGCCAGCCCGATGCGACCTTGCGCCGCCGCGATGATCATGCTGGCCAACAGAATGCCACCGACGCCCAAGGTGGATGCTTTGGTGGGCGCATGCAGTCGCATGAAAAAATCGGGGAAGCGAACCAAACCCAGGGCGCCTACAAACAGGGTAAAGGCAGAAATCAGCAGCAGACCAGCGGCCAGCCATTCCACAAAGGGATGCAATGAGGTCATCATTTTTCTATCCTTTTTTATTCAATGACGTCGCCGCGCGTCAGGTAACGGGCCAATCCCACGGTGGACGCAAACCCCAGCATGGCCACAATCAGCGCCGCTTCAAACATGATGGCCGACTGCTGACGAATGCCCAGCAACACCACCAGTGCCACGGCGTTCAAGTAAAGCGTGTCAATGGCCAGCACGCGGTCTATGGTGTCAGGCCCTTTGACCAAACGCCACGCACACAGCACCATGGCCAGTGCGACGGCGGTGCTGGCGATGTCCAGCGAGATCAGAAAAATGCCAGATGTCATGCCTTGCCTCCTGTCAGGATGGGGTCGCCTTCAAAAATAGCCAGTAACAAGACCTCGTACCGGTCTTTGATGTCATTCGCCATTTGGGCCGGGTCGCTGCAATCCAAGGCGTGCACCAAAATCACATGCTGCTCCTCGTCAATGGTGCAAGACACGGTTCCTGGCGTGGTGGTGATGATGGCCGCCAGCAATGAGATCGCGGTGGGGTGGGTTAAGGTGAGCGGCACCGCAACCCAGGCGGGTTGCGGGCGCGACATGGGGCCAAGCACCAGTTTAGCCACCGCGATGTTTGACATCAGAATGTCCCACAGCACAAAACGAGTGAGGCGAACTGCTGGTAAGACCTTGATCTTGGACGGCCGAGGCAGAAAATCGTGCAGCACGCGCGGAATCACGACGCCAATCAGCGCCGCTGACAGCAAGTGCACAGGCTCGACCGAGTGTTGAAGCAACAACCAGCTTAACGCCAGCATGGCACTTAACCAGGGGTGCCCGAACCATGATTTTTTGCGTTGCATCATGGCTGGTCTCCTTGAGGCGGCAGTTTGACATCACCGACCCCACCGCGATAGGGGCGTGTGGTCTGGGCCGCCGCACCACCCACTGAGCCCAAAACGGCCTCCGAGTAAGCCGTGCGGTCGGCCAGCTGCAGGGCGGCAGCATCGGTATAGCGCTTGAGCGGTGAGGCGAAGGCGGCTAACACCAGGCTCAGTCCCAGCAGGCCCAACGTGGCCGACGTCAACCGCCAGCTGGCCCCAGAGTGACTCATATTGTTGTTTCCGGGTAAAACGTGCCAAAACAAAATAGTGCCAGCCCGCGCCAGCCCAACCAGGGTTAGAAAGCCGGCACTCAGAATCACCGCCCATACCCAACCTTGCGCTGGGGTGGCAGCCGCACTCTGCAGCACCATTAATTTGCCCAGAAAACCAGGTAAAGGGGGCAGGCCCGCCACTGAAGCGGCACCCAGAAGGGTCATCAAGCCCAGCATGATGGGCTGCGCCACGGGCGTGGACGGCTGCAACCGGTCTCCAATGTCACCCCGTTGTGATCCCACCAACTCGACCAGCAAAAACAAAGCTGCAATGACCAGGGTGCTGTGCACGGTGTAGTAAAGCGCAGCCGACAGTGCGGCGGGTGTGAACAAACCAATGCTGGCCAGGATGGTGCCTACGGAGGCGACGGTGAGGTAAGACACCAAGCGGGACAAGCTGTGCGCTGCCAACGCACCGAAGACTCCCAACACGGTGGTGGTTAGCGCCACGGGCAGTAACCACGGCTCAGCCGCAAAGGCCGCATGGCCGGCCGACTCACCCAACATCACCGCATGGACGCGAATGATGCTGTAAACACCGACCTTGGTCATGATCGCAAACAGCGCCGCCACCGGCGCACTGGCCGCCGCATAGGTGCCGGGTAGCCACATGTAGAGTGGAACAATGGCTGCCTTCAAGCCGAACACCACCAGCAGCAACAAAGCGCCTGCCTTGAGCAAGGAGGCCTCCTGGGGAGCCAACTGTGCCACGCGAATGGCCAAATCAGCCATGTTCAGCGTCCCGGTGACGCCGTAAATAACGGCCAATCCGATCAAAAACAAGGCCGAGGCGACCAAATTCAAGACCACGTAATGCAAGCCCACCTTGAATCGCTCCCGTCCCTGGCCATGCACCAGCAGCACGTAGGAGGCGATCAACAGCACCTCGAAAAAAACGAAAAGGTTAAACAAGTCACCGGTGACAAATGCACCCGAGAGCCCCATCAGTTGAAAGTGAAACAGCGCATGGAAGTAGCGACCATGCGAGTCCCATCCGCCTGTGGCGTACCACAACACAGGCACGGCAATGGTCCAGGTCAAGGCCAACATCAGGGCGCTCAATCGGTCCACCACCAAGACGATCCCAAACGGCGCAGACCAACCTCCCAGGGGATAAACGGACAAGGATCCCGAAGATGCGTTGGCCATCAGTTGCCAAGCCAAGAGCGCACCCACGGCGGTCGAGGTCAGGCTGAGCATGCGGCTGTAGCGCAGTTTGGAGCCGCCGTGGCTGGACTGGCCGCCGCCATCGCCCATCAGCAGCAGGGCGGCGGCAGTGAACAGGGGAAGAATGACCGGCAAGACAGACAAATGGCTGGCGAAGAATACACCCATGAATTCGATCATTTGACGTCCTCAGCCGCAGCGGGAGGCGTTTTCTCGGGCGTGAGGGCATCGACGTGGTCGGTGCCACTCTCATGCCGGCTTCGCAACGCCAACTCAATCACAAAGCCCGTGGTGGCAAAACCAATCACGATGGCAGTGAGCACCAAGGCTTGGGGCAGAGGGTCGGCCACGCGCCCGGTGGTGCTCAGGATGGGGGCGGCGTCTTGCCACAAGCGCCCCATGGCGAAAATAAACAGGTTCACCGCATAGCCCAGCAGGCTCAGACCAATAACGACCGGCCAGGTGCGGCCTCGCAGCACCAGGTAGATGCCGCTTGCGGTGACGGCACCGATGCCGGTGGCCACTAAAAATTCCAAACTCATGCCTGACCTCCTTTCACCGTTGTCGTGCGAGGTGCCACATTGGGGGCGCGACTCGCAGCGCCCAAGGTGGCAATGGTGAGCAAGGTAGCCCCCACCACTGTGATGTAAACGCCCAGATCAAACAGCGCCGCAGTGGCCAGCGGCAACGCACCCAGCAGTGGCACGAAGGGATGGCCGTGTGCACTGGTCAGGAACGGTTGCCCCAATACGAATGCACCCGCACCAGTCAAACCCGCAATCGCCAGCCCCGTTCCAATCCAACGCACAAACCGCCGCCCCCCCGCCGCGTGTAACAACACCTCGGCACGCGTTTGACCCATGGCCATGTACTGCAACACCAGCGCCACCGCAGTGATCAATCCGGCAATGAATCCGCCACCCGGCATGTTGTGGCCCCGCATGAAGATGTACAGCGAAACGACCAAAGCCAGCGGCAGCACGATACGAGCGGCGACGCGCAGCATCAGCGGCTGAGCCGCAAATGTCCAGCTGCGACCCGCTTCATCACCCGCGGAACGACGGGTGCGCATCCCATCCATCAAAGCCAGCACGCCGATGGCCGCAATACCCAAAACGGTGATCTCGCCAAACGTGTCGTAACCCCTGAAGTCCACCAAGATCACGTTGACCACGTTGGTGCCGCCGCCCGCAATGGCCGACTGGTTCAGGAAATACCAAGCAATGGAGTCATGGTCACGGGTGAGCATCATCCAAGTCAACCATGACATGCCAGCGCCGCCAATGAGCGCGAGCGAGACATCCCTTGTTTTCCGATTAAAGGTTGACTCCATCGGAGTGCGATTGGGGAGCAAAGCCAAGCCCATCAACATCAGCACAGTGGAGACCACTTCCACGCTCAATTGCGTCAGTGCCAGGTCGGGCGCTGAAAATCCCACAAAGGTCAAGGCGGTGACCAAGCCAATCACGCCCGTGACCACGACCGACTGCAGCCGGTTGTGATGCCGCAGCGCCAGCCAGCCGCTGGCCAGCAGCATCAAACCCCAAAGCACCAAGGCGGGCAAAGTCACCGGCAGCAGTTCGCGTGAACCCGCTTGGGGTATCTCCCCTGTGAACAAGGTGGAGGCTGCCACGACGATGCTGGCGATCAGCATCCACGCCACATAGCGTTGCAAAGAGCCAATTTCAAGCAAGGCTGTGAGGCGACCCGCATGGCCAAACAGCCTGTCGCTGGCTCTCCAGAACAGGTTGGGCCCTGTCAACTCACCAAACCAGGGTTCGATGTCCAGCCGGTGCAGGCGATTACCACGGTTGACGCGAAAGTAAAAAATCGCGCCACCCACCAAAGCGAGCATGCTCAGAAGCAAGGGCAGATTGAAGCCGTGCCAGATCGCCAAATGAAACTCCGGCGGTGCTTGCCCCAGCATGGCCGTTGAGGCCACCCGCACCAATGGCCCCAAAGTGATCGCGGGCAACAGGCCCACCACCACACACAGCGTGGCCAGCAACATCACCGGGGCTCTCATGCCCATGGGCGGCTCATGAGGGTGCGCGTTTGGCATATCGCGTGGTGGGCCATTGAAGAAAACGTCGTGCACCAGACGAACCGAGTAGGCGACGCTGCACAACGCGGCGAAGGTGGCAATGGCGGGTACCGCCCAGCGCCAGCCACCGGCCTGGGCAAAGGTGACGGCTTCGGTGAGAAACATCTCTTTGGACAGAAACCCGTTGAACAACGGCACACCCGCCATGGCTGCCGTTGCGGTCATGGCCAGCGTCGCAGTCCATGGCATCAGTCGCCACAGCCCCCCCAGTTTGCGCATGTCGCGTGTCCCTGTTTCGTGGTCGATGATGCCCGCAGTCATGAACAAGGCAGCTTTGAAAGTGGCATGGTTCAAGATATGAAAGATCGCGCCAACCGCCGCAAGCGGAGACCCCAGCCCAATGAGAAACGTGATGAAACCCAAGTGGCTGATGGTCGAGTAGGCCAGCAAGCCCTTCAGGTCTTGTCGAAACAGCGCAATAAAAGCGGCAAACGCCACCGTCACCAAACCGGTGGTGGTGACGATACCCATGAACAGCTCGGTCCCCCCAATCACCGGCGTGAGTCGCGCCAGCAAGAAGATGCCCGCTTTGACCATGGTGGCGGAGTGAAGGTAAGCAGACACCGGTGTGGGCGCAGCCATGGCCTGGGGTAACCAAAAGTGGAAGGGGAACTGTGCACTTTTGGTGAAACAACCCACCAGAATCAGAATCAGCGCAATGGGGTAGTTCGCGTCGGCCTGAATCGCTGCGGCGTTGACCACCATTTCACTGATTTCGTAGGTGCCCGCCATTTGCCCCAGCAGAACAAATCCGCCCAGCATGGCCAGCCCACCACCCCCTGTGATCGTCAGCGCCATGCGAGCACCGTCGCGGGCATCGGCGCGGTGGTTCCAATAACCCACCAGCAAGAACGACGAGATGCTGGTGAGTTCCCAAAACACCATCATCAGCAACAGATTGTCCGACAGCACAATGCCGAGCATGGCTGCCATAAACAGCATCAGGGTGCTGTAAAACTTGCCCACCGGATCGTCTTTGCCCAAGTAACTGTCTGCATACACGATGATCAGCAAACCCATGCCTGTGATCAGCATGGCGAACATCAAAGACAACCCGTCCAACTTGAGCCCCAGGTTCATTCCGATTTCTGGCACCCACTGCGCAAACAAATGCACCGTTTCCCCCTGCATGACAAGGGGGGCTTGCATGAGCAGCAGTCCCAAGCTGGAGGCGGCGACGGCACCGGCAATCCAGGCGGTTCGCCTTCGGTAGCTGCCGCTAGGCATTGCACCTGACCAAGCGGTTAAAAGTGTGCCCGCCAGCAGCGGTAGAAGAACAATGATCAGTAGCACGTGGTGTTATCCGGTCAAAAGGGACGCAACGTGAGGTCGATGCGTCCCAAGCCAATCTTGACAACAGACCTCAATGGTCGCCGTTGCCGCGCTGCATCAACCGATCGGTGTAAGCGATAGCGATAGCGGAGAGTAAGAATGTAATGTGAATTGCTGTTTGCGCAAGCAGCACCTTTTCGTCGTAGTTGGCGGCGTTGATAAAGGTCTTCAACAAATGAATGGAACTGATGCCAATGATGGCGGTACCCAGTTTCACTTTAAGGACCGAGGCGTTGACATGGCTCAGCCATTCGGGTTGGTCACGGTGACCTTCCAGATCCATGCGGCTGACAAAGGTTTCGTAGCCTCCGACGATCACCATGATGAGCAAATTTGAGATCATGACGACGTCGATCAACGCCAAAACCACCAGCATGATGATGGTCTCGTTCAACGAGGTGACCTCAACATCGGACTTATAGCCAATGCTGGTAACCAGCGCTTGAAGCGCAGTTTGATTGCCAAACACCGCTTCCAGCAAATGCAGCAGCTCAACCCAGAAGTGGTACACATAGACGCCTTGCGCGGCAATCAACCCAATGTAGAGCGGCAGCTGAAGCCAGCGACTGGCAAAAATGAAGCTGGCAATCGGACGCAGAGGGGGCGGCGGTTGAATTTTTTTATCTGACATGAAGCGGCGTGGGTCAAAGGGGGCGGGTCATTGTAGAGTCAGCCCCTCACCCTGCTTTTGCTCTGTGGGTGGCGTCCGATGCAGTCAGTGGCTTGTAAGTGCTAGGCGGGACATTTGACAGGAATTTACTTTAACAAGAGGAGTGACCTACATGAGTGCAACACCATCCGCGATCCAGTCTGTATTGGTTGAAAACCGAGTTTTCCCCCCGAACGAGAGCATGGTCAAAGCCGCGCGCATCTCGGGCATGGAGGGCTACAACGCTTTGTGCGCTGAGGCGGAGAACGATTTTGAAGGTTTTTGGGCCCGCTTGGCACGTGAAAACGTGGTGTGGACCAAGCCTTTCACCCAAACCCTGGATGAGTCCAATGCACCGTTCTACAAATGGTTTGACGATGGCGAACTGAACGCCTCGGCCAATTGTCTGGACAAGCACATGGGCACGCCCAACGAGAACAAGACGGCCGTCATTTTTGAGGCGGATGATGGCACAGTCACCAAAACCACCTACAAGGAATTGTTGGCCAAAGTGAGTCAGTTTGCCAATGCACTGACGGCCAAGGGCATTCAAAAAGGCGACCGCGTCCTGATCTACATGCCGATGACACTCGAAGGCGTGATCGCGATGCAAGCCTGTGCCCGCATTGGTGCGACGCACAGTGTGGTGTTTGGGGGTTTCTCTTCTAAAGCGGTGCAAGAGCGAGTCATGGATGCGGGTGCGGTCGCTGTGATCACGGCCAATTTCCAAATGCGCGGCGGCAAACAACTTCCGCTCAAAGCCATCGTGGATGAAGGCCTGAATTTAGGGGGGTGCGAGTCGGTAAAAACCGTGTTTGTTTACGAGCGCACTGCATCACCCTGCAACATGGTGGCGGGCCGGGACGTGACCTTCACCGATGCGTTACAGGGACAAAGTACCGAGTGCGCGCCCGTCTCGGTGGGTGCTGAGCATCCCTTGTTTATTTTGTTTACTTCCGGCTCAACCGGCAAACCGAAGGGCGTTCAGCACGCCACTGGTGGATTTTTGTTGTGGTCCAAATTGACCATGGACTGGACCTTCGATTTGAAGGCAGATGACGTCTTTTGGTGCACGGCTGATATTGGCTGGATTACCGGTCATGCCTACGTCGCCTATGGCCCGCTGGCTGCTGGCGCGACGCAGATTATTTTTGAAGGTATTCCGACTTACCCCAATGCGGGCCGCTTCTGGCAGATGATTGAACGCCACAAGTGCTCCATTTTCTACACGGCACCGACGGCCATTCGCTCCTTGATCAAAGCGGCTGAAAGCGATGAAAAAGTTCACCCCGACCGCTCTGACCTGACCAGCTTGCGTATTTTGGGATCGGTGGGTGAGCCCATCAACCCTGAAGCGTGGATGTGGTACTACAAAAACATTGGCGGTGAGCGTTGCCCGATTGTGGACACGTTTTGGCAGACCGAGACAGGCGGCCACATGATCACGCCTCTGCCCGGCGCGACACCTTTGGTTCCTGGCAGTTGCACCTTGCCCCTGCCGGGCATCATGGCCGCGATTGTTGACGAGGGGGGGAACGACGTGCCCAACGGCTCGGGGGGTTTGCTGGTCATCAAACGACCTTGGCCGTCCATGATTCGAACCATCTGGAATGATCCTGATCGGTTCAAGAAAAGCTACTTCCCTGACGAGTTGGGTGGCACGGTGTACTTGGCAGGCGACGGTGCCGTGCGCAGCGAAGACCGCGGTTACTTCAGGATCACGGGTCGAATTGACGATGTACTGAACGTGTCCGGCCACCGCATGGGCACCATGGAGATTGAATCTGCCTTGGTCGCCAAGTCGGACTTGGTGGCTGAAGCGGCAGTGGTGGGTCGTCCTGATGATGTGACAGGGGAAGCGATTTGCGCTTTTGTGGTGTTGAAGCGTCCTTGCCCCACCGGCGATGAGGCCAAAGCCATTGCCAAAGAACTGCGCGACTGGGTGGCGAAAGAAATTGGACCGATTGCGAAACCAAAAGACATCCGTTTTGGCGAAAATTTGCCCAAAACCCGCTCCGGCAAAATCATGCGTCGCTTGTTGCGTTCGCTGGCCAAAGGGGAGTCGATCACGCAAGACACCTCTACCCTTGAAAACCCTGCCATTTTGGACCAGCTCGGTCAAACTTATTGAGGCACTAAACCCTGTTTTGGTCCCCCTTGTAATGAGGGGTCTAAAACAAGGGATCGCCTCCCCATAAAAAAGCCCGCAATTGCGGGCTTTTTTGAAAGACATAGGCCCCTAAAACAGGGGCTCGCTATGGCCGGGAAGCATTATTTCAGAGCCAGAATCCAGGTAACCAGTGTTTTCGCGTCTGCTTCTTTGAGCTGGCTATTGGCGGGCATAGGAATCGCGCCCCACACGCCAGAGCCGCCTTTGATGACCTTGGTGACCAACATCGCCTCGGCGTCTTTTTGACCTGCATATTTCTTGGCGATTTCTTTGAAGGCAGGGCCCACCAATTTTTTATCAACCGAATGACAAGCCATGCAGTTGTTTTTGGTGGCCAGCGCCTGGTCTGCCAAAGCAGGCACAGCCAATGAGGCAGCGGCAACAAAAGCAAATAGAGTACGTTTCATGGAGATGTTCCTTTCGGTTGGAGTACAGTCAATTTTTCATATTGTACCGACCGGGGTGATTGCGTTGTGCAAGCAATGCGCACCCCATTGCAGGAGAAGTGTATGTATTTGTTAGGTTTGGGGCTGATCTTAATGGCCCTGAAGTACCTGCAGGTTGATCCTGTTGCGGGCTGGGAGTGGTGGCACGTTCTGTCACCGTTTGGGTTGGCCGTGGCTTGGTGGTGGTGGGCTGATTGGTCCGGTTACACCAAACGAAAAGTGATGGAGCGAGAAAACGTGCGAAAGCAAGCCCGCATTGACAGTAATCGACAAGCAATGGGCTTGGCACCGCTGAAAAAGAAAAAGCGCTGAATGCCGCTCTGCCATCACAGAGCGGCTTCGCAGGGGGTCGGAACAGTACTTGATCAGTAGTTGTCCAGCACCGCGCCTTTGCTGGCGGTGGACGCGTTGAACGCAAATTTGGCCTGCACGCCCCGGGTGTAACGGGGTTTGGGGGCGACCCAGCTTGCGCGGCGGGTGGCGATTTCTTCGTCGCTCACATTCAGTTGCAACAGCAGTTGGTTGGCGTCAATGGTGATGGAGTCACCATCGTTGATCAAGGCAATCAAGCCACCCGCCGCCGCTTCAGGGGCGACGTGGCCAACGACCATGCCCCAGGTGCCACCCGAGAACCGACCATCTGTGATCAACCCTACCGATTCGCCCAAGCCCTGTCCCACCAAGGCACCGGTCGGTGCCAGCATTTCTGGCATGCCCGGGCCACCTTTTGGGCCTAAATAACGCAGCACCATCACGTCGCCGGCCACAATTTTGTTCGCCAAAATGGCGGCCAATGCGGATTGCTCGTCATCAAATACGCGAGCGGGTCCGGTCATGGCGGGATTTTTCAAGCCCGTAATTTTGGCCACGCAGCCCTCGGGAGACAAATTGCCTTTCAAAATGGCCAAGTGGCCTTGGGCGTACATCGGGTTGCTCAACGGCCGGATCACGTCTTGGTCCGCACGGGGTGCGTCAGGCACGTCTTTCAGCACCTCGGCAATGGTTTCCCCGGTGATGGTGATGCAGTCGCCGTTCAACAAGCCCGCAGACAACAAGGTCTTCATCACCTGCGGAATGCCGCCAGCGCGGTGCAAATCAACTGCCAGGTACTGGCCGCTGGGCTTCAAATCGCACAACACTGGTGTTTTGACCCGCACGCGCTCAAAGTCGTCAATGCTCCATTCCACGCCGGCGGCGTGGGCAATGGCCAAGAAGTGCAGCACGGCGTTGGTTGAACCGCCGGTGGCCATGATGACGGCAACGGCGTTTTCAATGGATTCACGGGTCACGATGTCGCGGGGCTTCAAGTCCATTCTGATGGCATTGACCAGCACTTTGGCAGATTCTTTGGCTGAGACCACCTTTTCGTCATGCGGGTTGGCCATGGTGCTGGAGTAGGGCAGCGAGATGCCTAACGCCTCAAACGCACTGGACATGGTGTTGGCCGTGTACATGCCACCACAGGAGCCGGTGCCGGGAATGGCACGGCGTTCGATCTCCAGCAGGTCCTCGTCACTCAGGCGTCCCGCTGCGTTTTCACCCACCGCCTCAAACACGCTCACGATGTTGAGGTCTTTGCCGCGGAACGTGCCGGGCAAAATGGTGCCGCCGTAGACAAAAATGGAGGGCACGTTGGCGCGCAGCATGCCCATCAGGCCGCCCGGCATGTTTTTGTCGCAACCGCCAATCACGACGACGCCGTCCATCCACTGGCCCTGCACGCAGGTTTCAATGCAGTCAGAGATCACTTCACGGCTGACCAGGGAGTACTTCATGCCCTCGGTGCCCATGGCCATGCCATCAGAGATGGTGGGGGTGCCAAAGGTTTGGGCGTTGCCGCCCGCTTCTTCGATGCCTTCAACCGCTGCATCCGCCAATTTTTGCAAACCACTGTTGCAAGGGGTGATGGTGCTGTGGCCGTTGGCCACGCCAATCATGGGTTTTTTGAAGTCGTCGGCTTCGTAACCCATGGCGTAATACATCGACCGGTTCGGCGCACGTGATTTGCCTTCGGTGATGTTTTTGCTGCGGGGGTTCATAACAATGGGTTTGATGTCCATGAGGGCTCTCTGTGGGTGAATAAATTGGGGTGTCGGCAAGTATGCCTGCACACTTAAAGTTGTTCCAATCTATTTTTTAACGTGTATTAATATGCCCTGCGTATGAATGATCACCCAAAACCGCCGCCACTCAACACAGCCTCCCCTTGGATTGAGCTGCGCTTGTGGCGTCAATTTGCGGCCGTGGCCGACACACTGCACTTTGGTCAAGCGGCAGCTCGTTTGCACATGACACAGCCACCGCTCACGCAGGCGATTGCCCAATTGGAGCGCGTGTTGGGGGTGCGTTTGTTTGACCGCACCAAGCGCAGTGTGCAACTCACATCGGCGGGTGCGGCGTTGTTGCCGTCGGTACTTGACCTGCTGGCTCGGGCGCAGGCTTTGCCCGCGCAAGCGGTTTCAGCGGCGCAGGGTGAAGTGGGTCGCCTTCGATTGGGATTTGTCTCGACCGTGGGTTATGCCTTGCTGCCACAGTGGGTGCGCTGCTTTCGGGCCTTGTACCCGCGGATTCAGCTCGATTTGCTGGAGGCAACAGGGGATGTTCAGCTGCAAGGGCTGGAGCGGGGCGAGTTGGACGCGGGTTTTATGCTGCACGCGCCCGGGTTTGCGCCCATGGGGCTTGCGCATTGCCTGATTACGCAGGAGCCCTTGCTGCTGGCGCTGCCAGATCAGCATCCGTTGGCGATTCAGCCCCTGCTGCGCTTGAACGAGGTGCTGGCCGAACCACTGGTGATTTTTCCGCGTCGAATTGCGCCGTCTTTGTATGACGGCATCTTTGCGCTGTACCACGGCGCGGGCCACTTGCCGGCGGTCGCGCAAGAGGCGATTCAAATGCAGACCATTGTCAATTTGGTGTCGGCGGGTTTGGGTGTGGCATGGGTGCCTGAGAGCGTGCGACAGTTTCAGCGTTCAGGCGTGGTGTACCGTGAGGTGCAGTCGGCTGACAAAGATACCGCTGGTTCAACGGGCGTGATGCCGCGCTGTGAAACCAGTCTGGTGTGGGCGGCGCACCAGGTCAGCCCCACCTTGGACCGGTTTGTGGCCTACGCCCATGAGCAACTCGGCGGGGACGGGCGATAACCCAAAGAAGGGCTTGAGTTCATGCGGGCACAATGGCGGCCATGCTGATACATCCTGAAATCAATCCCATTGCGCTGCAATTGGGCCCCTTGGCCATCCATTGGTATGGCCTGACTTACCTGGCCGCCTTTGGTCTGTTCATGTGGCTGGGCTTTCGCCGCTTACGCCACGAACCCTTTGCCTCCATCACCGGTCCGGGTGCTTGGGCGCGGCGGGATGTCGAAGACATTTTGTTTTTAGGCGTCATGGGCGTTATTTTGGGCGGACGCGTGGGCTATTGCTTGTTTTACAAGCCGGCGTATTACCTGTCGCACCCGTTGGAGATTTTTGCGGTGTGGCAAGGCGGCATGAGTTTTCATGGTGGCATGTTGGGTGTGTTGCTGGCCATGGTTTGGTTTGCGCGCTCCCGCCATCGGCCTTGGCTGCAGGTGATGGACTTTGTGGCGCCCTGCGTGCCCACGGGTTTGGCTGCGGGACGGGTCGGCAACTTCATCAATGGTGAGTTGTGGGGGCGTGTGAGCAGCCCTGATCTGCCTTGGGGCATGGTGTTTCGGGGGGCGGGTGACTTGCCACGTCATCCGTCACAGGTGTACCAATTTTTGATGGAGGGTTTGTTGTTGTTTGTGCTGCTGTGGTTGTATGCCCGCACCGAACGCAAACCAGGTCAGGTGTCTGCGGTGTTTTTGCTGGGCTATGGGGTGTTCCGGTTCATTGCCGAGTTCTTCCGTGAGCCGGATGCGCATTTGGGCTTGTTGTCACTGGGGATGAGCATGGGCCAGTGGCTGTGTATTCCGATGATTGTGGGCGGAGTGGTGATGTGGTGGTGGGCCGGCCAACAACCTGCTTTGAGCAAGAAATAGGGCTCTAGCCCAAGTACAGCCTGCGCAAGCAGCTATAACTATCAGAGCATCAGAGTTGGAGGTGTGATGAGTGGAACGGTTCAAATGGTGCAAAGCGGCGGCGTGGCCTGCGTCACCATTGACCACCCGGCGCGCTTTAACGCCATGTCCCGGGCCATGTGGGCGCAACTGAAGGCGGTGTTTGAGCAGATTCAGCACCGCGCGGACATGCGTTGCGTGGTGATTCAAGGCGAGGGCGCGCATTTTTGTGCCGGGGGTGACATCTCGGAATACGCCGGCTTTCGGTTTGAAGAAGCGAGCTTGCGCCACTTCCATGAGGTCGAGGTGTGGGGTGGCTTGCAAGCGATGTTGAACTGCGATGTGCCCATCGTCGCCCAAATTGACGGCAACTGCATGGGCGCTGGGGTGGAGTTGGCCAGTTGTTGTGACATTCGCTTGTCGTCCAAATCGGCTCAATTTGGCGCCCCCATTGCCAAGCTGGGTTTTCCCATGGCCCCACGCGAAGCGGCCTTGGTGACGCGCGAATTGGGCCCTACCGTCGCGCGGCAAATGCTGCTGGCCGCGCAGGTATTCTCTGCCGCCGAGTTGTCGGCCAGCGGGTTTCTTAGCCAAGTGGTGGCGGGCGGGCATTTGGTCGGTGAAGTGCAGGCGCTGGCCCAGCGCATTGTCGCCTTGGCTCCCCAAGCGGCACGACTCAACAAGCAGACATTTAGAGAGCTGAATAAGTCTGTGGCCCAATCCCTGCCTGCGCAAGAAGCTATTAATACAATAGCAAATGAATTCCCCAATGCCTACCTCTACGCCGCCAGTGCCGAGCACCGTGAGGGCGTGACGGCATTCTTGCAAAAGCGCAAACCTGTTTTTTGACTTGTTCTTTGAGGCTTTACCACATGACCCTCTCACCATCACCTGTGCCCAACGTCAATTTGTTCACCGCATTGCGCGCGGGTTTTCCTGCTGATTTGGACAGCGTCGCGGTGGAGGCGGACGGGGGGGTGCGTTATTCGTGGCGCGACTTGGAGCGTGCCACTGCCATGGTGGCGAACTTGTTGCAGTCACTGGCGCTACCCGAGGGTGCACGCATTGCGGTACAGGTTGAGAAATCGGTGGAGGCCTTGGTGTTGTACCTGGCCACCTTGCGCGCAGGCTTTGTGTATTTGCCGCTGAACACCGCGTACCAAAAGGCGGAAATGGCGTATTTCATTGGCAATGCCGAGCCGGCGGTGGTGGTGTGCAGTGGGCCTAACTTTGGCTGGATCAGCCAGCTGGCTTTTCCCGCCGGCACCCAGTACGTGTTCACCCTGAACGACGACCGAACCGGCAGCCTGCTAGACCGCGCCGCCCACCATGCTGACGTGCACACGGTAGTGCCACGCCACGCCGATGACCTCGCCGCCATCATTTACACCAGTGGCACGACGGGGCGCAGCAAGGGCGCCATGCTGTCGCATGGCAACCTGCTGAGCAATGCGTTGGTGTTGAAAGACTACTGGGGTTGGCGCAACAGGCAGGAGGGCGGTGATGTGCTGATTCATGCCTTGCCTATCTTTCACGTGCATGGACTGTTTGTGGCGGTGCACGCCGCGCTGCTCAACGGCAGCAAGATGATCTGGATGGCCCGTTTTGATCCGCAGTGCGTGCTCGACAAGTTGCCCGAGGCCACCGTCTTCATGGGCGTGCCTACTTTGTACGTCCGCCTGCTGGCAGAGCCAGGCCTGATCCGAGAGGTGGTCCGCTCTATGCGTTTATTCATCTCCGGCTCAGCCCCCTTGCTGATCGAAACCTTTAAGACGTTCCAGAACCGAGTGGGGCACACCATTTTGGAGCGCTACGGCATGTCCGAGACCGTGATGCTGACCTCCAACCCCTACCTCGCCAGTGAGGGCGAGCGCCGGGGTGGCACGGTGGGGTTTCCTCTGCCCGGTGTGGGCCTGCGGGTGCGCAACGATCAAGGGCAAGCGGTACCCGCTGGTGAGGTGGGTGGGATTGAGGTCACAGGGCCCAGTGTGTTCAAGGGCTATTGGCGCATGCCCGAGAAAACCGCCGAGGAGTTCACGTCGGACGGCTTCTTCAAGACGGGCGATGTCGGACGGGTGGACGCTGAGGGCTATGTCACGATCGTGGGCCGCAGCAAAGACCTCATCATCAGCGGTGGCTACAACGTTTACCCCGCTGAGGTTGAAGGCTTTATCAACGACTTGCCCGGGGTCATGGAAAGCGCCGTGGTGGGCATTCCCCACCCTGACTTGGGAGAGGTTGGGGTTGCCGTGGTCGTGCCCAAACCGGGCATCACACTGGTGTCAGGGCATATTTTGGCTACCCTCAAAGCCACCTTGGCTCATTTCAAAGTGCCCAAAACCTGTCACGTGGTGGCTGCCTTGCCCCGAAACGCGATGGGCAAGGTGCAAAAGAACGTGTTGCGCGAGCAGTACAGCTTTAAAGCCGATTAGCGCAATACCAACACGGGCACATGGCAGTGCGTGAGCACCTGCTGTGTCTCGCTGCCCAGCAGCAGTCGTTTGACGCCTTTTCGGCCATGGGAGGCCATTACCACCAAATCGCACTTGTGCTTTTTGGCGGCGGCAATGATGGCGTCGGACACCACGTCTGACCTGGCGGTCACGGCCTTGGTTTTCACGCCTTGGCCTTCAGCCGCCTTTTTGACGGCATCCACAATGGCCTGTCCTTCTGAGGCCCACTGGGCTTCCACGCGTTCGACTTCAGCGGCTTGCAGGGCCAAGCCGCCTTCAAAATAACTTTGCGGATAACGAGGCACGACTTTCAATGCCACCAACTCAGCGCCGAGCGAAGCAGCCAGCTCAATGGCGTTGGCAACGGCCTTTTTCGACAGGGTGGACCCATCAGTGGCCACCAGAATCTTTTTGTACATGGTCAGTTTCCTGGAAGTTGAACCGATAGCTTACGCCGTTGGCACGGCTGTGACTTGATGCAAGTCAAGTGAATCAGCCGAGCGTTCGGGTACGCTAAAGCCTATGCCAATCGCCCGTTCTGCTGTTGTGGATCCTTTGTCGCTCGCCACTCGACCACCCGGCCCAGACGCCAGCGGGGTGGTGGCATTGGACGCCCTTGAGGTGTTGGACGACCCCGCTGAGTGGTCAGCTTTCAGCCGACCAGACACCTACCAACCGGAGGTGTGGGAGTCCAACCTGCTAATTGAAGGCATGCACTGTGCGGCTTGCGCGCTGAGCATCGAAGACGCCCTGCTAAAGGTGCCGGGCGTGACCAAGGCCGAGGTGAGTGCCGGCAGCCACCGAGCGCGTGTGGTGTGGTCCTCTGTACAAGTCAAGCCTTCCGCGTGGATGCAGGCGGTGTCAGCAGCGGGCTACCGCGCCGTGCCCGCGAATGACGCTTTCTCGCGCGAGCGCCGCCGCGCCGAGTCTCGCAAAGCTGTGTGGCGCATGTCGGTCGCGGGGCTGTGCATGATGCAAGTCATGATGTACGCCTACCCGGCCTATGTGGCGGCACCGGGGGATTTGACGGGTGAGATGGAGCAGCTGCTGCGGTGGGCCTCTTGGGTGCTTTCTTTGCCTGTGGTGCTTTTTTCCTGTGGTCCCTTTTTTAGCAGCGCGTTGCGTGACGTGGTGGGTCGGCGCATCAGCATGGATTTGCCGGTGGCACTTGGCATGGCGATCACCTTCGTGGTCAGTACGGCTGGAACGTTTGAGCCGCAAGGCATTTTCGGGCGCGAGGTTTACTTTGACTCGCTGACCATGTTTGTTTTCTTCCTGCTGACTGGGCGCTGGCTGGAATTGCGTCTGCGTGATCGCACGGCGGGCGCGCTAGAAGCCTTGATGAATCGTTTGCCTGACAGCGTGCCACGGTTGACACCCACTGGCGAGTTTGAGCGGGTACCCGTGCGCCGCTTGGTGGCGGGCGATGTGATTCGAATCTTGCCGGGCGAGTCGTTTCCAGCGGATGGCGTGGTGCTTCAGGGCGACACGACTGTGGACGAGGCGCTGCTCACGGGTGAGTCTCGTGCGGTGGCGCGCGGTGTCGGCGGGGTGGTCATTGCGGGGAGTCACAACCTCTCAAGCATGGTGCAGGTGCGGGTCGAGAGCGTGGGTGAGCAAACCCGGTTTGCACAAATCGTGGCCTTGATGGAGAGTGCATCGGTCTCCAAGCCCCACATGGCACGCTTGGCCGACCGTATTGCCAAACCCTTTTTGATCGCCGTGCTGGTGGCCGCGGCCTTGGCCTGTGCCTATTGGTGGCCGACCGATCCGGGCCATGCCCTGATGGTGGCGGTGGCGGTGCTCATCGTGACCTGTCCTTGCGCCTTGTCACTGGCCACGCCTGCAGCCATGTTGGCAGCCGCTGGCGCGCTGGCCAAACGCGGCGTGCTGGTGCGTCGGCTGGAGGCTTTTGAAGCGTTGGCCTCCATCGACACGGTATTGTTTGACAAAACGGGCACCTTAACGCGGGATGCCATGGTTTTGGGCGAGGTGAAGGTACGTGCAGGGGTGTCGGTGCCAGAGGCGCTGGCCATGGCGGCCGCGCTCGCGCAACACTCGCTGCACCCTGTGTCTCGGGCGATTTTCAGCGCAGCGGGTGGGCCTGCCGCCGTGTTGGCCTGGACGGCATCTGACGTGACGGAGCGGCCAGGGCAGGGCGTTGGCGGGCAAGTCTCAACGCGCCATGGCCCGCAGCCGCGCCAATGGCTTCGATTGGGCTCTGCCGAATTTTGTGGCATTCAGCCGCAATCCTCGACTTCATTGCAAGCCAATCTCAGTGACTCGTTGGGGTGGTTGGCCACGTTTGAGTTGCATGAAGACCTTAGATCAGACGCCCGTGCCACCGTGCAGGCGCTATTGGATCAAAACATGGCAGTGCACCTGCTGTCGGGTGATGGGGTTGAAGCCGTGTCCCGGGTGGCGTCAGCCGTTGGCATTGCCGCTTTTCAAGGGGGCTGCTCCCCACAGGACAAACTGGCGTTCTTGAAAGCGGCGCAAGAGCGGGGCGCGCGCGTGGGGGTGGTGGGAGATGGGCTGAACGATGGGCCGGCTTTGGCAGGTGCCCATGTGTCATTTTCATTTGGCCAAGCTGTGCCGCTGGCCCAAGCGCAGTCAGATTTTGTGGTGTTGGGGGAACAGCTATCAACTGTTGTGGATACGGTGCGGCTCGCGCGTCGCACCTTGCGCGTGGTTCGTCAGAATCTTGTATGGGCCGGGGTTTATAACGCAGTGTGCGTCCCTTTGGCGGTTTTGGGATATCTTCCAGCGTGGCTGGCCGGACTGGGGATGGCGCTGAGTTCTCTCTTGGTGGTACTCAATGCGTTGCGTTTGTCGGCCCATGCTGATTTGGAGGGTGTCAATTAATGGATATTTTGTATTTGTTGATCCCGCTGTCGGTGATCTTGGTTTTTTTTATCATTGGTGGGCTGTGGTGGGCTATTTATCGGGGGCAATTTGAAGACATCGAGTCTGAAGGTGAGCGAATTCTTAAGGATTATTAAGAAATTTAGAAAACGGTTGATTTGAGTCAAGTGAAATTAGGGTTTTCCATTGGAAACTCCTTGTAACAAAATTTGAGAGGTGAAAATGATATTTCCCAACGCGTCTGCAAGCACCTACAACGATAAGGTTGTCAGGCAGTTCACCATCATGACGGTGGTGTGGGGCGTGGTCGGTATGCTGGTCGGCGTCATCATCGCTGCACAGCTGGCTTGGCCAGAGCTGAATCTTGGTATTTCCTGGCTTAGTTACGGGCGATTGCGACCGCTTCACACCAATGCGGTGATTTTTGCGTTTGGTGGCAGTGGTTTGTT
Organism: Rhodoferax sp.; assembly: GCA_049286445.1. GTDB lineage: Bacteria > Pseudomonadota > Gammaproteobacteria > Burkholderiales > Burkholderiaceae_C > Rhodoferax. The sequence goes on along the minus strand of JBAQDW010000109.1, from coordinate 5,972 downwards.
TGCCGCTGCCTACTATGTGGTCCAGCGAACCTGCCATGTGCGCTTGTTCAGTGACAAACTTGCCGCCTTTACTTTCTGGGGCTGGCAACTCGTCATCATCGGCGCTGCCATCTCGTTGCCTTTGGGTTTCACCCAAAGCCGCGAATACGCTGAGCTGGAGTGGCCCATCGACATTCTGATCACGCTGGTCTGGGTGTCTTTTGCGATTGTGTTTTTTGGCACCATCGGCACCCGTAAAGTGCGTCACATCTACGTTGCAAACTGGTTTTTTGGTGCTTACATTCTGGCCATCGCGTTGTTGCACATTGTGAACAACGTGGCTGTGCCTGCGGGCTTGATGAAGTCTTACTCTGCTTATGCCGGAGTTCAAGACGCCATGGTTCAGTGGTGGTACGGGCACAACGCCGTTGGCTTCTTCCTCACCGCTGGTTTCTTGGGCATGATGTACTACTTCATTCCCAAGCAGGCTGAACGCCCCGTTTACAGCTACCGCCTGTCTATTGTTCACTTTTGGGCGTTGATTTTTACGTACATGTGGGCGGGCCCCCACCACCTGCATTACACCGCTTTGCCTGACTGGACGCAGTCCATCGGTATGGTGTTTTCACTGATTCTCCTGGCGCCTAGCTGGGGTGGAATGATCAACGGCATCATGACTTTGTCTGGTGCATGGCACAAACTGCGTGACGACCCTATTTTGCGTTTCCTGATCGTGTCACTGTCGTTCTACGGTATGTCAACTTTTGAAGGTCCCATGATGTCCATCAAGACGGTGAATGCCTTGTCGCATTACACCGACTGGACGATTGGCCACGTGCACTCGGGTGCTTTGGGTTGGGTTGGTTTGGTGACCATGGGTTCGATGTACTACCTGATTCCCAAGCTGTTTGGTCAAAAGCAGATGTACAGCGTGAAAGCCATTGAAATTCACTTTTGGACTGCCACCATCGGTATCGTGATTTATATCGCGGCAATGTGGATTGCGGGTGTGATGCAGGGCTTGATGTGGCGCGCTATCAATGCGGACGGTACCTTGACCTACACGTTTGTTGAGTCTGTCAAGGCCACCTATCCGTTCTATGTGCTGCGTTTGCTGGGCGGATTGTTGTACCTGACAGGCATGTTGGTCATGCTGTGGAACACGCTCAAAACAGTGACCAATGGCCGCTCGGTTGTCGTGAATATCCAAGCCCCCGCGGCTGTGGCCCACGCTTGATCTGGTAAGGAAAAAAAAGATGTCAAATGTAAACAGCAAGCTGTCCCACGAAAAAATTGAAACCAACAATTTTTTAATGATTGTTTTGATTTTGCTGGTTTTGGTGGTGGGAGGATTGGTGGAAATCGTTCCCCTGTTCTTTCAAAAATCAACCACTGAGCCGGTCAAAGGGTTGCTTCCCTACACCCCTCTGCAACTCGCTGGCCGGGATATCTATCAGCGTGAAGGCTGCTACAACTGCCATTCACAGATGATTCGTCCTTTCCGGGCGGAGACGCTGCGTTACGGCCATTACTCAGTGGCCGGTGAGTTTGTCTATGACCATCCCTTTCAGTGGGGCAGCAAGCGCACGGGCCCTGACTTGCACCGTGTGGGAGGGAAATACAGCGATCAATGGCAGCGCGACCACTTGAACAATCCTCGCGATTTGGTTCCCGAGTCCAACATGCCCGCCTACCCATGGTTGCTCACCAACACCGTGGACAACGCTTCGTTACCCGGGCACATGAAGGCACTCCGGGCCGTAGGTGTTCCTTACACGGATGAGCAGATTGCCAGCGCATCGGAAGAGACGAAGGGTAAAACCGAAGTCGAAGCTGTCATCGCCTACCTGCAAGTGTTGGGTACGCTGGTCAAATAGACAGGAGAGGCTTTTATGGAACTCGATATCAACACACTTCGGTCCGTTGTGACGGTGGTTAGTTTCGTCACATTTTTGGGCATCATGGTTTGGGCCTATTCGCGCCGCCATGAAGCTGACTTCAAAGAGGCAGCCAATCTGCCCTTCGATCAAGACTGACGAACGGACCCAAAGGATAAAAAATGAGCGATTTCACAAGTAATTTCTGGCCCATCTACGTCTCGGTCATCACGGTGGTCAGCATCTTGGCCTGCTTGTTGCTGCTTTGGTTCAGTGGCAAGGCCCGGGCCATGACGGCTTCAGACAACACCACCGGTCACGTTTGGGATGGCGATCTGCGGGAGATGAACAACCCGCTACCACGCTGGTGGGCATACCTGTTCGTGATCACCGTGGTGTTCGCCTTTGCTTACCTTGCCTTGTATCCTGGTTTGGGAACCTACAAAGGAACCCTTGGATGGTCATCGGTTGGGCAGCACACGAAAGAGGTTGACAAAGGCAATGCTGAAGTCGCGCCTTTGTATGCCAAATTCGCAGCGCTGACCCCCGAAGACTTGAGCAAAGACACGCAAGCGATGGCCATTGGTGAGCGTTTGTTCATGAATAACTGCGCCCAATGCCATGCGTCAGATGCCCGTGGTACCAAAGGTATTCCGAACCTGACCGACGTGGATTGGTTGCACGGAGGTGCATCGGAGCAGATCAAGACCACGCTGCTTCAAGGACGCATGGGCAATATGCCCCCCATGGCGGCCGCGGTAGGTTCCAGCACGGACGTCAAGAATTTGGCTCAGTACGTGTTGAGCTTGTCGGGTAGCCCGAACGATTCAGTGCTCGCCGCATTGGGCAAGGAAAAATTCGCTGCGTGTGCGGCTTGCCACGGTGCTAACGGCAAAGGCAACGTTGCGCTAGGCGCACCTAACCTGACAGACGACATTTGGCTGCACGGCTACGGTGAAGCGGCGATCATCTCAATGATCAACAACGGAAAAGTTAACCAAATGCCAGCCCAGGGCGAGAAGCTGACGGAAGGTCAAATTCATGTCCTGACGTCTTATGTATGGAGCCTTTCCAACAAAGGTACACCGGCCCTGTAAATGAAGCCATGTGCGCGCCAACGTAGATAAGGACATTGGATTGACCAAACAGGACCCCCCGACAAAAAAAGTCATTCCCATCATCGCGCAGCCCGCCGATGAAGTGATGGTGTCGCTTTACGCTGCGCGCAAAGACATCTACCCGCGCAGCGTCTCTGGGTTTTTCACACGTTGGCGTTGGGCGATGGTGATCTTGACCCAGCTGGTGTTCTATGGCTTGCCCTGGGTGGAGTGGGGCCAGCGGCAGGCGGTGCTGTTTGATTTGGGTGATCGGCGCTTCTACATTTTTGGGTTGGTGTTGTACCCCCAAGACTTCATCTATCTCACTGGTTTGCTGGTGATATCGGCTTTGGCGCTTTTTCTGTTCACTGCGGTGGCCGGGCGTCTGTGGTGTGGTTACGCTTGTCCGCAGACGGTGTACACCGAGATGTTTCTATGGATTGAGAAGCAGATGGAGGGCGACCGTTCCGCGCGCATGCGCCGTGACGCCCAGCCCATGTCCATGGACAAGTTCTGGCGCAAAGGTGGCAAACACATGCTTTGGCTGCTGCTGGCCATGTGGACGGGGTTCACTTTTGTGGGCTACTTCACGCCGATCAAAGAGCTGGGCTTGGCCTTTGTTCAGTTGAACATGGGATCTTGGGAAATTTTTTGGTCCATCTTCTACGGATTTGCGACTTACGGTAACGCCGGTTTCATGCGCGAGCAGGTTTGTTTGCACATGTGTCCCTATGCGCGCTTTCAAAGCGCCATGTTTGACAAAGACACCTTGATCGTCACCTACGATGCCGATCGAGGTGACCCTCGCGGAGCCCGCTCACGCAAGGCAGACCCCACCATTTTGAACCTGGGTGCTTGTGTCGATTGCACGCTGTGTGTCCAAGTCTGCCCCACGGGGATCGACATTCGAGATGGACTGCAATACGAGTGCATTGGTTGTGGTGCCTGTGCGGATGTATGTGACACGGTGATGGACAAAATGGGCTATGAACGCGGCCTCATCAAATACAGCACCGAAAATGCCATGGACCAAAAGTGGACCAAGAGCCAAACTCTGCGCCATGTGCTGCGACCGCGTATCCTGATTTATTCAAGCATCCTTCTGGGCATTGTGGTGGCCATGGTGGTGAGTTTGACGCTGCGCACGCCTTTCAAGGTGGACGTGGTTCGTGACCGGGGCGTAATGGCCCGAATTGTGGCCAAAGGTGATATTGAAAACCTGTACCGGCTCCAGTTAATGAATGCCACGGAGCAGTCACAAACCTACAAAATTACCGCATCAGGTCTGCCTGGGCTGCAATTGACGACAGAGGATACTGTTGAGGTGGCTTCCACAGAGTCACGCTGGGTGACGGTGCGTGTGGTTGCGCCGTTTGGTGCCGCTGAGCCGGGCTCCCATGTGATCCACTTTGGTATTGAGTCATTGGGTTCTCACGACAAGGTGTCTGAGAAGTCTTCGTTTATTGTTCCTCGATAGGGGTGAGCCATGCAAAATAAAGTACCAAATTCGAGCGGTCCGTGGTGGAAATTTGGCCATATGTGGATGGTAGTGGGAGGCCCCGCAGTGGTGGTGGTGGCCAGTTTTTTCACCATCTATCTGGCCATCACCCGGCCTGACCCCGTCATTTCAGAGGATTATTACCAACAAGGAATTCAGATCAACCAGCAGCTCGATGCCCAAGCCGCTGCCAGTCTGGCGCCGGCGATCAAGGCCCGCAACCATGCGGCCACGGGTGTGGCGCCGCCAACCTCGCCGGTGAAGCCATGACGATGGGTTATTCATTTTCGAGGACAGTCTGGCTATGAATTTTCGACGTGTAATGGGGATTGTCTGGCCTGCCTTCATGGTGGCCTGCGTGTTAGAGGCCTTGGTCTTTGCAATGATCGATCCACGAGATATTCGTTGGTTTGGTGAGTCGGTTCAAGTCTCCAGAGAAGGCTTTTACACGCTGACTTTCTTGGTATTTTGGGTGACAGTGATGGTGTCCAGTGCTTTGACGACTTTGCTGGCCATGTCATCGCGTGAAGTGAATGGCGCGCCCTGAATCCGTGAACCACTAAGGCTATCTGTTGCTGGCCTTTAATGTTCCAAGGCCCAATTCAATCGCCGCCTTTGGGCTCTACCAAGGCCAACGCCCCTTGATGATTTGGCGCTCGGCCATCAAAACGGTCACCAAGTTTGTTACCAAGGTTTGTGAGCTTCTCCACACCCAAGGTCAGCAAAAAACCCTGGCCCCAACAAGATCTCCATTTTGGTCGTTTGGGCGTTAAAACGGACGTGACAGTGTTGTGCGACGTCATCAACAAAACGCAAGATTTTGTCTCGCGGTGAGAACGCGGTGTTCGTCAAAGGGGCTATTCGCGTTAGTTATTTTGATGATTTAAGGTTGTAGCCCGCGCTGGTGTTGCGTAAGCCGCTATCAATTATATAGCAATTAACGCGGGTGGTGATCAGTCTTCATAATGGTCACAAGGGCCAGGGTAGGTGTTTGAAGGCCCGTTTCAACCCAGTGAGGCCCCCAGCGGGACTTTGGTTGGGTATGGGTGGCGCATAGCGCATGGCCTCCAACTTGAACAGCCAGTCCTGAAGGGCCACAACGCCGGGGTGATTGGGACCAAGTTGCCGAACCAACTCTTCTGCCACCCGGCGGGGCGGGCTATTGGGGGTGATGTGGACACCGGCTTGATTCAAACGCGCAGACGCTTGCGCCAGCAAATCTAACCAAGGGTCACGCTGGTGGCGCTCCCATAAACTCCAAAGCGCACCGCCCGCGCTGGCGGCCACCACCAGGCCAATCAACACGATGACAAGATCTTCCCAACTTGGCGAATCGAAACCCAGGCTTTCGAGCAACCTGAGCTGTTGCCCTTGCGTGTAGTTCAAAACCCATTGGTTCCAACTGTTGTTGGCGGCATCCCAGTAAGCGCGAAGGTTCAGAGCGAATTCAGAATTCACGTTGCCTAGCAAGGCGGCGCCAATGGTGCTCTGTTCGCGCTCAAGCCGCTGGAACGTGCCGGT